>NZ_AVCC01000073.1 GCF_000622895.1 Herminiimonas sp. CN
AAAAAAATATACTTTACGCCTGCCTTGCTGACCATTGCCGCTCTTGTCGGTGCCTGCAGTTCGATGCCGAAAACTACCAGTTTGCTGGACCAGACCCGCGGCGACTATGTGGCAGCGCAAAACAACCCGAAAGTCGCCAGTTACGCGCCGCTGGAAATGAAGCAGGCCGGCGAGGCTCTGGAGCAGGCCAATGCAGCGGCCAGCCATGCCGGCAGCGCTGAAAAAATCGACAAGCTGGCCTATCTTGCCAGGCAAAAAATCGCGCTGACGCAGGAAGTCGTCAAGCAGAAATCGGCCGAGGCCGATATCGCCAGCGCCGGCAAGGAACGCGATCAAGTCCGCTTGGCGCAACGCACCAACGAAGCGGAGCAAGCCAAGATGAGCGCCGAGCAATCGAAACTGGAAGCGCAGGTAGCGCAGGGCGAGGCCCAGCAAGCGCAAGCGCGCGCGGCACAACTGGAAGCGCAATTGGCCGATCTGGCTGCAAAAAAGACCGAGCGCGGCATGGTCATCACCCTCGGCGACGTCTTGTTCGGTACCGACATGGCCCGCTTGAATCCGGATGGCATGCGCACCGCCCAAAAGCTGGCCGATGTCCTGCAGCAAAATCCGCAACGCACCGTGCTGGTTGAAGGCTTCACCGACAGCACCGGCGCTGCTGCGCATAACCAGCAATTGTCCGAGCGCCGCGCCGCCGCAGTGCGCAGCGCCTTGCAGGAACTGGGCGTGGCCGCTGAGCGGGTCGCTATCCGCGGTTATGGCGAGGCGTATCCGGTTGCCTCTAATAACACGGTGCAGAGCCGCCAGCTGAACCGGCGCGTCGAGATCGTCCTGTCGGATGCCGGCGGCAAGATCATCGCGCGCTAATCCGGGGCCGCAGCGCTTGCCGGCGTATGGCGCGGCAAGCCGTTTGGCTGGCCAGCCCCGAACGGGCGGTGGCCAGGATATCTAATTACTGATCTAGAGGAGTGCATCATGCTGGAATCGAATTTGAAGGTAATCAACAGTGACGTAAAGACACTGGTCAAGGATGCGCAGGCGTTGTTTCAGGCCGCCTCGGCATTGACGGGCGAAAAGGCCGAGGAAGCCCGCAACCGCGGCATGCGCCTGCTCGATACGGCGCTGGTCAAGGCGCAGGGCGTGCAAGCCAGCGCCGTCGCCGCCAGCCAGGAAATGGCGGCCTCGACAGAGGATTACGTGAAACTCAATCCATGGCGGGCGCTTGCCGTGGCCGCCGGCGTCGGATTGCTGGCGGGCGTGGTGCTGAACCGCAAGAAGTAGTAAGTTGCCATGATTCAGAGCGGTTGCCGGATTGAGTCCTGCAACCGCTTTGCGCATTTGCCGTGTCATGCGGCGTTCCGAATGGCAGAGAGCCTGTCAGGGCTGGACGACGGTTTTCCAGGGCCGTCCGGAACGGTCCTTGCGCTGCATGGCAGACGGTCAAATATCCCCGCATCGCATCATCCTGTCGGCCGCTGCCTTGGATGACGGCAGTCCGATAGCATTTTTCTTCGTACCCAAAACCCCAGCTATCTTTTCCCGCGCCCGCGTGTTTGTCGTGCAGCGGGCCTTCCCCCACTATTGTGAACCTGCGGAGCTGCAGCGCTTGCTCGGGTTATTTTTATACTGCAGTGCGTATTTTCTATCAGCCAATTAAAACCGGCGTGAACCAGCGATCAATTCAGCATACTCAAATATTTTTATCAATTCGTCCGGCGCCGGATCGTGCCTGGCGGCTAATTTCCATGCCATGTGAAATTATTTACTTTTATTTTCATGAAAATAATGAAATAATAATTCATGAAAATATATATGCTGTTTTTCATTTAAGGCAAAACATGTTCGAACGGGATCGGCAGCACGTCGCCAGCTACTACGCCACCACCTGCAGCGCGCCGTCGCGGCCGGCGCAGGCGGGTGACGTCGATACCGGGATATTGGTCATCGGCGCCGGATTCTCCGGCTTGCACACCGCGCTGCGGCTGGCGCTGGCCGGCCAGCGCGTGACCCTGATCGAATCCAGCCGGATCGGCTGGGCCGCTTCCGGGCGCAATGGCGGCATGGCGATACTGGGCTGGTCGTGCGACATGGAGCCGCTGGAGGCGGCGCTCGGGCATCAGGACGCCCGGCATTTGTGGGACCTGATGCGCTGGGCTGCCGCCGAGGTCAGGGCGCTGCCCGGGCGCCACGGCTTCGACTGCGACTACCGCGCCGGCCATCTGTGGACCGCCGTACTGCCGCGCCGCATCAAGCTGCTGCACGAATGGCAGCAAGATGCGGCGCAGAAGTGGGGCTACGACCGGCTGCAATTCATCGACCGGGCGGCGCTGCCGGACTGGGTCGGCAGCACGCGTTATCTGGCGGGCCTGCTGGACCCGGAAGGCGCGCATCTGAATCCGCTCAAGCTGGCGCTGGGACTGGCGGCGGCCGTCGAGCAGGCGGGCGGGCAGATTTTCGAGCAGACCCGGGCGCTGTCCTATCAGGAAGCCGGCGACCGGGTGCAGGTCACGACTGAACATGGCAGCATCCGTTGCGATGCGCTGGTTCTGGCATGCAATGCCTACATCGACCGGCTCGATCCGGCCCTGAGCCGCCGCATCCTGCCGGTCGGCACCTTTGTGGTGGCGACCGAGGCGCTGGAACCGGAGCGGGCCAGAGCGCTGCTGCCGGCCAATGCCTGCGTCACCGACAACCAGTTCGTGCTGGATTACTTCCGCCTGACGCCGGATCATCGGCTGCTGTTCGGCGGCGGCTGCACCTATCTGGGCGGGATGCCGCGCGATATCGGCGCCGCCATCCGGCCGCGCCTGGAGCGTGTCTTTCCGGCGCTCAGGGGCGTGCGGCTGGAATACGGCTGGGGCGGCCACATCGATGTCAGCATGAACCGTGCGCCTGCCATCGGCAGCCGCGGCAATGTGCACTGGATGCTGGGCTATTCCGGCCACGGCGTGCTGCCGACCTGCGCCGCGGCGCGCGCGGTGGCAGATGCGATCGGCGGCCAGCGCCACAGCCTGGACATCTTCAAACGACTGCAGCACCGGGCTTTTCCCGGTGGTGCATGGCTGGCGCCATCGCTGGAAGCGGCCGGCAAATTCTGGTACCGCCTGCGCGATGCCATTTAATTGAATTATCAAGGATAAACATGAACCATCCGAATCCGGACAGCGCGACACTGGGCGCACTGATCCGCGACCTGCGCAAGCGCAAGGGCTTTACCCTGCAGGAACTGGCCGGGCGCATCGGGCGCTCGGTCGGCTTCATGTCGCAGATCGAGCGCGGCCTGTCGCAGCCGACGGTCGAAGACCTGAACGTGATCGAGAAGACGCTCGGCGTGCCGACCACCTACTTCTTCCCGAAGGCCGAGGCCAGCGCCTGCGCCTGGGTGACGCGGCCGTCCGAACGCCGCACCCTCAGCTATGCGCGCGGCGTGATCGACCATCTGGTGTCGCCCGATCTGTCGAACCGCTTCTGCATGCTGGAAACGGTGATGGAGCCCGGCTCCGACACCGGCGAGCGCCACATCATGGATAGCTCGGAACAGGCCGGTTATGTGCTGGAAGGCCAGCTCACCATGCTGGTGGACGGCGAGCAGCGCACGCTGGAACCCGGCGACGCGTTTCACTTCCGCAGTGGCACGCCTTGCCGTTACAGCAACCTGGGGACGGTCCGGACCAAGGTGCTGTGGATATTTAGTTAAACCCGAAAACCAGAACCATTACTACCCCAACCTGAAAGAGAGACTGATGAATACACGCACCACGGCCGACGACAGCTTGCTGCAGGAAGTACGGACATTTCGCCAGCAGCATCCGGATATCCAAAATGTGGATTTACTCGGTTTCGATCTGGCCGGACGTTTTCACGGTAAGCGCTATCCGATCGATCAGATTGAAAAAATTGCGGCCGGCGGCATGCTGAAGTACCCGCAAAACATGTTGCTGCTCGGCACCCAGGGGCGGGTCTACCGGATCGATGACTATGCGTTTGCAGATGGCGATCCGGATACGCCGCGCCGCCTGGTGCCCGGCAGCCTGGTGCGGGTCGGCTGGCAGCGCGAACCGCTGGCGCAGATGCTGATGACCTCCGGCGACACTGCCGCGCCGGTCTGCTTCGAGCCGCGCGAAGTGCTGGCGCAGGTGCTGCAACGCCTGCGCCGCAAGGGCATGCAGCCGACGGTGGCCTTCGAACTGGAGTTCTATCTGGTCGACCGTCAGCGCCAGGACGGCTTGCCGCAAGCGCCGCGCGACCCGCTCACCGGGCTGCAGGACCAGACCGCGTTTGACATCGACAGCCTGTATCGCTTCAGCGAGGTATTGCAGGACATCGTGCGTTGCGCGCAGCTGCAGGGCATCGACACCACCACCATGCTGTCGGAGGACGGACCGTCGCAGTTCGAGATTAACTTCAACCACTCCAGCGATCCGCTGCGCGCGGCCGATCATTCGGCGATGTTCTGCCGCATCGTGCGCGGGGTGGCGCAACAGCACGGCTGCGAAGCCAGTTTCATGGCCAAACCCTATCTGCAGCATGCCGGCAGCGGTATGCACCTGCACGTCAGCCTGTATGGCGAGGATGGCGAAAACCTGCTGAGCCGGCACGAAGGCGCGGCTTTGCGGCACGCGGTGGCCGGCTGCCTGGCCTGGATACCGCACACGATGCCGATTCATGCGCCCAACCACAACGCATTCCGGCGCTATACCAGCGGCACCGTGAATGCCGCCTCGCGCGCCAGCTGGGGCCTGGAAAACCGCGATGCCTGCCTGCGCATCCCGCAGTCGGAACCCAAGGACCTGCGCATCGAGCACCGCCTGTCCGGCGCCAATGCCAATCCGTATCTGGTGCTGGCGGCCGTGCTGTCGGCGATCGAATACGGCCTCGAACAGGGCCGGGAGCCGATTCCGTCCCTGAACGAAGAGCGCAGCAGCGGTGTCGAGTTTCCGACCGACATGCTGGAAGCGGTGCGCCGGATGGCCGGCGCCGATTTCGTGCAGGCCGCGCTGGGCGCTGAGTTCGTCAACGTGTTCTGCCAGAACAAGCGGCAGGATCAACTGGCATTCATGGACGTGATCACGCCGCGCGAATGCCAGTGGTTTTTATGAGCATTTAGTCTTGAATCCGGGCCAGGCTGCCTGTCAATGCAGGTAGAACATGCCCTTGGCCAGCAGCACGATGCCGACCATGTGGCAGAACACGCTGATGTGAATGAAGCGGGAGCGGCCGGAGCGCAGCAGGCCGCGCCGCAGCCAGACCATGGCGGTAACGAAATGCCCGAACACGCTGAGCGCGAGCAGAATCTTCAGTGTCAGCAGGACGCCGAAACTGCTGGCAAAAGGGTGGGCCAGCGCTGCCCGGTGCTGCCAGGCCATGCCGATGCCGGCGCCGTACAGCGCCATCAGCACCCACGGCATGATGCTGCGCGCGCGCGTGCCGATGGCGCGCTCGGTCTGGCGCATCACGTCGGTCGGCAAGTGCTTGCGCACGCCTTCCAGGATCAGCACTTCGAAAAACACGGTGCCGACGAACATCAAGGCACCGAACAGATGCAGGGTCAGAAGTATCGGATAGCTCATATTGTCGCTTGTGGGTGCAAAGGATCAGTCATGGTGCAGTTCTGCCGGCAATTGATCCGCATTGCGGCTCATTTGATAGCCGTACCACAGGCTTTGCGCGATGCGCTGCGCCGCGCTGTCGGCTTGCTCGCGCATCGCTTGGTTGTCGAGCGCCTGGGTGGTCTCATGGAACAGCGACAGCCAGCGCCGGAACAGTTCTGCATTCAAGCCGGGCAGGGCGGTGTGCTTCGGCATCGGCGTGCCGGAGAAGCGTCCGGTGCCGCGCAGGATCGACGACCAGAAATCCACCAGCTTGGCCAAGTGATGATCCCAGTCCGAGATGTGGCCGTTAAAGATCGGCCCCAGCACTTCGTCAAGACGCACTCTGTCATAGAAGTCGTGCACCATCCGCGAAATTTCTTGTTCCGTGCATAGTTCGGGTGTGGCCATGAAATTCCTTTGTAATGTTGTGGCGTTCGGGGATTGAACGACGTGCAGCTATAAGATATATATGCAATATAGCTTATAACTGCCCGCTGCGTCTGCGCGCCATGAAAATGGCGCGACCGTTTGGCTGGAGTTATTTTTGTGGATCCTTCCGGATCATCGCTTCATGGATTTACGGCGAACGGCAGTTCTCCCTGGGATGGCATGTCAATCGCCTGCAGCCCATGTTTTGACGACAGCGCACTGGCCCGCACGCCCAGCAATCGCAGCTTTTGCTGCAGCGGTATGCGGCGCAGGCATTCTCCCGCTGCGCGGCGAATAATTGCAGGATCGGCGGTGGCTGCCGGCAGCGTAACGTCGCGCGTTACGGTATGAAAATCGTCAAACCGCAACTTGATGCCGATGGTGCGCCCGAGGTAACCCTTGCGTTGCAGGTCTTCCGCCACGCGGGTGCAGAGCGATGTGAAGATTTCCGACAGGGCGGCGCGGTCGTTGCGGGCGTGCAGGTCGCGCTCGAAGGTGGTTTCGCGGCTGATCGATTTCGGTTCGGAATGGGTGATGACCTGGCTTTCGTCGACGCCGTGAGCGGCATCCAGCAGCCAGCAGCCATAACTGCGGCCGAAATGCATTTGCAGGAAGGCGGGTTCGGCCTGCGCCAGTTCGGCGATGGTGGCGATCCCGAGCGCTGCCAATTTTTCAGTCGCTTTGGGGCCGATGCCATTGATTTTCCGCACCGGCAGCGGCCAGATCCGGTGCGGAATATCTGCCCGGTCGAGAATGGTGAGGCCGTCCGGCTTTTCAAGGTCAGAGCAGATTTTCGACAGCAGCTTGTTGGGTGTTACGCCAATCGAACAGGAGAGTCCGGTGGCATTGCGCACCGCTTGCTTGATGCGCTGCGCCAGTGCCAGCGTATCGCCCGGGAGCGCGCTCAGGTCAATGTAGATTTCGTCGATGCCGCGATCTTCGATGTGCGGTGCAATGCCGGCCACGGCGGCTTTGAACAGGCGCGAATAATGGCGATAGGCATCGAAGTTGACTGGTAGCAAGATGGCATCCGGCGCCAGCTGCGCGGCTTTCATGACGCCCATGCCGGAGAACACGCCCAGAGCCCGTGCTTCGTAGGTGGAGGTCGTGATGACGCCGCGGCCGGTGTAGTCGCGCAGACGTGCGAAACGCCGGCTGCCGTCTGGCCCGATCGTCGGCTGCTGGTCGCTGCGCCCGCCGATGACGAGCGGGCGGCCGTGCAATTCCGGGTAGCGCAGCAGTTCGACCGATGCGTAGAAGGCATCCATGTCCAGGTGGGCAATACGGCGAGGCAGGGCGGTCATTATGGTTTGTCAATCTAAGGCAAGGCGCGGCGCAAGTAAACGGTACAATATTATACTGTTTATATATACAGTAGTTGTGGTAGAGTGTGTTTTGTTATCGTTGTTTTCATAAAGGAACGACTATCATGGCGAGCTTTCATCCGATCGGAATTCATTCAGGTTCAGAATATGCTCCTGCGTCATTTTTGCTCCGCTTGGGCAGACGTGAAATCTCCGTTTACCGCGACCTCCGCAAGCGCTATTACACGGTCAATCCTGTTTTGGATTGCAGCACCGGAAGCGAATGCGGATACGTTGAAATAGTGCTGCTGCGCAGATGGTTGATCATTCTATCCAAAGCGCGGCAGGGTTAGTGTCGCTTATGCGATGCCTGCTCCGGCCGCGCCCAACCGGCAGGGCAGCGACTGGCGTCAGGCTGCATGACACGGCTGACCGGCACTCGAGAGGAGTCAAACCGATATGAAACCTCGCATTACCGTCATCACGATAGGCGTCGATGATCTGGGGAAATCGCTGGCGTTTTACCGCGATGGCCTCGGTCTGCCGACGCCGGGCATTATCGGCACGGAGTTTGAGAACGGTGCCGTGGCGTTTTTCGATCTGCAGGCCGGCTTGAAACTTGCCGTCTGGCCACGCGCAAGTATCTCGCACGATACCGGTATTTCCGTTGGGCTGCCAAGCCGTACCGAGTTCACTCTCGGGCACAACGTAGCGTCAAAAGAAGAAGTTGACGTGGTAATGGAGCAAGCCCGAAAAGCGGGTGCGGCTATCGTAAAGCCGGCGCAAGATACATTCTGGGGCGGCTACGCCGGATACTTCGAAGACCCGGACCGGCATTTGTGGGAAGTCGTATGGAACCCGTTTTTTGAAATTCAGGAATAAGGCAGAACGGTTCCAGCCCATCTTTCAAGCCGGGAATAACCTGATAAACCCTTGGGAGCCTGCCGGGCTTGGCGCAGAATTTGAAAGCAAGAGCCGGAGTGCGGCGCACAGCCGTCGTTGCTAGACTTGTTTTCAACCGGTAGATGGTTGAAAGGAATACGCGATGAACTTATCAGCGGAAAATGCGCAGCGCGCGGCCAACATTCTCGGCGATCCGCGCTGGGCTGCAGTTGCCGCGCGCAAGCCCGAGGCCGACGGCACGTTCTATTACTCGGTCAAGAGCACCGGCGTGTATTGCCGCCCGTCCTGTGCGGCCCGGCTGGCGCGGCCGGAGAACGTGCAATTCCATGCCAGTTGCGAGGACGCCGAGCAGGCTGGGTTCCGGCCCTGCAAGCGCTGCAAGCCGGACCGGCCTTCGCTGCTGGAGCAACATGCGGCCAAGGTCACCGAAGCCTGCCGGATCATCGAAGCATCGGAGAGCGTGCCGGGACTGCAGGAACTGGCGCAGCGCGTCGGCGTCAGCGCCTATCATTTTCACCGCCTGTTCAAGCAGGCCACCGGATTGACGCCGAGGGCATATGCAGCGGCGCGGCGCGAGCAGCGGATGCGCACCGCGCTTGAGCGCAGCGACACGCGCGCCGGTACCATCACCGCAGCCATTTTCGACGCCGGCTACAACGCCAACTCGCGTTTTTATGAAAAATCGGATGCGGTGCTGGGGATGACGCCGACCAGCTACCGGGCCGGCGGCGCCAACACTGAAATCCGTTTTGCGGTTGGCGAATGTTCGCTCGGTGCGATTCTGGTGGCCCAAAGCGAACGCGGCGTTTGCGCGATTCTGATGGGCGACGACCCCGATGCGCTGGCGCGCGATCTGCAAGATCGCTTTCCCCGCGCCAGGCTGATCGGCGGCGACAGCGCATTCGAGCAACTGGTGGCCACGGTGGTCGGCTTTGTCGAAGCGCCGGAAATCGGTTTGGACTTGCCGCTGGATATCCGCGGCACCGTATTCCAGCAGCGGGTCTGGCAAGCGTTGCGCGAGATTCCGGCCGGGCAGACCGTCAGCTATACCGAGATCGCGCAGCGTATCGGCGCGCCGAAAGCGGTGCGGGCGGTGGCCGGCGCGTGCGCCGCCAACGCGCTGGCGGTGGCGATCCCGTGCCACCGGGTGGTGCGCAACGATGGCGGCCTGTCCGGCTACCGCTGGGGCGTCGAACGCAAGCGTGCGCTGCTGGACAATGAAGCGCGCGCCTTGCTGGAAAAGGAGGGGGCGGATAACAAGCCTCGGCTGAAGATCTGATGCATTGTCCGCGAAAGACATGCAAGGCGCGAACTGAATTCAGACCCCAGCGAGTTTCATTAAAATAGGGAGTATGGTAATTTTCATGCTATTTTCCATATATTTTTATTGCGATGGTGAAATATACTATGCTTACTACTAATTTGCGTTGCGCCCTCCGCACAGCGTGAGAACCTGCTCCTGCGCAGCCGATCGGCGGCTTTTTTCGTGCCTTTCGCGGACATGGTTTGCAGCATGATGAATATTCGGCATCGAACGCGCACATCAATGACGATGAATCTATTCGAAGGCATCGAGCAGGACCGAACCTGGCGCGAGGAATTGTGTCCGGGGGCGTTGGTGCTGCGCGGCTTCGCGCTGGAAAATCTGGCGCATATCCTGACGGCCTTGTCCGCAATCACGGCCCAGGCGCCGTTTCGCCAGATGCTCACGCCAGGGGGCTTTCGGATGTCGGTCGCGATGACCAACTGCGGTGCCTGCGGCTGGCTGTCCGATCGTACCGGCTACCGCTATGCCGGGCTGGACAGCGAGACTGGCCAGCCCTGGCCCCGCATGCCGGAAGTGTTTCTGGCATTGGCGCAGGAGGCCGCGGCAAGCGCCGGCTTCCAGAATTTCGTGCCGGACGCGTGCCTGATCAACCGCTACCAGCCGGGCGCGCGGCTGTCGCTGCATCAGGACAAGAACGAGCGCGATTTTGACCAGCCGATCGTTTCGGTGTCGCTCGGCATGCCGGCGGTGTTTCTGTTCGGCGGTGTGCGGCGCGAAGACAAGCCGACCCGAGTGCCTTTGACGCATGGCGATGTGGCGGTGTGGGGCGGCCCGGCGCGGTTGCGCTATCACGGCGTGATGCCGCTGAAAGAGGGTTGCCACCCGCTGCTGGGCGGGCAGCGCATCAACCTGACATTCCGCAAGGCAGCCTGATTCCGGTCGAGCGCTAGTGTCCTGAGTTGTTAGTTCGTTGAAGAATTAAATATGTCGAAATCGGCACGAGACAAGGAACAAAGCACAGCAAGGCTGGAGCCTTGCGCGCATTTGTGACACCGTATCGGGGTGATTCTCGTCATATTTATTCAACGAATTAGTAATTCAGGACACTAGATATGCAGCGCATGTCCGAGCGCGCGCAGCGCCGTTTCCTGTACCGCTTCGCCGAGTGTCGGATGGGCGTGGATGGTGCCGGCTACGTCCTCCAGTACCGCGCCCATCTCGATCGAATGACTGAACGCGGCGCTGAGTTCGGATACGCTGCTTCCCACCGCCTGCCAGCCGACGATCAAATGGTTGTCGCGGCGTGCCACCACGCGCACAAAACCGGCGGTCGATTCGATGGTCATCGCGCGGCCGTTGGCGGCGAACGGAAATATTGCGTCGATGCAGTCCAGCCCCGCGTCCAGCGCGCCTTGCGGCGTGTAGCCGGCGACCACCACTTCGGGATCGGTGAAGCACACGGCAGGCATCGCACGCGGCGCGAAATGGCGGCGTTTGCCGGCGATGATCTCGGCCACCATCTCGCCCTGCGCCATCGCGCGGTGCGCCAGCATCGGCTCGCCGGTCAGGTCGCCGATGGCCCAGACGTCGCGCATCGAGGTACGGCATTGGTCGTCGATTTTCACGGCGCGGCCCGTCATGTCGAGCATCAGGCTTTCCAGGTCCCAGCCTTGCGTGCGGGGATGGCGGCCGACCGCGACCAGCACCTGGTCGGCTGCCAGTTCGGATTCCTCGCCTTCGCTGTTGCGCACCCGCACTGCGTCGCCGCTTGCATTCAGCCCCTGTACTGTGCAGCCCAGATGGAATTGCACTCCCAGGCGCTGCAATGCGGCGGCTACCGGCTTGCCCAGGTCTGCGTCGTAGGCAGGCAGAATGCGATCAAGCGCCTCGACTACGCTCACCTCGGCCCCCAGCTTGCGATACGCGGTGCCCAGTTCCAGTCCGATATAGCCGGCGCCGACCACCACCAGGCGGCGCGGCAACGATGCCGGCGACAGCGCTTCGGTGGAGCTGATCACGGGCCCGCCGAACGGCATGTTCGGCAGCGCCACCGCCTGCGAGCCGGTTGCCAGCAACAAATGCTGGCAACCGATGCGCAGCGGCGCAGGCCCGGCGCTCGCCACATCTTCTGCACTCTGCCGCACCTCGACCGTCTTGCCGTCGATAATGCGGGCCCAGCCCTTGATTACCTGCACGCCGTTTTTCTTGAGCAGCGTGGCCACGCCAGAAGTCAGCTTGTGGACGATGCCATCCTTCCAGCGCACCGTTTGCGGTAGATCGATGCGGGGCGATTGCACGCGGATGCCGAGCGCCGAATCGCCTGCATACTGGC
Source organism: Herminiimonas sp. CN (assembly GCF_000622895.1). Lineage (GTDB taxonomy): Bacteria > Pseudomonadota > Gammaproteobacteria > Burkholderiales > Burkholderiaceae_D > AVCC01. The sequence continues at coordinate 11,827 of NZ_AVCC01000073.1, forward strand.
ATGCCTTTTCGAATGCATCGGCGGCGTGGATCAGCGCCTTGGACGGGATGCAGCCGATGTTCAGGCAGGTTCCGCCCAGCTGCTCGCCTTCGATTAGCGTGGTGGCAATGCCCAGTTGCGCAGCGCGGATCGCGGCGACATAGCCGCCGGGGCCGCCGCCGATGATCAGCAAGGTGGTCGATTGTGCGTTCATTATTTACTCCATGAACAGCGTGGCCGGGCATTCCAGGTAGCCGCGCAGCGCCTGTATGAATTCGGCCGCGTGCATGCCGTCGACCACCCGGTGATCGAACGACGACGACAAGTTCATCATCTGGCGCGGCACCACAGTGCCGGCGCGGATCATTGGCCGCAAGACCATTCGGTTGACCCCGACTATCGCCACTTCGGGATGATTGATTACCGGCGTGGAGACAATCCCGCCCAAGGCTCCCAGGCTGGTAACTGTGATGGTCGAACCCGAAAGCTCCTCGCGCGTGGCCTTGCCGCTGCGCGCGGCTTCGGCCAGTCGCGTCACTTCGGCCGCGCTCGACCACAGATCGTGCGCTTCCGCATGGCGCAGCACCGGCACTACCAGGCCGGCGCCGGTCTGGGTGGCAATACCGATGTGGACCGCGCCGAAGCGCGTAACGATGCCGGCATCGTCGTCGAAGCGTGCATTGATTTGCGGAAACTCGCGTACCGCCAGCACCATCGCCCGCATCAAAAACGGCAGCACCGTCAGGCGCACCCGTTCGCTGCCCCAACGCTCGTTGAGGCGCGTGCGCAACGCTTCCAGCTCGGTCATGTCGACTTCTTCGACATAGGTAAAGTGCGGAATGCGGCGCTTGGACTCCTGCATCTTCTGCGCGATTTTGCGGCGCAGTCCGATCACAGGCAGCGCTTCCTCGTCATCCCGCTGCTGGTAGCGCATCGCGTTATTTCCGATGGCGTACGGGCCTGCGCCGCGGGCGGCATAGGCATCCAGGTCTTGTTGCAGGATACGGCCGGCCGCGCCGCTGCCCGGCACGTATTGCAGTTCAATGCCCATGTCCCAGGCGCGCCGACGCAGCGCCGGCGAGGCGATCGGTTTTTCGCCGGCTGGCCGTGCTGCAGGGACCGCGCGTGCTGTTGCGGTACCGACCGGTGCCGGCGCGCGCGCGGGCTCGGCCGGGGCGGTCGGGGCGGCTGCGGCCGGCGGCGCGGCCGGTCTGGCCGGGATCGTCGCATTGCTGGCGTCGGCATTGCCTGTGCCGGCGACTTCAATGCGGATCAGTTCAGACCCTACCGCCATCACCTCTCCCGCTTTGCCGCCCAGCGCCAGCACCGTGCCGGCCACCGGCGACGGAATCTCGATGGTGGCCTTGTCGGTCATCACATCGGCCAGAATTTGATCCTCAGTAACCGTGTCGCCCGGCTGCACGCGCCACAGCACCAGTTCGACCTCTGCAATGCCTTCGCCGATGTCCGGCATCTTGATTACATGAATCCCCATCTCATGCCTCCATCGTGCGTTTGAACGCTGCCGCCACCCGGGCCGGGCCGGGGAAGTAGGCCCACTCCTGCGCATGCGGGTAAGGCGTATCCCAGCCGGTGACGCGTTCGATCGGCGCTTCGAGGTGATAAAAGCAGTGTTCCTGCACCAGTGCCGTCAGTTCGGCTCCAAAGCCGCCGGTGCGCGTCGCTTCATGCACGATCACGCAGCGGCCGGTCTTTTTGACCGAGGCAACAATGGTTGGCAAATCCAGTGGCCACAGGCTGCGCAAATCGATGATTTCGGCATCGATCCCGCTTTCCTGCGCTGCAGCTTCCGAGACGAAAACCATGGTGCCGTAGGTGATCACGGTCAGATCGGTGCCAGCGCGAAACACCGATGCCGATTCCAGCGGCAGCGTGTAATAACCGTCGGGCACCTCGCCCAGCGGGTGCTGGGACCACGGCACCACCGGTTTTTCATGATGACCATCGAATGGCCCGTTGTACAAGCGCTTGGGTTCGAGAAAGATGACCGGATCGTCGTTTTCGATCGCGGCGATCAGCAAACCCTTGGCGTCGTACGGATTGGATGGCATCACGGTGCGCAGCCCGCAGACCTGGATAAACATTGCCTCCGGGCTTTGACTATGGGTTTGGCCGCCGTAAATGCCGCCGCCGCAGGGCATCCGGATCGTGAGCGGCGCGGTAAACTCGCCGGCCGAGCGAAAACGCAGCCGGGCCGCTTCGGATACGATCTGATCGGAGGCCGGATAAAAGTAATCGGCAAACTGGATCTCGGCCACCGGCCGCAAGCCGTAGGCGCCCATGCCGACGGCAACGCCGACGATGCCGCCCTCGGAGATCGGCGTATCGAACACGCGCGAGGTGCCGTATTTTTTCTGCAGGCCATCGGTGCAGCGGAACACGCCGCCGAAATAACCGACATCCTGGCCGAATACGACTACATTGCTGTCGCGCTCCAGCATCACGTCCATTGCCGAACGCAGCGCCTGAATCATGGTCATGGAAGAGGTTGTCATGGTCATATTCCGAGTTGCTGGCGCTGCCGGCGCAAATGTTCCGGCATATCCTTGTAGACATCTTCAAACATCGCCGCTGCGCTGGAGATATGACCGTTGGCCAAGGTGCCGTATTGCTCGGCTTCCTTCTGAGCGGCCATCACTTGCGCTTCCAGCGCTTTTTGCGTGTCTTCATGCTCTTGCTCCGACCATGCGCCGATGCCGATCAGATGCTGCTTGAGGCGGGCGATCGGGTCGCCCAGCGGGAAGCGGGCCCAGTCGTCGGCCGGACGGTATTTGGACGGATCGTCGGAAGTCGAGTGCGGGCCGGCGCGATAGGTGACCCATTCGATCAGCGTCGGCCCCAGGTTGCCGCGCGCGCGTTCGCTGGCCCACTTCGAGGCCGCGTATACCGCCAGGAAGTCGTTGCCGTCCACCCGCAGCGAGGCGATGCCGCAGCCCACGCCGCGCGCCGCGAAAGTGGTGTTCTCGCCGCCGGCGATGGTCTGGAAGGTCGAGATCGCCCACTGGTTGTTGACCACATTCAGGATCACCGGCGCCCGGTACACATGGGCAAAGGTCAGCCCGGTATCGAAATCGGCTTCGGCGGTGGCGCCGTCGCCAATCCAGGCCGAGGCGATTTTGGTGTCGCCCTTGATGGCGGATGCCATGCCCCAGCCTACCGCCTGGAGGAATTGCGTCGCCAGGTTGCCGGAGATGGAGAAGAAGCCTGCCTTGCGCACCGAATACATTACCGGTAGCTGCCGCCCCTTGAGCGGGTCATGCTCATTCGACATCAGCTGGCAGATCAAGTCAACCAGCGGCACGTCGCGCGCCATCAGCAAGCTTTGCTGGCGATAGGTCGGAAAGCACATGTCGTCGATGTTGAGCGCCAGCGCCTGTGCGGTGCCGATCGCTTCTTCGCCCAGGCTCTGCATGTAAAAGGAGATTTTCTTTTGCCGCTGCGCTACCAGCATGCGGGCATCGAAGATGCGGGTTTTCATCATCGCCCGCAGCCCGGCGCGCACCGTTTCCAGTTCGATCTGCGGCGCCCACGGCCCGAGCGCATTGCCATCGTCGTCCAGTACCCGCACCAGCGCAAAGGCCAGATCGCTGGTTTCCGGCGGCGAGACATCGATCGGAGGGCGGCGCGCTGCGCCGGCGGGCGACACATGGAGGTAGGAAAAATCGGTCGCATGACCCGGGCGTCCGGTCGGCTCCGGCACATGCAGACGAAGAGGTTCGTTCTGATGCATTTGCATTACTCCTGACTGGCAGACTGCTGGATGGCGCCATATCACGATATTTCCGCGCGATGCGCAGCGTCGACTGCCACTAATACTTGATAAAAAATTCCATGAATTTCACAAAAGACATGGGGTAGTTGTCTATTTTTAATTGCATTTCTTAGCATATTTTATTTGTCGATATTTAAATTAATACTCAGGTTGGTAAGCGGCGTGCTAATCGCAATTGTCCGTAGCCCTCGATGCCCGGCTCTCAGAAGCGCTCGCCCATGATGTAGTGCTCCAGTTG
>NZ_AVCC01000074.1 GCF_000622895.1 Herminiimonas sp. CN
TTTTTATGGCTTTCAAGCTGCATGCTAGGCTGCGGCAAGTGCACCGCGGCGGCTTCCGACTATATAAATACACTATGCAGTATGATTATAAATAGCATGTTTTCAGCATGTTTTCTAACGAAAACCAAAAATACTCCATAAGTTATATTTATTTTTCAAGTGCCAGCGACAAGGACCGCGTGAATCGTGCTGCGTTCTGATAGCCGATCACCCGCGTGCCAGGCAGTTCCGTCGCTTGCGGCCCAAAAAAGATGATGCCGGGCGGGCCGAACAGGTTGAAGCGCTTGAGCATCGCCTTATCATCCGCATTGTTTGCTGTCACATCCACCTGCAGCAGCAACAGCCTCGACATCTGCCGGCGCACGCCCGGATCGGTAAATGTCAGTTTCTCCATTTCCTTGCAGGAGACGCACCAGTCGGCATAAAAATCCAGCATCACGGTCTTGCCTTGCGCCGACGCCAGCATTGCATCAAGCTCGCCCACCGAGCGCACGCGGGCAAATTGCACCGGCTGCTCGACGTTGCCGGTCAGATGCGACAGCGGTGCCCACGCATTGCGGCCGCCACTGGCCACGCCCGCCAGTTGCGCCAGGCCGAACAGCGCGAACACGACTCCGAACGCAATCGAAAATCCGCCGGCCAGCGGACGCAGCAGGGCAACGCCGTAGCCCAGGCCGAGCGCAGCCCAGCCCAGCATCGCCACCCAGGCCGGCAGCACCGGCGCCACCATCCACAACGCCAAAGCCAGCATCAATACGCCGAAGAAACGTTTCACCGCTTCCATCCATGCGCCAGCCCGTGGCAGCAGGGTGCCGGCAGAAAGTCCGACCAGCAGCAGCGGCACGCTCATCCCTGCCGCCATCGCGAACAGCGCGCCGCCGCCGATCACCACGTCGCGGGTTTGGCTGATGTATACCAATGCACCGGCCAAGGGCGCCGCCACGCAAGGCCCGACGATCAGGGCCGAAATCGCCCCCATGGCAAAGACGCCGAACAGCTTGCCGGCGGACTGACGCTCGGACACCCGCAGCAGGCGCGACTGGATCGCCGCCGGCACCTGCAATTGATAGACTCCGAACATCGACAGCGCCAGAGCCGCCATCAGCAACGCGAACAGTCCCAGCACCCAGGGATTTTGCAGGGTGGCGGCCAAGCCTTCGCCGATCAGGCCGGCGGCTATGCCGAGCGCGGTATACACGATCGCCATCCCGAGCGCATACGCGACCGACAGGATAAAGGCACGCGAGCGTGGCACTTTGGCGCCCTCTCCCACGATGATGAACGACAGGATCGGCACCATCGGCAACACGCAGGGGGTAAACGCCAGACCCAGGCCAAGCAGCAGGAACAGCGGCAGGATCACCAGCAATTTACGGCTTTTGAGCGATGCTTCGATGCTGCTCAGCTCGCCGCCCGACAACGCCGTATCCGCCGCCGCGGTTGGCGCGGCATTGAACTGGCTTGACTGGATGTCGCGGCTCTGCCCCAAAACGCCCGGCATCATGTCCGCCAGCAAGCCGCCGCCGTTCGGCGACAGCTTCGCGACCGACTCCATTGGCGCATAACATAAGCCCTGATCGGTGCAACCCTGCGAAGTTACCGTCAATGCAAACGGCGCGCTGGCTTGCACCGGCAGCATAATCGTCACTTGCTTGCGATAGCTTTCAACATCCTTTTCAAACGTCGTATCGTATTTAACAATGCCGCGCGGTAATTCCGGCGTACCCAAGGTGGCTCCCGCAGCCTTGAACTGGAAGCGCTCGCGATACATGTAATAGCCGTCAGCAATGGCAAACGTCAGCGCAATCGTTTTCGGATCGTGCATCCTGGCGGTAAATTTGAAGGCCGCTTCCGGCTCCAGGAATTCTTCCTTGGCAAAGGCCCGCGGCGCCAACAGGATAGACAGCAACCCAAGCAACGCGATCCAGGCAAATGCAATCGGTCTGGATGGCGGATGTCGGAATAAACGATTAAACATGCAATTCTTTCCTTTATACCGGGCGCCTGCTGCAGCCGGCATTTACTTATGCCCGGAGGGTGCTGCAATTCTCTTGCAGCGCAATGCTGTTGACCGCAGTCGGTGCAATACGTTCATAAAAACAACATTGCAGCGGTCGGTCCAGACCGTTGCAGGCGCAGCCGCATCGAAGCGCTTCTTATTTCAACAGACGCCGGCGTGTCAGCAGCGTCGCCAGATAAAATCCTGCAATCGAATACGCCAGCAATAATGCCAGATCGTGCAACGGCGTCTGCGGCCAGGCGCCAAGAATCAGGGGCCGGATCAGGCTGACCGCAGCACCGAGTGGCAGTATGCGTGAAAACAACTGAAGCCACTCAGGCAACTGTGCGACTGGATAATATACTCCAGATAAAAACACCATTGGCGTAAGCACCATCGTGAAGTAAAAGGTGAAAAAATCATAGCCCCGCGCCAGCGCATTGATGACCAGCCCCATCGACGCAAACGTCATGCCGATGATGAACAGCAGGGGCAACACCAGCACGGTGTGCAGGTTCAGGCCGATGCCCAAAAACAGCAGCACGACCAAAATCACCAGACCCGAGAACAGCGCCTTGCTGGCGGCCCACAGCATCTCGGCCAGAAGGATGTCATCCAGCGCCAGTGGCGCATTGAGCAGTGCATCCCACGATTTTTGCACATGCATGCGCGAAAAAGCCGAATACAGCGCCTCGAACGACGCCGCCATCATGATCGACATGCAAATCGATCCGGAACCCAGATAATTGATGTAGGGAATGCCTTCAATCTGCTTGAGCAAGCCTCCCAGCCCATAGCCAAAAGCCAGCAAAGTAATCAAGGGGTCGGCGATATTGCCCAGAATGCTGGCAATCAGGAGCTTTTTCCAGACCAGAAAGTTCCGTTGCCAGACGGGCCTAAAACGCAGCGAAAACGAAGGTAATGCATAGATTGAAGAAGACATCCTAATCCCGTATTTCCCTGCCGGTGAGCTTTAGAAACACATCTTCCAGATTTGCCGGTCGATGCACAAAACGGACATCCGCTGTCGCATGCAGGCTTTCCAGCAATTGCTGCGCGTCATTGGTATAACAAAAAACCGTTTCTCCGCTAATCTCGATCCGGGCCGATTGCTGGCGCCCAAGGCAATCTCCCCAAGGGCGGGCACCGTCGCCATAAACCTCGACCACTTCCGCTTCAATGTGCCGGGCAATCAAACTGCGCGGAGAACCTTGCGCAATCATCTTGCCATGATCAATCACCGCCAGCCGGTCGGACAAGCGTTCCGCTTCGTCCATGAAGTGGGTGGTCAGCAGAATGGTTTTGCCCTGACTCACCAGCGTCTTCAGGCGCTCCCAGATCATGTGGCGCGCCTGCGGGTCCAGTCCGGTGGTCGGCTCATCCATGAAAATCAGGTCAGGGTCATTGACCAGTGCGCGCGCCAGCATCAGGCGCCGTTTCATGCCGCCCGACAGTTCGGCTATGCCGGCATCTTTCTTCGTCGTCAGGTTGGCGAACTCAAGCAGGGCGGGAATACGCGCCGTGATGACCGCATCGGAAATGCCGAAATACCGTCCGAACACCAACAGGTTCTCGGTCACGGTAAAGTCGGGATCCAGGTTGTCTGCCTGCGGCACGACTCCGACACGCAAGCGCGCCTGGCGGGCATGCGACGGGATGCTATGCCCTGCCAGCGTGATGCGGCCGCTGTCCGGCGCCGTCAAGCCAAGGCATAACCGCAATGTAGTGGTTTTGCCGGCACCGTTCGGACCGAGCAAGCCGTAACACTCGCCGCGCTGCAAGGAAAAACTCAGCTTATCGACTACGACATTTTTCAAATTACCCTTGCCATAGGATTTATGCAGGTTTTCTACAGATAAAATGTCAGCTTGCTGCATCGAATCGTTCCTTGATGGCATGAAGATACGCGATATCCTACCCCCATTCTCGGCCCAACCAGGGCAATAGGCCGGAGCAGACGCCGGATTGTATTCACTACGCACAAAAGCCAGGCAATGCCTGGCTTTTTGTAATAGTGCGCGGCAGAATCAGCGGCTAATTATTCTGCATCAGCCACTTCTACTGCTTCCGTTGTATCCGGACGATCCAGCAATTCGATGAAAGCCATAGGCGCATTATCACCAACGCGGAAGCCCATCTTCAGGATACGCAGATAACCTCCGTTACGGTTGGCATAACGCGGGCCCAGCTCGGCAAACAGCTTGACCACCATTTCGCGGTCACGCAGACGGTTGAAAGCGAGACGCTTGTTGGCCAGTGTGTCTGTCTTGCCCAGGGTCAGGATCGGCTCGATAACACGGCGCAGTTCCTTGGCTTTAGGCAGGGTTGTTTTGATCGCTTCGTGACGCAGCAGCGATACTGTCATGTTGCGCAGCATGGCCAAGCGATGGGAAGAAGTGCGATTGAGCTTGCGAAGGCCGTGACGATGACGCATGGTAATTCCTTTCTAGGTAAGTTTGATCCCAGCTCTTCTATCGTGGCGGCGATCTGCCGCCACGCGGGCCGGTAAATTTAAGTGCGTGATTATACTAACAAGTGGCGAACAAATTAAAATTTATTTGCGCCGGCTATTATTTTTCCAGGCCGACAGGCGGCCAGTTTTCAAGTTTCATGCCCAATGTCAAGCCGCGCGAAGCCAGTACTTCCTTGATTTCATTCAGGGACTTGCGGCCCAGATTCGGCGTCTTCAGCAATTCATTCTCACTGCGCTGAATCAAATCGCCAATATAGTAAATGTTTTCGGCTTTCAGGCAATTGGCGGAACGTACCGTCAATTCCAGGTCATCCACCGGACGCAACAGAATCGGGTCGACCGCAGGAGTGCGGGATGGTGCTTCTGCTGCTGCTTCCGTGCCTTCGAGCGCGGCAAATACGCTCAACTGCTCAACCAGTATGCGCGCAGACTGACGGATCGCCTCTTCAGGCGAAATCACGCCATTGGTTTCGATATTGATGACCAATTTATCCAGATCCGTACGCTGCTCGACGCGGGCCGACTCAACCGCGTACGAGACGCGACGCACCGGCGAAAAAGAAGCGTCCAGAATGATTCGGCCGATGGTCTTGTTGGTGTCTTCAGCCAAGCGGCGAACATTACCCGGTACGTAGCCGCGACCTTTTTCGATCTTGATCTGCATATCCAGCTTGCCACCGGCAGTCAGATGGGCAATTTCGTGATCTGGATTAACCAGTTCGACATCGTGCGGCAAATCGATATCCGAAGCCAGGACGGCACCTGCGCCCTCTTTTTTAAGAGTCAGCGTAACTTCGTCGCGGTTATGCACCTTGAACACAACGCCCTTCAGGTTCAATAACAAATCGACCACGTCTTCCTGCACGCCATCAAGGGACGAATATTCATGCACCACACCGGCAATCGTAACTTCCGTTGGCGCAAAACCCACCATGGAGGAAAGCAACACCCGACGCAAGGCATTGCCGAGCGTATGTCCGTAACCACGTTCAAACGGTTCCATCACAACCTTGGCATGACTCACGCCCAAAGTTTCAACATCAATAATACGTGGCTTTAATAGACTGTTTTGCATGAAATGTCCTTTTCAATACCCTCGACTCGTTACGCCGATAAGGCTGATGGCACAATGAAAAATACCTACCGGGAAGCCGGTAGGTGATTAATCAGGCTAGATTGCTAATTAACGGGAATACAATTCGACAATCAGGGATTCATTGACATCATTGGCGATATCACTGCGATCCGGAACGGACTTGAAGGTGCCTTCCATTTTTTTGCTATCGACAGAAACCCATGATGGCATGCCGATTTGTTCTGCCAAGGAAAGCGCCTCAACGATGCGCACTTGCTTCTTGGATTTTTCGCGTACGGCGACAACATCGCCCGGCTTGACTTGATACGAAGCGATATTGACAACGATGTTGTTTACCGTGAAGGCTTTATGACTGACCAACTGACGCGCTTCTGCGCGAGTGGAGCCAAAACCCATGCGGTAACACACATTGTCCAGGCGCGACTCCAGCAGCTTCAGCAAACTTTCACCTGTATTGCCCTTGCGACGATCAGCTTCTGCAAAGTAGCGGCGGAACTGACGCTCCAGAATGCCATACATGCGTTTGACTTTTTGCTTTTCACGCAACTGGTTACCGTAGTCAGAAGTGCGCGCACCGGACTTGATGCCATGCTGACCAGGTTTTACATCCAGTTTGCACTTTGAATCCAACGAACGCCGTGCGCTCTTGAGAAACAAATCAGTGCCTTCGCGACGGGAAAGCTTTGCTTTAGGTCCAATATAACGTGCCACGGAATTTCCTTTTAATTATTGGTTCACGCCCCAGCTGCCTGATCTAAATTCGATTGGCCGGGCGCTAGTATGATCAATCTGCAATCACACAGTGGTCTTAAAAAAATACCGCCAAATTATTTGGCGGGGTTTTGCATCTGCCTCAGAAAGCAACAGCAGATTAAATCCGGCGGCGCTTAGGCGGACGGCATCCGTTGTGTGGCACCGGAGTCACATCTTGAATCTGGGTGATCTTGATACCCAGATTATTCAATGCGCGCACCGCAGATTCGCGGCCAGGGCCAGGGCCCTTGATACGAACTTCCAGATTTTTAACGCCGCACTCAACAGCCACTTTTCCCGCCGCTTCAGCAGCTACCTGAGCAGCGAACGGGGTCGATTTACGCGAACCCTTGAAACCGGCACCACCAGATGTAGCCCACGAAAGCGCATTGCCCTGGCGATCTGTAATTGTGATGATCGTGTTGTTGAAGGAGGCGTGCACATGTGCAATGCCCTCAGCAACATTTTTCTTAACTTTCTTGCGCACACGTGCTGCTGCGGCGCTATTCTGAGCTTTTGCCATAATAATTTCCTTGAATCCGAAGACTAATCAAGCTGACGCCGGATTATTTTTTCAGCGACTGAGCGGCTTTGCGCGGCCCCTTGCGGGTACGAGCATTGGTACGTGTACGCTGACCACGGCAAGGCAGCCCCTTGCGATGACGCATACCGCGATAACAACCAAGGTCCATGAGACGCTTGATGTTCATCGAAATTTCACGACGCAGATCACCCTCGACGATAAATTTTCCAATTTCATCGCGAAGCTTTTCCAATTCGCTATCATCCAGATCCTTAACTTTTTTAGTAGTCAAGACACCTGTCTTTTCACAAATTTCCTGCGCCCGTGGGCGACCAACACCATAAATGGCAGTTAAGCCGATAACAGTGTGCTGATGGTTTGGGATGTTAACCCCTGCAATACGTGCCATTCGTTATTCCTCGATCAATAACGTTAATTAACCTTGGCGCTGTTTATGGCGTGGTTCTGTGCAAATAACACGAACAACGCCTTTGCGCTTAATAATCTTGCAATTGCGGCAGATCCGCTTGACTGATGCGAGAACTTTCATTGTTGCCCTCTTCCTTCACTTCTAGGTTCGATTCGTCTTAAAAACTACTTAGTACGGAAAACAATCCGCGCCCTACTCAGATCATATGGCGTCAATTCCACAGTAACCTTATCGCCAGGCAATATACGAATATAGTTCATGCGCATCTTGCCGGAGATATGGCCAAGAACAATATGACCATTTTCCAACTTAACTCGAAACGTTGCATTCGGAAGATTCTCAAGAACCTCTCCCTGCAACTGTATAACATCATCTTTTGACATTCGATCTGCTCTTTCTAATGGGCGGCTATCACTAAGGAATTCAGCCCTTGAAATTCGCTTTACGAAGCAACGATTCATATTGCTGAGACATGACGTAATTCTGTATCTGAGCCATAAAATCCATCGTTACAACAACAATAATCAATAGCGAGGTGCCGCCAAAATAAAATGGCACCTTCCATCTCGCAATAAGAAATTCCGGCAATAAACACACCAGCGTTATATAAACAGCACCGGCCAAGGTTAATCGCATCAAGATTTTGTCGATATAACGAGCCGTTTGGTCACCTGGCCTGATTCCCGGTACAAAGGCACCACTCTTCTTCAGATTATCTGCCGTTTCCTTGCTGTTAAAAACCAGAGCAGTATAAAAGAAACAAAAGAATATGATTGCGCCCGCATACAACAGAGCATGAATTGGCTCACCTGGCGCCATGGATGCCGCCAAATCCTTCAAAAAACGAACAAATCCACTTGAAGTATCACCAGAAGTAAACCAACTGGTAATTGTAGCCGGAAACAATATTATTGACGAGGCAAAAATTGGTGGAATCACGCCAGCCATATTCAACTTTAATGGCAAATGACTGCTTTGCCCGCCATAGATCTTGTTGCCGACCTGCCTCTTCGCATAATTGACCAGTATCTTGCGCTGTCCTTGCTCAATGAATACCACCACAAAAGTAACGCCAGCAGCAACCAAGCAGATAAATATTGCGGATAGCGCATTCATTGACCCCGTACGCACCAATTCAAACAGACCCGCCACTGCGCCTGGCAATCCTGCCGCAATACCGGCAAAAATAATTATCGAGATACCATTGCCCAAACCACGTTCTGTGATTTGCTCACCCAACCACATCAAAAACATAGTTCCTGTGAGCAGCGTGATCACCGTCGTGAACCTGAAAGCCATACCAGGATCAATTACCAAACCAGCTTGCGACTCGAGAGCAACCGCAATGCCCAAGCCTTGGAAAAGGGCTAAAACCAAGGTGCCATAACGCGTATATTGCGTAATCTTGCGCCTTCCCGACTCTCCTTCTTTTTTAATCGCCTCTAACTGCGGAGAAACAATCGCCATGAGTTGCATGATAATCGACGCCGAAATATACGGCATGATACCAAGCGCAAATACAGTAAAGCGTGAAAGAGAACCGCCGGAAAACATGTTAAACATACCCAAGATACCACCTTGGTTTTGCTTAAACAGCTGTGCCAACTGCGTCGGATCAATTCCTGGAACTGGAATATGTGACCCAACACGGTAAACCACTAAAGCCGCAAGAAGAAACCAGAGACGACCCCAAGGAAACCCTCCGGCCGCCCCCTTAGCTATTGCTGGACTAGTAGCCAATATAATGCTCCGATTGCACCAACTGCTTAAGCGACTGAGCCGCCAAGAGCTTCAATTGCAACTTTTGCACCCTTAGTTACAATCAAGCCTTTAGTGTTAATTTTTTTGGTCAATTGACCACAAAATATTACACGAACAACTTTAGCCAACTGGCCGACCACACCAGCCTGCTTCAATGACAGCACATCAATCTCAGTCAAAGGCAATGCCTCCAGGTCGGATAAACGAACCTCTGCCTTGAACGGTGCAGCCGTAGATTTAAAGCCGCGCTTAGGCAATCGCCTTTGCAACGGCATTTGACCGCCTTCAAAGCCAACCTTGTGAAATCCGCCTGAGCGCGATTTTTGACCTTTATGCCCACGTCCGGATGTTTTCCCGAGACCCGAACCAATACCGCGGCCAACGCGACGCTTTGCGTGCTTTGCACCCTCAGCTGGTTGAATTGTATTTAATTCCATGATTTACTCCGTTCGTAGGGCTGCGAGCCTTACGCCACAACTTTTACAAGATACGACACTTTGTTGATCATGCCACGTACGGCTGGCGTGTCTTGCAACTCAGAAATCGAATTAACACGGCGCAAACCAAGACCACGCACTGTCGCACGGTGAGATTCGCGTGTACCGATAAGGCCTTTGACCAATTGCACTTTTACTGTGTTTGTCATCAGAGTCTCCTTAGCCCAGGATTTCTTCAACTGACTTACCGCGCTTGGCAGCAATTTCAGATGGCGTACTCATCTTGGCCAAGCCATTCAGCGTCGCACGAACCATATTGTATGGATTGCTTGAGCCGTTCGACTTTGCCACGACATTAGTTACACCCATAACCTCAAAGATTGCGCGCATTGCACCACCCGCGATAACGCCGGTACCCTCTTTAGCAGGGGTCATGAGAACTTTTGATGCGCCATGCTTACCAGTAATGGTGTGCTGAATCGTGCCGTCCTTGAGACTGACCTTAATCATATTCCGACGCGCTTCCTCCATCGCCTTTTGCACTGCCACTGGCACTTCTTTCGATTTACCCTTACCCATACCGATACGACCATCGCCGTCACCCACTACGGTCAATGCAGCGAAACCCATGATACGGCCACCCTTAACCACCTTGGTAACACGGTTAATCGCAATCATTTTTTCGCGCATGCCATCATCGGGCTTGTCGCTTTGCATTTTTGCCTGCATTTTTGCCATGACGATTCTTCCTTAGAACTTCAGACCAGCTTCACGCGCGGCTTCAGCCAGCGCCTTAACTCGGCCATGGTAACGAAAACCGGAGCGATCAAACGCAACTTCGGTAATCCCTGCTTTAAGTGCTTTTTCCGCCACACGCTTACCGACCAGGCTCGCAGCGGCTGCATTGCCACCCTTGCCAGACTGCCCAGCCAACTCTTGTCGAACTTCAGCCTCCATAGTAGAAGCAGAAGCAAGAACTTGCGCATCCGGGCCGATAAGACTCGCGTAGATATGCAGATTGGTACGATGCACAGCCAAGCGATTTACCTTTAACTCTGCGATCTTGGCACGAGTTTGACGTCCGCGGCGCAGCCGTGATTGTTTCTTGTCCATCGTCAGCCCCTATTACTTCTTCTTGGTTTCTTTAAGCTTTACCACTTCATCCGCATAACGGACGCCCTTGCCCTTATAAGGCTCAGGACTGCGGTAAGCACGAACTTCAGCAGCAACCTGCCCTACCTGCTGCTTATCAACACCTTTGATCAGAATCTCGGTTTGCGTTGGGGTTTCACATTTGACACCATCAGGCATCTGATGCACCACCGGATGAGAAAAGCCCAGAGAAAGATTTAACTTGTCGCCCTGCGCTTGTGCGCGATAACCAACGCCAACCAAAGTCAACTTGCGTTCAAATCCTTTAGTTACGCCATTGACCATATTATTGACCAAGGCACGCAGAGTTCCAGACATTGCGTTTGCCTCACGACTATCGTTAGAAACATCAAATTTCAATGTTCCATTGTCGTTGGTAATTTTTACCAAACCCGTCAAAGGCTGAGAAAGTGTGCCCAAAGGGCCTTTTACTACAATTTGATCTGACGAAATAGCAACTTCAGCACCAGCAGTCAGAGCAATCGGCATTTTACCTACACGAGACATCTTGAACTCCTTAGGCCACGTAGCAAATTACTTCGCCACCGACACCGGTTGCGCGTGCTTTGCGGTCAGTCATGACGCCCTTAGGAGTAGAAACAATTGCCACACCCAGGCCATTCATTACACTAGGGATCTCGTCTTTACCTTTATAAACGCGCAACCCGGGACGGGACACGCGCTCCAAACGCTCAATGACGGGACGATTTACATAATATTTCAAACCGATTTTGAGTTCTGCCTTACCCGCAGTTTCGGATACAGCAAAATCCTCAATGTAACCCTCGTCCTTCAGGACACTTGCAATCGCAACTTTAACTTTAGAAGAAGGCATAGAAACGGCTGCCTTGCTTACACCTTGTGCGTTGCGAATACGGGTCAGCATATCGGCGATAGGATCGCTCATACTCATTGCATCTACTCCTATTACCAGCTAGCTTTAGTCATACCGGGAATTTCGCCGCGCATGGCTATTTCACGGAGCTTGATACGGCCCAAACCGAATTTACGGTAGGTGCCACGTGGACGACCAGTCAACGAGCAGCGATTACGCTGACGTGTCGGGTTTGCATTGCGTGGAAGCGCCTGCAATTTAAGACGCGCCTCATAACGCTCCTCTTCCGACTTTGATTGATCATCAACAATGGCCTTTAACTCTGCACGCTTCCCAGCAAATTTTTTTACTAGGTCAGCACGCTTCTGCTCACGGTTAATCAGTGACAATTTTGCCATGTCGCCCTCAGTTTCTGAACGGGAATTTAAAGGCGGCGAGAAGCGCTTTAGCTTCATCGTCGGTCTTAGCGGTAGTTGTAATACTAATATTCATACCGCGCAGCGCATCGATTTTGTCATATTCAATCTCGGGAAAGATGATCTGCTCTTTAACACCGATATTGTAGTTACCGCGACCATCAAATGCACGACCGGAAACACCGCGAAAATCACGCACACGCGGCAACGCAACGGTAATGAAGCGATCCAGGAACTCATACATGCGAGCCCCGCGCAGCGTAACCATACAACCGATCGGATAACCTTCACGAATCTTGAAACCGGCAATTGCCTTACGAGCCTTAGTCACAACAGGCTTTTGACCAGCAATTTTAGTCAAGTCGCCGACAGCATGCTCAATAATTTTCTTATCGGCAACCGCTTCAGACAACCCCATATTCAGGGTAACCTTAAGAATTCGCGGCACTTCCATGGCAGACTTATATGAAAATTTTTCTGTCAAGCCAGCGACGACTTTTTCTTTATAGAACTCTTGGAGACGGGCCATGATCTCTTAAACCTTAACAACGTCGCCACTGGATTTGAAAATGCGGACTTTAACGCCATCCACATCCTTAAAACCAACGCGATCTGCCTTGCCAGTTGCCGCATTAAACAAAGCAACATTTGACACATGAATCGGCATCAACTTATCAACGATGCCACCTGTTGCACCAGTCATTGGATTAGGCTTAACTGCTTTTTTAGCAACATTAATACCATCAACAACAACATGCGCAGCATCCACACGACGCTGAACAACACCGCGCTTGCCCTTATCCTTACCGGCCAAGACGATGACTTCGTCGTTTTTACGAATCTTATCCATAACGACTCCTTACAGGACTTCAGGCGCAAGCGACACGATTTTCATGAAGCGCTCTGTGCGCAACTCACGTGTAACCGGTCCAAAAATACGCGTGCCAATCGGCTCCAGTTTTGCATTAAGCAGGACAGCAGCATTGCCATCAAACTTAACCAAAGAACCATCCTGGCGACGAACACCCTTCGCAGTACGCACAACCACTGCATTATAAATTTCACCCTTTTTCACGCGACCGCGCGGGGCTGCGACTTTAACAGTCACTTTGATCACATCGCCAATACCCGCATAGCGACGCTTCGAGCCACCCAATACCTTGATGCACAAAACTTCTTTCGCACCAGTATTGTCGGCCACTTCGAGACGGCTTTCTGTTTGAATCATAATATTCTCTTTCCCAACTTATCCCGATTGAAGCGCAAACGCCAAATCGGTCAGTCTTGGTCCCGCCAGCGCATTTGAAAATGCACCGCTTGGGTGGACGTTATAGAAAAACTGGCTGACTCGCAAAACTTGAATCGTTCTGCGAAATTCATTCAATTTCATGAATGAAGCCAAGCATTATCACACCTAAATGCTTGGCCTGCAAGAGATAATTATACTATTTGCGCTACTTGAATAACACGAGTAACCGTCCAAGTTTTAGTCTTGGAAATCGGACGCCCCTCCTGTATCTCAACAGTATCGCCATCCTTTGCCTGATTTAGCTCATCATGCGCATGGTACTTATTGGAGCGCATGATAATCTTGCCATACAAAGGGTGTTTAACGTGACGCTCAATCTGCACGGTAACAGTTTTATCCATCTTGTCTGATACCACTTTGCCAATCAGCGTGCGCTTAAGCGCTTGCTTCACTTGATCGTTCATTACTTGGCGTCCTTCAGATTCATGACAGTCTTCACGCGCGCTATGTCACGGCGAACTTTTTTAAGCTGTGAAGTATTGTTCAATTGCTGTGTAGCGATTTGCATACGCAGACTAAACTGTGCTTTCAGCAGGTCATTCAGCTCTTTCGTCAGGGCTGGCTGATCTTTGCCACGGAGCTCAGATAAATTCATGTTTCACTCCTATTATTGGCCGACTTGACGCACGACAAACGTCGTCAACAACGGCAATTTAGCTGCTGCCAGGCGGAATGCTTCTCGCGCCAATGCCTCATCCACACCATCCATCTCATACAGCATTTTCCCTGGCTGTATTTCCGCAACGTAGTATTCCGGATTACCTTTACCGTTACCCATCCGGACTTCAGCAGGTTTCTGTGAAATTGGCTTATCTGGAAAAATACGAATCCAAATACGACCACCACGTTTGATATGACGAGTCATAGCACGACGCGCAGCTTCAATCTGACGGGCGGTGATACGTCCACGTGCGACTGCCTTCAATCCAAATTCACCGAAGGATACAGCGGTACCACGCGAATGCGAGATACCGGTATTGCGTCCTTTTTGTTCTTTACGATATTTTCTGCGTGCTGGTTGCAGCATGATTATTCTCCTGCTTTCTCAGCTGATGCCGCTACCACACTATCAGCGAGACCATCTGGCTTCTTTGTATGAACACGCTTGGCTGCGGGAGATGGTGCCGCTGTTGCGACTTGACCATCAACTCTCTTCGAGCGTGGTCGGCCTGCTGGCTTACCATCATCACGACGTGGACCACGGCGCTTTTTCTCATCATCGAAAGGCGTTTCTATTACAGGCGTCTCACCATTAGGTAAGCGGTCGCCTTTATACACCCAAACTTTAATACCAATAATGCCGTACGTTGTTTGCGCTTCACCAAAGCCGTAATCGATATCAGCACGCAAGGTATGCAGAGGAACACGTCCTTCGCGATACCATTCCTTACGAGCAATTTCGATACCATTCAAACGGCCGGATGACATGATCTTGATGCCAAGAGCGCCTAAACGCATTGCATTTTGCATAGCGCGCTTCATGGCACGGCGAAACATGATGCGCTTTTCCAATTGCTGAGCAATGGAATCCGCTATCAATTGGGCATCTGTCTCTGGTTTGCGAATTTCTTCGATATTCACATGAACAGGTACGCCCATGATTTTGGTCAACTCGGTCTTCAGGACCTCAATGTCCTCGCCTTTCTTGCCAATTACAACACCTGGACGCGAGCTGAAAATGGTGAACCTGGCATTCTTTGCAGGACGCTCAATCAAAACACGCCCAACAGACGCGTTCTTCAGTTTTTTCTTCAGATATGTACGAGCTTTGAGATCTTCACTAAGCATAGCG
Source organism: Herminiimonas sp. CN (assembly GCF_000622895.1). GTDB lineage: Bacteria > Pseudomonadota > Gammaproteobacteria > Burkholderiales > Burkholderiaceae_D > AVCC01. The sequence goes on from NZ_AVCC01000074.1 coordinate 14,977, forward strand.
GCAAAATTACTATTGCCAGCATACCAACGCGATCCCCAGTTACGTGTAACCGAAAGACGAAAACCGGTAGGGTGAATCTTCTGTCCCATCGTGACTCCTTAGTTACCGACAGTCACGTATATGTGACAGGATTGCTTGGAAATTCGATCACCGCGGCCTTTAGCGCGCGCAGTAAAACGTTTCAAAACCGAGCCTTTTTCGACGTAGATAGTTTTCACTTTCAACTCATCAATGTCGGCACCATCATTGTGCTCAGCATTTGCGATCGCCGATTCAAGTACTTTCTTAATGATCACAGCGCCTTTCTTCGGGCTGAAAGTCAAAATATTTAGTGCTTGGTCAATTTTTTTGCCGCGGATCAGATCAGCAACAAGGCGGCCCTTTTGGGCCGACAAGCGCACACCACGGAGGGTTGCTTTAGTTTCCATCATGGACCTTATCTCTTAGCCTTTTTATCGGCAGCGTGACCTTTGAACGTACGCGTTAACGCAAACTCACCAAGTTTATGGCCAACCATGTTTTCGGACACATAAACTGGCACATGCTGCTTGCCGTTATGCACCGCGATTGTCAAGCCAATGAAATCAGGCATGATGGTTGAACGGCGGGACCATGTCTTGATTGGCTTTTTGTCTTTGTTTGCTTGCGCTGTTTCGACTTTTTTAACCAAA
>NZ_AVCC01000075.1 GCF_000622895.1 Herminiimonas sp. CN
ATCGGGTCTTGCATTCATTGGCAAGTTGCTGGCCTGCCTTGGCATTCAACAGCATGGATTTGGCCGGGATCTGGATCCACACGTGGCCGCTGTCCGCATCTTCGTAGCGCAGCGCACCGGTGGAAGTGGAAACCGCCTGCAGCGGATACGAGCGCCCTTTCCAGGCCAGGTTGATCGCGTTCGGCCGCTGCGCATCGGCACTGACTTGCACCCGGTTACCCAGTTCGCACTGGAAATTGCCGGCAATCAAAGCTGGACCGGCCGGCGCTGCCGGTACTGTCGGTGCTGCCGCCACTGGCGCCGCTGGCTTGCTTTCCGACAGCGGCATCTTCGATGCGCAAGCCGCCAAAGCAGCGGTGAAAATCAGGGTCGATGTCAGTTTCAGGGCAATCATGCTGTTCTCCAGTACCAATGCGCGCCGGCCGGATTGACTAGCGTTCGCCGATAGGTACGAATTCTAAATCGTCCGGACCGACATAATTGGCTGAAGGGCGAATAATCTTGTTATCGATGCGCTGTTCGATGATGTGCGCAGCCCAGCCGGAGGTGCGGGCGATCACGAACAGCGGCGTAAACATCGCTGTCGGCACCCCCATCATGTGATACGACACGGCCGAGAACCAGTCCAGGTTCGGAAACATCTTCTTGACTTCCCACATCACGGACTCCAGCCGCTCGGCAATGTCGAACATCGCGGTCGAACCGGCTTCGACGGAGAGCTTGTGCGCAACCTCCTTGATGACCTGGTTGCGCGGATCGGATACGGTGTATACCGGATGGCCGAAACCGATCACGACTTCCTTGTTTTCGACCCGCGTCCGAATGTCTGCTTCTGCTTCGTCAGGATTGCCGTAGCGCTTCTGGATGTCGAACGCCGCTTCATTGGCGCCGCCGTGTTTCGGCCCGCGCAAGGCGCCGATTGCGCCGGTAATGGCGGAATAGATGTCGGAACCGGTGCCGGCGATCACGCGACTGGTGAAGGTGGACGCATTGAATTCATGCTCCGCGTACAGGATCAGCGAGGTGTGCATCGCTTTTTCCCACGATGCGGTTGGCTTTTCGCCGTGCAGCAGGTGCAGGAAATGGCCGCCGATCGAATCGTCGTCGGTTTCGACCTCAATGCGCTTGCCATTGGTGCTGAAGTGGTACCAGTACAGCAACATCGAACCCAATGACGCCATCAGGCGGTCGGCGATGTCGCGTGCGCCGGGCGTATTGTGATCGTCCTTTTCCGGCAGCGTGCAGCCCAGCGCCGAGACGCCGGTGCGCATCACGTCCATCGGATGCGATGCGGCAGGCAGCGCCTCAAGTGCGGCCTTGACGCTGGCCGGCAGGCCGCGCAGGGCTTTCAGCTTGGCTTTATAACCCTTCAGTTCAGCTACGGTCGGCAGCTTGCCGTGCACCAGCAGGTAAGCAATTTCCTCGAATTCGCAGCGATCGGCCACATCCAGGATGTCATAACCGCGATAGTGCAGATCGTTGCCGGTCTTGCCGACCGAACACAGCGCGGTATTGCCGGCAGTCACGCCGGACAGCGCGACGGATTTTTTAGGTTTGAAACTTGCTACTTGCGATTCGCTCATTTTTGGTCTCCTAACGGGAAAGATTCATATTCAGTAGTGCAAATTTCTTACTTTTTCTGCGCCGCAAACAAGGCATCCAGATGCTGCTCGAATTTGTGGTAATTGATGCGGTCGTACAGTTCCATCCGGGTCTGCATGGTGTCGACCACGTTCTTCTGGGTGCCGTCGCGGCGAATCGCTGTGTAGACGTTTTCGGCCGCCTTGTTCATCGCCCGGAAGGCCGACAGCGGGTACAGCACCAGGCCGACATCGGCCGATCGCAATTCCTCCACCGTAAACAGCGGGGTGGCGCCGAATTCGGTGATGTTGGCCAGCACCGGCACCTTGACCGCGGCGGCAAACTGCTGGTACATCGCCAACTCGGTAATCGCTTCCGGAAAGATCATGTCGGCACCGGCTTCGACGCAGGCGATCGCACGCTCCAGCGCCGACTCCAGCCCTTCGACCGCCAGCGCATCGGTGCGCGCCATGATCACGAAATTCTCGTCGGTGCGGGCATCGACCGCAGCCTTGATGCGGTCCACCATTTCCTGCTTGCTGACGATCTCCTTGTTGGGGCGATGGCCGCAACGCTTGGCGCCGACCTGGTCCTCGATATGGATTGCGGCCGCGCCGAACTTGATCATCGATTTCACGGTGCGCGCGACATTGAATGCGCTGGAGCCGAAACCGGTATCGACATCGACCAGCAATGGCAGGTCGCAGACGTCGGTAATGCGGCGCACGTCGGTCAGCACATCGTCCAGATTCGAGATGCCAAGGTCGGGCAAGCCGAGCGAACCGGCCGCGACGCCGCCGCCGGACAGGTAAATGGCCTTGAAGCCGGCGCGCTTGGCCAGCAGCGCGTGGTTGGCATTGATCGCACCGATCACTTGCAATGGGGACTCTTCTTGGATCGCCTTGCGGAAGGCGGCACCTGCGGAATACAAACTCATGTCTTCACCTTGTCTGTTGAGAGGTTTCACTGACGCTAACTGCCGACTGTATTGCAATTGCCATGCCAACCTGATGTAAAGACCCGGACGGGAGCATGAAGAAATTAAAAACACCTTGTAATTCATCGGCTTAAGAAGCCTGCAGCGGAACGCGCAGCGATAGGCGATTACTTGATACGCAGCGATTTCGTTTCAATTTACGTTACAATAATCGTCATATACGAAACATTGAAACATCATTGGAACACAACTGAAACATGCACCCGAATCCGAACGCCCGCGATCAGCACGACGGCAGCAAGGAAAAACCCGTGATCTGGACCGTATCCGTATCGCGCCTGTCCGACCTGTTTCGCGACATCACGCTGGAATACGACGACCGCGCCACCATCGAGCCGATCGATCTCGGCTTTGAGGATGCGGCGCGCCACATCCGCGAACGCATGGCAACCGAGCGCTGCGACGCGGTGATTGCCGCCGGCTCCAACGGCGCCTACCTGAAAAGCCGGCTGTCGGTGCCGGTGGTAATCGCCAAGGCCAGCGGCTTCGACGTGATGCAGGCGCTGTCGCGCGCGCGCAATATCTCGCCCGACATCGGCATCGTCACCTATCAGAGCACGATGCCGGCGCTGAAGGAATTCCAGCACGCATTCGGCTTCCGGATCGCCCAGCGCCACTATGCAACCGAGGAAGACGCCCGGGCCCAGATCAATGAACTCAAGACCGCCGGCATCAAGGCCATCGTCGGCGCCGGACTGATCACCGATCTGGCCGAAGAAGCCGGACTGGCTGCAGTCTTCGTGTATTCGGCCGCATCGATCCGGCAAGCATTCGACGATGCGCTGGAAATCGCCAAACTGACGCAACTGGAATCGCAGCGCGGGCGCAGCACGCGGGTGGCCGCGAGTATGACCGATGCGTTGCGCGCCAAACACAGCATCACCGATTTGCGCGGCGAATCAAGCGCGATGGAAGCATTGCGGCAAACCGTGGTGCTGTACGCCAGGTCTCCCGCCACCGTGCTGATCCAGGGCGAAACCGGTACCGGCAAGGAACTGGTGGCGCAGGCGATCCACCGCGAAAATCCGCGCATGGCAGCCGGCAACCGGCCGTTTGTGGCGGTCAATTGCGGCGCGATCGCGGAATCGCTGCTGGAGTCCGAGCTGTTCGGCTACGAGGAAGGGGCATTCACCGGCTCGCGCCGCGGCGGCCACGCCGGCCTGTTCGAGGCGGCCCATCGCGGTACCCTGTTCCTGGATGAAATCGGCGAAATGCCGCTGACGCTGCAAACCCGGCTGCTGCGGGTTCTGGAAGAACGCGAGATCGTGCGCGTCGGCGGCACCCGGCCGATTCCGGTCGATGTGCGCATCATCAGCGCCACCCATTGCGACCTGGAGGAACGCATCCGCAGCGGGCGCTTTCGGGCCGACCTGTTTTACCGGCTGGCGGTGCTGCGCCTGACGCTGCCGCCGCTGCGCGAGCGCGGCGAAGACCTGGTCGAGCTGGCGGTATGGTGGCTGAAAAACGCGCTGGCGGCGCTCGGCGCCCGCCCGCACCCGAATTTGCAGGCGGAAATCAATGCCTGCACGCCGCTGCTGCAAGCCTATGACTGGCCTGGCAACGTGCGCGAACTGCGCAACCTGATGGAGCGTCTGGCGCTGTTTCTGGCTGCCGAGCCGCTGCAGGCGATCTCGCCCGGCTTCGTGCTGAAGGCGGCGCCGGAACTGATGCCGGGATTGACTGCAGAAGTGCCGCACTCGCCTGCAGCCGAAAACAACACAACGCGAACGCCGGCCGAGAGCATCGGTCAAATCCTGGCCCGCTTCGGCGGCAACCGCGCCGCCGCCGCGAAACACCTCGGCATCAGCCGCACCACGCTGTGGCGCAAGAGCAGGCAAGGCCAGTGATGCCGCCGGCATTGAAATATACTCACTCCAGCGTATTTCAAACACGCAATATTTCATGGGTATGACAACATGTTTTTTGCCATACCCCGTAAAATTTATGTTGTTCTTACGGCTTTATTGAGCGGCAATCGGCTCCGAACCGATCGACCTCAAATTTCAACCTGGGTGCCGAGTTCGATGACGCGGTTGGCCGGGATGCGGTAGTAGTCGGCGGCGTCGCGGGCGTTGCGCGACATGCCGGCGAACAGCTGTTCGCGCCACATGGACATGCCGGAGCCGGGTGTGGCGATGACGTTCTGTCGGGCGATGAAGAACGAGGTTTCCATCATGTTGAAATCGAACGCGTATTGCTTCGACAATTCCAGCGCCTTCGGGATATCGGTTTCATCCTTGAAACCGTAATGTACATCCACCTGATAGCAGTTGTGTCCGAGGTCGTGCAGCTGGATGCGCTCGGCGAACGGCACCCACGGCACATTGTGCTGGTACACGGTCAGGAACACCACCCGCTCGTGCAGCACCTTGTTGTGCGACAGGTTATGCAGCATCGCGTGCGGCACCCCGTCGCCCGGACCGCGCATGAAGATCGCCACGCCCGGCACCCGCAGCGGCGGCGCGGCAAACAGCGAAGCCAGAAAATCCTCCAGCGGGATCGCATGTTTTTCCAAATTGGCGCGCACCAGTTCGCGCCCGTGCTTCCAGGTCGCCATCACGGTGAACATGATCGTGCCCAGCAACAGCGGGAACCAGCCGCCGTGCAATATCTTGAGCACGTTGGCTGAAAAGAACGCAAAATCAATCATGAAGAAAATCCCGGTCGCCGCAATGCACAGCGCGAGATTGTATTTCCAGCCGAAACGGATAACGAAGAAGGTCAGCACCGTGGTCGCCATCATGGTGCCGGTCACCGCGATACCATAAGCAGCGGCCAGGTTGGAAGACGAACCGAAGGCTATCACGGCCATCGCGACCGCCGCCCACTGCGACCAATTGACAACAGGGATGTAGATTTGGCCGATTTCCTTTTCCGAGGTGAAGATGATTTTCATGCGCGGCAAGAAACCCAGCGAAATCGCTTGCTTGGTCATCGAATACGTGCCTGAAATCGTCGCTTGCGAGGCGATGATGGTGGCAACGGTCGACAGGCCAATCAGCGGGTAGACGCTCCATGCGCCCAATTGCTGGAAAAACGGATTGGAAATCGCATCGGGATGGCTCATCAACAAACTACCCTGCCCCAGATAATTCAGCGCCAGTGCCGGAAACGTGATGAAAAACCATGCCATGCGCACCGGCTTGCGGCCAAAATGCCCCATATCGGCATACAGTGCTTCGGCCCCGGTCAGGGTCAATACCACCGCGCCCAATGCAATGAAAGCGATCCAACGGTTCTGGATCATGAACTGAAGCGCATGCACAGGATTCAATGCGGCAAGAATTTGCGGTGCTGCGATGATGTTGACGATGCCCATGCCAGCCAGGGTGACGAACCAGATCAGCATGATCGGTCCAAACCATTGGCCGATACCGGCCGTACCATGTTTTTGTACCGCGTACAACAAAGTCAACAATACCAGCGTCAATGGAACCACATACGGCTTGAAAGCCGGCGTGGCCACCTCCAGCCCCTCTATCGCGGACAGCACCGAAATTGCCGGCGTGATAATGCCATCGCCAAAAAACAGCGCAGCGCCGAATAGACCGATCACCAGCAATGGAAAATACGAGCGTGAGGTCTTACCCACAGAAGACAGGGCCAGCGCCAGCAGCGCCATGATACCGCCCTCGCCGTGGTTGTCCGCACGCAATATAAGGGTCACGTATTTGATGGAAACGACGGCTGTCAGACTCCAGAAAATCAGGGAAACCACCCCCAGCAGATTGGCTTGAGTCAATATCAAACCATGCTCCGGCGAAAACACCTCTTTCATTGCATACAAGGGGCTGGTGCCGATATCGCCATAGACGATGCCGACTGCAGCCAGAGTCAATGCCGCCAGACTGCTTTTATTCTGATGTTGTTCTGATGCCAATTGGACACCCAAAGGTTGGTTATGCTGCGTCGCAGCGTATTTGATGCCATTCCAAAAGGCAAGAGCAATTCCTGCAATTCAGGCATTTATTTCCCGTTTATTTCCGCTTCCCGGACATCGATCTGCGCTAAGTTTCCAACTGGAAATAAAAAGGGCGACTACCCGGACAATGCTGCTGCCTCAGCCAGTCGGATTCCGGTATTTCGACTGAAGCACGTCGCTCCGCCATCGGCAGGCGGCTTACTTCTTACTATCCTCCCGGCAAGCCGACACCAACCGCCCTAAAGTGCTCAAAGCTACTTCCGCACGCTGGTCCCACGCATGCCCATAATTCAGCCGCAAGCAGTTAGTGAACCCGCGTTGCGCCGAAAACATGGGGCCGGGCGCCATGCTGATCCCCATGGACAGCGCCTGCCGGTGAATTTCGAGAGTGTTGACCTTGCCCGGCAACTCGATCCAGAGGAAATATCCGCCATTGGGGCGGGTTGCCTTGGTTCCGGGCGGAAAATGGCGCACTACGGCTTGCATCACCGCAGCTTGTTGAACCGATAAGGTATGCCGCAACTGGCGCAGGTGCCTGTCGTAGCCGCCCTTCCCCAGATAATCCGCAAGCGCGGCTTGCGCCGGCGCGGAAGCCGACAGGGTGGTGGTGAGCTTGAGCCGGGCCACCGCCTGGGCATAGCGTCCGGGCGCCGCCCATCCGACCCGATAGCCGGGAGCAAGGCATTTCGAGAACGATGAACAATGCAGCACCAAACCTTTGGTATCAAAGGCTTTCGCCGGCACCGGACGCTTGCTGCCGAAATACAGTTCGCCGTAGACATCGTCTTCTATCAGCGGCACGTCATGCCGGGTCAGCAACTCGACCAGTGCGCGCTTTTTCTCATCCGGCATCAGGCTGCCGAGAGGATTCTGGAAATTGGTCATCAGCCAGCACGCCTTGGGCCGGTGGCGCTGCAGCGCAATGGCCAGCGCGTCGAGCTCGATTCCCTCGCGCGGATGGGTCGGCACCTCTATCGCTTGCAAACCCAGGCGCTCGAGCGATTGCAATGCGCCATAGAAAGTCGGCGACTCGATAATGACAGCATCGCCAGGCCGGGTGACCGCCAGCAAGCATAGATTCAGCGCATCGAGCGCGCCGTTGGTAATAATGATTTCATCGGTATGCACATGCAAGCCATCGACCAGATACCGCAAGGCGATCTGGCGCCGCAACGATGCATTGCCCGGTGTCAGGTCGTCAACCGTGCTCCATGGATCCATTTTCTGTATCGCCGACACCATCGACCGCCCGAGTCGCGCCAAGGGAAACAGCAGAGGGCTCGGAAATGCCGATCCAAACGGCACGACATCGCGCGTCCTGGTCGACTCGAGTATGTCGAATACCAGCTGGCTAACGTCGACCGGGGTCGAGTCCCCTCCTGGACGAGATGCGAATTCAGGCTCCGGTGGCAAGGTCTTGGTGCCGGCAATGACAAAGTAACCGGACCGTTCGCGCGCACGAATCAGGCCGCGCGCTTCCAGCAGGTAGTACGCTTCAAATACGGTAGAGGGGCTGACGCCGCGGCTGGCGCTGGCCTGACGCACCGAAGGCAGCCGGTCGCCCAGTTTCAATACGCTGGTTCGAATCGCTTGGGCGATATCTTCGGCCAGAGCCTCATAGCGTTTCATGTGCCGCTTTCATTGTTTATCAGTATCGCGTTCCAGGCGAACAGTATGATTGCGCGCCTTCATTGTGAGTCTGCTCCGGGGAATCGCCACTATACACATTTGCCCTGTTTTCATGCATGACGATAAGTTTCGACTGCGTTTAAAGTGAAGCGCCATCACAAATTGATCTGGTTTTCTAAAAATATCTGAGTCTGTGCCTTTGCCTATACATCCTCTACATTATTGTTAATATCAGTCCGGCGATTGCCGTGTTCGGCACCGGCATCCTCTACCCGTTTTTCAAAAGCAAGGAAGACAGCGACGTCATGATGAATACCGTCGCGCCGGTCTGGGACGGCAATGAGACCTGGCTGGTGCTGGGAGGAACCGGTCTGCTGGCCGCTTTTCCGGTGGCGTATGTAGTCGTGCTCAGCGCACTCTATCTGCCGCTGGTACTGATGCTGGTCGGATTGATCTTTCGCGGGGGCGCGTTCGAATTCCGTTTCAAGGCGCGCGAGCACGAGCGGCATTTCTGGGACAAGGCGTTCATCGGCGGTTCGTTCGCGGCCACCTTTTTCCAGGGCGTCGCGCTGGGCGCATACATCCGCGGCATCCCGGTTTCAAACCGAGCTTACGCTGGCGGTCCGCTTGACTGGATATCGCCGTCTTCCATCTTCACCGGCGTCGGCCTGGTGGTCGCGTTCGCCCTGCTCGGCAGTACCTGGCTGATCATGAAAACCGAGGGCAGCCTGCAGCAGCGCGCCTACCGCATCACGCGCTGGCTGGCGTAGATACTGCTGGCCGTGATCGCCGTGATCAGCATCTGGACGCCGCTTGCCGATGACAGGATCGCACAGCGCTGGTTCAGTTTCCCCCACTTGCTGTGGTTCGCACCGGTGCCCCTGCTGGTCGTGGCGGGCACCTGTATGCTGGTACACTGCGTAGCCAGGAAAGCGCAGGTCGCACCATTCCTGTTTACGCTGGCGCTGATATTCCTAGGTTACAGCGGCCTGGGTATCAGCTTGTGGCCAAACATCATTCCGCCTTCGATTTCGATCTGGGAGGCATCCTCGCCGCCGCAAAGCCAGGGATTCACGCTGGTCGGCGCATTGCTGATCATTCCGATTATTCTTGCCTATACCATTTGGGCATACTACGTCTTTCACGGTAAGGTTAGGCATGGCGAGGGCTATCATTGATGGAGCCGGATCAGCACAATCCGTGGTGGAAAAAGCTGGGCTGGCTGCTTTTCATCTGGGCTGCCAGCGTGGCTGCGCTGGGTTTGGGCACCTACGGCATGCGGCTGTTCATGAGGGCGGCAGGCTTGACGGCTTGAGGCTGCCCACCGCATATTTCGATCAACCCGTTACAAGTTTTCTAAAATGAGCCAATTCTGGAGTCCCGTGGTAAGCGGTCTTACCCCTTACGTGCCGGGCGAGCAGCCCAAGCTGCCGAACCTGACCAAACTGAACACGAACGAAAATCCTTACGGGCCGTCGCCCAGGGTATTGGATGCCATCCGGTCGGCGACCGCCGATACGCTGCGGCTGTATCCTGATCCCAGCGCCAGCGCTCTGAAACAGACGCTGGCCGATTACCATGGGGTCGATCCGGCCGAAGTCTTCGTCGGCAACGGTTCCGACGAAGTGCTGGCGCTTGCGTTCATGGCTTTGCTCAAGCATGAAGCGCCGCTGCTGTTCCCCGATATCACTTACAGCTTTTATCCGGTCTATTGCAAGCTCTACGGTATCGAATACCGGCAGGTTGCGCTGGACCGCAACATGGCGATTCGTCCTGACGACTATCGGCAAGCCTGCGGCGGGATCATCTTTCCGAACCCGAATGCACCGACCGGCATCGCCCTGCCGTCGGCCACGATCGAAATGCTGCTGGCCCAGCATCCGGATGTGGTTGTGGTGGTGGATGAAGCCTATATCGATTTCGGCGGCGAAAGCGTGATCCCGCTGATCCGCCGTTATCCGAATCTGCTGGTGGTGCAGACCTTGTCCAAGTCGCGCTCATTGGCCGGATTGCGGGTCGGATTGGCGATCGGGCAGCCGGAACTGATCGAAGCACTGGAGCGCGTCAAGAACAGCTTCAACTCTTATCCGCTGGACCGGCTGGCGATGGCCGGCGCCATTGCTTCCTACGAAGATGAAGCGTATTTCCAGAAAACCTGCAGCGCCATCGTCGAAAATCGGGAGAAGCTGGTGCAGCAGCTGCACACGCTGGGATTTCAGGTCTTGCCGTCCAGCGCCAATTTCATCTTCGCCAGCCATCCATCGCATGACGCCGCCCGGCTGGCTGCCGGTTTGCGCGAACGCGCGATCATCGTGCGCCACTTCGACCAGCCGCGCATCCGCCAATACCTGCGCATCAGCGTCGGCAACCCGGCCGAATGCGCGGCACTGATGGGAGCGCTGGCAGAACTGGTGCGCGGTTAAGTTACTTGCCGAAAAAGGCCGTTAGCACCAGCGCCGCCGGAGCAAACGCGATGAAAATTCGCAGCATCACGGCAATGAAAGGGTGCGCCTGGTGCGACTCGATGAAATATCGCGCCACCAGAGTCCCTTTAATCCAGATGATTAGCGCGACCAGTAGCGGCATCCAGGGCGCGTGCCCGAATCGGTTCCCCATAATCAGGCTCACCGCGGTAAGCGCCAGCAGGCCCAGCCAGGGCAGAACCAGGGAGGACATGTTTTCAGTTGTTCTGTTGTTCATGATTCAGGCCAGCACGTAAAACAGCGAAAAAATAATCAGCCAGATGATATCGGTCGCATGCCAGTAGCTGGCCAGCGCTTCCAGACCGTCATGCTGCGCGGCCGAATACGCGTTCGTCGACATGCGCACCAGCACCCAGAGCATGCCGCCGATCCCCCAGCAGGCATGGAGCAGGTGATTCAAGGTCAGGTAGTAATACACGGTATAGAAGATGCCGGCAGTACCGTCGATCCCATGCGCCAGGTTCCAGCCGATTTCATAAAATTTCATCAGCGGATAACCCAGCGCAGTGACGATTGCGGCGATCAGCCAGCGCCGCGAGCGCTGCATGGTTCCCGCGCGCATGGCGAATACGGAGCAGGCGAGAAAGAAACTGCTGGTGACCATCAGCACGGTATTGATTGCACCTGCGGTGGTCCAGATTGCCTCCGGCCCCTTCTTGAATGCCTCCGGATAATTTAGCCGGGCCACGAAATAGACTAGGAACATCAGGGTAAATTCGACAAATTCGCAGGTGATGCCAACCCACATGCCCTTGCTGCCGGGGATGCGGCCGGCACTTCTCGCCGGTGCCTCCGGCATATACGTCGCTTCCATCATCATGCTGTGATACTCCTGTTAAATCCGGTACCGATCATCGAATAATGCCGGCGAAGTCAGCGCGGCACAAAAAAACTTGCTTTTTCTTTCACGCGTACGCTGTCATCGTTGATTGCCTTCAACTCGAAGGCAATCTTGTTTGCACCCGGCGCACCGCTACCGTGCGCAACGCGGACCGTCGCAGGTATCGAACGCGATTCCGCACCCTGAAGCGCCACTTCGTCCGGGGTCGCCAATGCAATGCCATCCATCCCGGATACAACGATCCGGTAGCGGTGTGCGATCTCATCGGTATTCATGACTTGCAAGCGGTAGACATTTTCAATCGCGCCGTTCTCCGCTTCGCGCGCCATGCTGCCGCGATCACGAATCACATTCAGCTTCAGCGGCATGCGCGTCAGAAGCGAGCCCAAGAATGCTACCACTATCGCTGCCAGGATCACGCTATACAACAGTACCCGGGGGCGCAATGCGCGCTGCCTGATTTGCTTGGGCGAGAACTTGTTTTTCAGCGCATTTTCTGTCGTGAAGCGCACCAGCCCGCGCGGCGCGCCGATCTTGTCCATCACGGAATCGCAGGCATCGACGCAAGCAGCGCAGCCGATGCAGTCATATTGCAAGCCGTTGCGGATATCGATGCCGGTCGGGCAGACCTGTACGCACATCGAGCAATCGATGCAAGCGCCTTGCGCTGCCGGTTTCGCCGTCGTCTTGCTGAGGGCGCCGCGCGGCTCGCCACGGGCCTTGTCGTAGCTGACGATCAAGGTATCCCGATCGAACATCGAACTTTGAAAGCGTGCGTAGGGGCACATGTGACGGCAGACTTGCTCGCGCATCCAGCCGGCGTTGCCGTAGGTGGCAAAGCCGTAGAACAGGATCCAGAACGATTGCCACGGTCCGAGCGCCAGCGCCACCACTTCGGCAGCAAGAGTATGGATCGGGGTGAAATAGCCGGCGAAAGTAAAGCCGGTCCACAATCCGATAGCTGCCCAGACCGCATGCTTGGCCGATTTTCTGGCGGATTTGGAAAGCGACCAGGCTTGCTTATCGAGCCGCATGCGGGCGCTGCGCGTGCCTTCGATCTTGCGCTCGACCCACATGAAAATTTCAGTATAGACCGTCTGCGGACAGGAGAAGCCGCACCAGACGCGGCCGGCGACCGCGGTAAAAAGAAAAAGCGCGTAAGCGCAGATAATCAGCAGCAATGCCAGATAAATAAGATCCTGCGGCCACAAGACGACGCCGAACAGGTAAAACTTGCGCGAGCCAAGTTCGAACAGAACCGCTTGCCGCTCATTCCACGACAACCACGGCAACCCATAGAACACCAATTGCGTCAACCATACGCAGGCCCAACGCCAGTTGGTATAGCGGCCTTTCGCCTCGCGTACATAAATATCTTCGCGGGACGCAAACATTTTAATGACTGAAACGGTTGGGGTAGGTTGACTCATTGCTGGTACTCGCTAAATAGCCTTGCGTTATTCATTCCGCCATCGCGGCTTGTCGCCCCTGCTGGCGTTCTCATGCCCGATGACGCTGTTATCTGCGCCGGAACAGAGGCAGCGGCTAATCGACCGCCCCCTGGTACTGCACCGAATAAGGGCTGAAACCCTTTAGCGCATCGTCGATATCCTTATCGGCGCGTACCGCGAACGCGTCAAAACCGCAGCGGAGCATGTAATTGAGCTGATCGCGCAACACGTCGCCGATGGCGCGCAGCTCGCCCTGCCATCCGTAGCGGGTCCGCAGCAGGTAGCCGATGCTATAGCCGCGCCCATCGCGAAACGAGGGGAAATCGACTGCGATGAGGGCGAGCTGGCCGAGCCGGTTTGCATGGGATTCAAAGTCGTCGTCCGCAAGAGCCAGACCGCCGGCAGTGCCGGCGACGCGCCATTGCCGTCAACTCGTCAGGCATGAAAACGGCAGAATTTCCCGTTCGGGGGCGGATGACGATTGCATGTCGCGCACCACGGCCCACGCGTCTTCGACGACCTGAGCCCTGCCATCGATGATCTTGATTACTCTGGACATAAGGAGTCCTCCGTTTGCCCGTACACGGCCGTTTTGAACGGCTCGATACCGACCCGCATCAAGGTATCGGCGAAGGGTTCATCGTGTATCCGCAAGCGGCAAAATGCGCCCACAATTCGCGCCACAACGTCCGGCATCAGTTCAGCCCGAAACGACGGCCCGATCACCTTCCCGAGCGCCGAGCGGTTACCCTGCGCGCCGCCGATGGTGACCTGGTACCACTCCTCGCCATCCTTGTCGACGCCAAGGACGCCGATGTTGCCCATGTGGTGATGGCCGCAAGCGTTGATGCAACCGGAGATATTCAGCGACAGGTCGCCCAGATCAAAAACAAAATCCAGGTCTTCGAAACGCCGGGAAATGGATTCGGCAATCGGCAGTGAGCGCGCGTTGGCGAGGGAGCAGTAATCACCGCCCGGGCAGGCGATGATGTCAGTCAGCAAGCCGCAATTGGGTGTCGCCAGTCCGGCCGCGGTTGCCAGGGCCCAGAGCTGATGGAGATCGCTTTGGCGTATGTCCGGCAGGATCACGTTCTGCTCATGCGCGATGCGCACTTCACCAAAGCCGAAACGCTCCGACCAGGTTGCCATCTGTTCCATCTGATCGGCAGTCACGTCGCCGGGAGGAACGGCAGCGCCGGGCTTGGTCGATAGCGTCACCGCAACGTAACCCGGAACCTTGTGCGGCCGGGTGTTGCGCTTGACCCACTGCGCAAAACGCTTATTTTCCTTGCAATGCCGGTCGAACTCGGAACCATCTGCGGCGGCGCTGTCATAGCGGGCGGCCTTGAAAAACCGGGCCACACGCTCATATTCCTGCTCGGTCAATGTCGCAGGACCGTCCTTCAGATGCTGCCATTCCGCTTCGACTTCCTGCGCAAAAACGTCGGCACCCAGGGCTTTCACAAGAATCTTGATGCGCGCCTTGTACTTGTTGTCGCGGCGGCCATAGCGGTTATACACGCGCAGGACTGCCTCGACATACGACAGCAGATACTGCCACGGCAAATCGTCCCGGATCAGCGAACTGAGAATCGGCGTGCGACCCAGTCCGCCGCCGGCAAAGACCTGCAGCACCTTTGCGCCGGAACCGTTGCTGCGCAGATAGATGCCAACGTCATGCATTCTGACCGCTGCCCGGTCTTCTGCCGATGCCGACAGCGCGATCTTGAACTTGCGCGGCAAGAACGCGAACTCGGGATTCAGCGTAGACCATTGGCGCAGGATTTCGGCCAGCGGGCGCGGATCCAGCACCTCATCTTGCGCGACGCCGGCGAACTGCTCGGTCGTGATATTGCGCACGCAGTTGCCGGATGTCTGGATCGCATGCATCTGCACCGTTGCCAGCTCAGCCAGGATATCGGGCACATCTTCGAGCTCAATCCAGTTGTACTGAATGTTCTGGCGGGTGGTGAAATGGCCGTAGCCGCGGTCATATTTGCGGGCGATACCGGCCAGCATCCGCAGCTGGCGCGCCGACAGCACGCCATACGGAATCGCCACGCGCAGCATGTATGCGTGCTTCTGCAGATACAGGCCGTTCTGCAGGCGCAAGGGCAAAAATTCTTCTTCCGTGAGTGCGCCCGACAAGCGCCGCGCAACCTGATCGCGAAACTCCGCTACGCGCTCGCTGAGCAGCGCCTCGTCATAATCGTCGTACTGATACATGCATTTCCCAATCTCTTTGCTTCATGCAGTAATAGCCGGGAACTCGGGCGATTCAGCTGAATGGCGAGAAACTTGCTGTTTTGATAAAAATATAATTTTACGGGAGCGGCAACCGGCAACAAGAAGGTCGGCGAACCCTGATATCAAATTGTGCGTGCCCGGCAACGGGAAGAACAGAATCAGAAACTAAAAAAAACAAACATAT
>NZ_AVCC01000076.1 GCF_000622895.1 Herminiimonas sp. CN
ATATCGATAGGTTATTTTTTACCAACTGTTCGATGGGCAACTCAAATGGCAATCCTGTTGCCAAATTCGCGGGCCAGGTACGATTCGATTATGTGTATTTTTGCGGAAGTGGAAATTGATCATTGTCAATAAAACAATTATCGACGGCAAAGATTCGCGATCAAGTCCGGCAGGGCATCGATTGGCTGATGGATCTTGAGCAACTTATATGAATTGTGCAGCTTGTACTCCGCTTCTTACGGCCGATTCAATGGTTGCAGGATAGTCACTTGCGGTATAGTCGCCAGCCAGGAATAGGGCGGGCAGGGAGGTAGTATTGGCGGGGCGTTTCAGCGCGGGGGTGCAGGAAAATGTTGCCCGCTTCTCTGAAATTACAGTTGCCCATTGCGGAGCCGCGAGTTCAGGCTGGTTGAAGGTGTTCGCAAGTTGCGTTCCGATCAGGCCGGCAAGCGCAACGCGTCCGAGCGCCACGGCTTTTTGCGAGGTGCTGATAACCACCGATAGCAATCCTGCATGCGCCGGATCAAGCTGGCCGCGGTCGAAAACGAATTGTCCCCAGCTCCCGCTGGCAGGGTTATCCTGCAGCGCCATGAATGTCATTGGCAAGCGTACTGTTTGGCCGTACTGAAGATAGCAAGTCGTGATCGCTTCATACTGAAAACTATCCAGTTGCCGACGCAGCATCTGCACGCTGTCGAGTTGCGGCAGTCCAGCCAGCAGCGCCGATGCGCGATCAGGCGGAGTGGCGAGGATGATGGCATCGAAATGGCCGGAGGCATTCGGCTTGCCCGATGCTACATGCCAGCCTTCATCCTGTTGCGCCAAGTCGTGCACTGCGGCACCCAGATGGACTGTGGCGCCGTGTTTCAAAAGAAAGTCAGCCGCATGTTGCGGAAACAGCGTACTCAGGTCGGTGCGCGGAATCAGCATGTCGGAAGCGGCACGACGGGCGCCGAAGCTGTCGCGCAGCACTGCCAGAAACACTTGCGCCGAGGCGCGCTGAATCGGCGTGTTGAGCGCCGCCACGCACAGCGGTTGCCACATCAACCGGATCAGGCGCTCGGTCTGCTCGAAGCGTTGCAGCAATTCGGCCACGCTGCAGTCGTCATTCAGGCGCCAGTCCATCCAACGCGCAGCGGAAGAAAAGCGCGCCAGCGCCAGTTTGTCCTGCTTGCGCAATCCTGTGCTGCGCCACAGCGCCACCAGCAGATGCAGCGGCGCGGGCAGGCGGGGGGCGATAAAGTCCATCCCGTTGCCACCGGCCGGATAGCGCATTTGCAGCGGCAGCCGCAGCAGCGCCCGGTGCGGATCGACCCCAACTGCGGCCATCAGGCGCAATGTGTCGCGGTAGGCGCCGAGCAGGATGTGTTGCCCGTTGTCGAGGGATTTTCCCTTGATCTCGATACGCCGGGCGCGGCCGCCCAGGGTGCGCGCTGTTTCATACAAGGTGACTTGGTGGCCATCCTGTACCGATCTGACGGCGGCGGCGCAGCCGGCCCAGCCGCCGCCGATCACGGCGACGTTTTTGGATTGTTTGTGCCCCGGACGCCTAGCCACGGATGTAGGTTTTCCAGGCCAGCCAGAGCTTGCGGATCGGCGTCAGCGAGGTGCGCTGGTTCAGCACATGGAAGCCGTCGGCTTCGATTTCGTCCAGCAGGGTGCGATAAATGGCCGCCATCATCAGCCCCGGCCGTTGCGCGCGGCGGTCTTCCCTGGGCAACAGCGCAAATGCGGCGTCATAGGCGGCCTGGGCGCGCTGCACCTGGAACCGCATCAGGCTTTCAAAATTGTCGCTGTGACGGGCGTTGAGCAGGTCGGCGGCGGTGACATTGAATTGCTGCAGTTCATTGACCGGCAGATAAATCCGCCCCTTGCGCGCATCTTCGCCGACATCGCGGATGATGTTGGTGAGCTGGAACGCCAGCCCGAGCTGTTCCGCATACTGCAGCGTTTCTGGCCGCGTGATCCCGAAAATGCTGGCCGACAGGATGCCGACCACGCCAGCCACGTGCCAGCAATAGCGCTGCAGCCCCGGATAATCCAGATAACGGGTTTGATCCAGATCCATCTCCATGCCGTTGATGATCGCCTGCAGATGCTGGCCGTCCAGCTTGTAGGTCGCCATGTGCGGCTGCAGCGCCTGCATTACCGGGTGGGTCGGGTTGCCGGCCCGCATTGCCGCAACTTCCTTGCGCCACCAGGCCAGTTTGTTGCGCGCCACCGCCTCGTCGGTGCAGTCGTCCACGGTATCGTCGACTTCGCGGCAAAACGCGTACAACGCGGTAATCGCGCGGCGCCGCTCTGCCGACAGGAACAGAAAGCTGTAATAAAAGCTGGAGCCGCTCTGTGCGGTTTTTTGCTGGCAATATTCGTCTGGAGACATGATCGGTGCGGCTGAAGAAGGAGTTGAAGGTATCTGGATGCAAAATCAAGCCGCTATGCTAGCCGACTGGGCGCTTTGGAACAAATTCGGCGTGCGATTAAAACCCGTTCTCGCGTTGAACGGTCCACCCGCCAGTTCTCATTAATGTTTAATTATAAGGAGTATATGTAAAAACATTTAAATATAAGCATATATTTGCTGCGGTAATAAAAATTACACAGGCCAGTATTTTATGATGGGCGATGGCGGTAATTTGATGCACTTTCAGCCTGATTTCATCCAGAGCGAACGCCAGACGATGCGGCACCAGTCGGGCGTGCGCAAGACCGGGCGCTGCCGGAACACGTCAAAACCGGCGGCTTCGATCGCCTCCAGAATCCGCAAGCCGCCCTGGACCACCAGCCGCAGTTCCCAGCCGATCCGCCCCGGCAAGCGGGTTGCCAGCGGCGCGCCCGACAGCATCAGCGCCCGGGCGCGCTCCACTTCAAAGCGCATCAGCGCGCACCAGGCGGCATCCACCCGCGCCTCGCTCAGGTGCGCGGCGCTCACGCAGAAGCGCTCCAGGTCTTCCTGCGGCAGGTAGATCCGGCCTTTCTGCCAGTCGATCGCTACATCCTGCCAGAAGTTAATCAACTGCAAGGCGCTGCAGATCGCATCCGAATCGCGCAGGTTGGCGGCGTCGGCAGTGCCGTACAAATGCAGCATCAGGGTGCCGACCGGGTTGGCCGAGCGCCGACAATAGTCGAGCAGGGCGGCAAAGTTCGGGTAGCGCGTGGTCACCACATCCTGCCGGAATGCCGACAGCAGATCGCGCAGCGGCTGCAGCGGCAAACGGTAGGCCAGCACGGTGCGCTCCAGCGCCCCAAACAGCGGCGGCAGCCCCGGCGTGTCTGCCAGACGCTGCCGTTCTACCGCATCCAGACCCCGTTCGTACACGGCCAGCGCGGCCAGTCGCTGATCCGCAGTGGCATCGCCTTCGTCGGCCAGGTCGTCGGCGCTGCGGGCAAACGCATAGAGCGCCGCCACCGCCGGGCGCAGATGGGCCGGCAGCAACAGCGAAGCCACGGGAAAATTTTCGTAATGATCAACGGCCATGGTTCGAGCTTACTGACTAAAAAGTCAATTGCCATCTGGATCTAGGCGCACATATAATTACTAACCGCCTAGTCAGTAATATTGCCGGCGCATGGGTTGCTATGTGTTGCTGCATCCCGCATGCGCCGGCCCCAATATTTCAGCCCGAATAGTAAAGGAAAACAAACGTGGCCGTCCTGAAAACCCCATCGTTGCAGAGTTTCACCTTGCCGCTCCTGATTGCGCTGGCCACAGCAGTTAGCGGTTGCTCGAAGCCGGTGCCGAAGGCGGAGGAAATTCGTCCGGTCAGGGTGATCCGGCTGGGCGCGCAGCAGGCGGAAGTGGTTGCCGAATTTTCCGGCGACGTGCGGGCGCGGGTGGAATCGCGCCTCGGTTTCCGGGTCGGCGGCAAGATTATCGCGCGCAAGGTCGATGTCGGCACCGTGGTGACACCCGGGCAAGTGCTGATGCAGCTCGATCCGCAAGACCTGCAACTGGTGCAGGCGCAGGCGCAGGCCGCATTGCAGGCGGCGCAAAGCAATCGCGATCTGGCGCGCGCCGAATTGTCGCGCTATCAGGAATTGCGCGGCAAGAACTTCGTCAGCCAGGCGGTGCTGGATGCCAAGCAGACTGCTTATACTGCAGCCGAGTCGAACGTCGCCCAGGCCCGCGCCGCCCTTAAGGGCCAATCGAACCAGGCCGGCTATGCGACACTGGTGTCGGATGTCGATGGCGTGGTCACTGCGGTGGACGCCGAATTGGGTCAGGTGGTCGCCGCCGGCACGCCGGTGCTGCGGATCGCGCAAGCGGGCGACAAGGAAGTGGTAGTCGGCATTCCGGAGGACAAGGTCGCCACTTTGCGCAGCATCGCCGACGTGCGGGTGCGCATTTGGGCCAATCCGCAAGCGGTTTTGCAAGGCAAGTTGCGCGAACTGTCGCCGGTTGCCGATCCGGTCACCCGCACTTACGTCGCCAAAATAACCATCCTGAACGCGCCGGCCGAGGTCAAGCTGGGTATGACCGCCTATGCCAGCTTTGCCGCAAAAACGCCGGCTGCGATGTTTGCGGTGCCATTGACCGCGCTGTGGCAGGATAAGGCGACGACCTCGGTCTGGCTGGTCGAAAACGGCGCGGTCAGGCTGGTTCCGGTCCAGATCGGCGGCACGTCGGGGGACGACGTGCTGCTGGCCGGCGGCGTGACGGCCGGGCAAACCATCGTGACGGCCGGCGTGAACCTGCTGAAAAGCGGGCAAAAAGTAAAAATCCTGGGGCAGTCCGTCGCCAATAGCGCCGGAGCCGGCCAATGAAGAGCGGCTTCAACCTGTCGCGCTGGGCGCTCGAACATATTCCGTTTACCCGCTACCTGATGGTCGTCCTGATGATCGGCGGCATCCTTGGCTATGCCAATCTGGGGCAGGACGAAGACCCGCCGTTTACGTTCCGGGCGATGGTGGTGCGCGCCAACTGGCCGGGCGCCACGGCGCTGCAAGTGGCCGAGCAGGTGACCGACAAGCTGGAAAAAAAACTGCAGGAAACGCCGTACATCGACAAGATTCGCAGCTATTCGAAGCCGGGCGAAACCCTGATCATCCTGCAGTTGCGCGAGTCGACCCCGCCTAAGGAAACCGCGCAATCCTGGTATCAGGTGCGCAAGAAAATCGGCGACATCAAGGGCACCTTGCCGCCCGGCGTGATCGGGCCGTTTTTCAACGACGAGTTCGGCGACACTTACGGCTCCATTTTCGCGCTGTCAGGCGATGGCTTCAATTACGCGCAAATGAAGGACTATGCCGATTTCGTGCGCCAGCAATTGCTGAAAGTGCCATCGGTGGCGAAGGTGGAACAGTTCGGCGTGCAGGATGAAAAAGTCACCATCGAGTTTTCCCAGAAGAAATTCTCGCAATTGGGTATCCCGTTCCAGGCTGTCGTCGATCAGATCAATGCGCAAAACGCGATGGAGTCGACCGGCGTGCTGGTCACCCCCAGCGCCAACCTGCAGGTCAGGGTGAGCGGCGCCTTGCAATCGGCGCAAGAGCTGGAAAATCTGGAGCTGCGCGCCAACGGCACGACATTCCGCCTGGGCGACTTTGCCGTCGTCAAGCGCAGCTACACCGACCCGCCGCAGGACAAGATGCGCTTTAACGGCAAGGAAGTCATCGGCCTCGGGATTTCGATGGAGAAGGGCGGCGACATCATCAAGCTGGGCCGGAACCTGCAAGCGACGGTGGACGAGATCAAGGGGAAATTGCCGGTTGGCATCGAGTTCCAGAATGTTTCGGACAAGCCGAAGGCGGTCGCGCAGTCGGTCGGCGAGTTTCTCAAGGTGCTGATCGAAGCGGTGGTGATCGTGCTGGCGGTCAGTTTCCTGACGCTGGGCCTGCATACCAAACCGTTCCGGCTCGATATCTGGCCGGGCATGGTGGTCGGCCTGACCATCCCGCTGGTGCTGGCGGTGACGTTCCTGTTCATGCGCATATTCGAGATCGACCTGCACAAGATTTCGCTCGGTGCGCTGATCATCGCGCTGGGCCTGCTGGTCGATGACGCCATCATCGCGGTCGAGATGATGGTGCGCAAGATGGAAGAGGGCTTTTCGCGCCTGGACGCCGCCACCTTCGCCTACACCTCGACTGCGATCCCGATGCTGACCGGCACCCTGATTACCGCAGCCGGCTTCCTGCCGATCGGGCTGGCGAAGTCAGCCGCCGGCGAATACACGTTTTCGATGTTTTCGGTCAATGCGCTGGCGCTGCTGATTTCCTGGCTGGCGGCGGTGCTGTTTACGCCGTATATCGGCTTCCTGCTGCTGAAGGTGAAGCCGGCCACCAATGCAGACGGCCACCATGAATTGTTCGACACGCCTTTTTACAAGCGCTTCCGCGCCGCCGTGACCTGGTGCATTACCTGGCGCAAGGCCACCATCCTGATCACCCTGGGCCTATTTGCGCTGGGCGTATTCGGATTCAGGTTCATCGAGCAGCAATTCTTCCCCGACTCCAGCCGGCTGGAACTGATGGTCGAGATGTGGTCGTCAGAGGGCACCACCTTTGCCGCCAATGAAGCGCAGGCGAAAAGGTTCGAAGCCTTCGTCCTGGCGCAGGACGGGGTGGAAAGCGTGACCAGCTATGTCGGTACCGGCAGCCCGCGCTTCTATCTGCCGCTCGATCAGATATTTCCGCAGACCAACGTTTCGCAATTTGTCGTGCTGCCGAAGGACCTGAAGGCGCGCGAGGCGCTGCGCCTGAAAATCACCGCAATCTTCAAAAACGATTTCCCGGAAGTGCGTGGGCGCGTCAAGCTGCTGCCCAACGGGCCGCCGGTGCCGTATCCGGTGCAATTCCGCGTCACCGGCACCGAGGTGGGCGCGGTGCGCACCATCGCCGACCGGGTAAAAGCCATCATGAACGCCAACAAGAATGCGATCGGCGTCAATGACAACTGGAACGAATCGATCAAGGTAGTGCGGATCGATCTGGATCAGGAAAAATTGCGCGTTCTGGGCGTCAGTTCGCAGACCGTGATGCGCGCCGCCAATACCATTTTGACCGGCACCGCGGTCGGACAATACCGTGAAGACAATAAGCTGATCGACATTGTGGTACGTCAACCGGCGCAAGAGCGCTCGACTGTGGCCGCACTCAATGCAGCCAATATTCCGACCGCCAGCGGCAAGTCGGTGCCGCTGTCCAATCTGGCGCGGGTCGGAATAGCCTGGGAGCCAGGCGTGGTCTGGCGCGAAGGGCGGGAATGGGCGGTTACGGTCCAGTCCGATGTGGTCGATGGCATCCAGGGCGCGACCGTGTCCGGCCAGATCAGCCCCCAACTCGATAAGTTGCGGACAGCATTGCCGCCAGGCTACAAGATAGAACTGGCCGGTGCGGCGGCAGACAGCGGCAAGGCGCAGGATTCGATTGCAGCCAATATTCCGCTGGTGATCTTCATTATCTTCACCTTGCTGATGCTGCAATTGCATAGTTTTTCCCGCACGCTGCTGGTGTTCCTGACTGGCCCGTTGGGGATTGCCGGAGCGGCAATGGCGTTGCTGTTGCTGCAACGTCCATTCGGCTTTGTCGCGCAACTTGGGGTCATTGCGCTGTTTGGCATGATTATCCGCAATTCGGTGATCCTGATCGATCAGATTGAACAGGATATTGCCGCCGGCGCATCGCCCTGGAATGCGATTGTCGAATCGGCAGTACGGCGCTGTCGTCCCATCATCCTGACTGCCGCCGCCGCAGTGCTGGCAATGATTCCGCTGTCGCGTTCGGTATTCTGGGGGCCGATGGCAGTCGCCATCATGGGCGGCCTGATCGTCGCAACAGCGCTAACTCTGTTATTCTTGCCGGCCTTGTACGCGGCCTGGTTCCGGGTAAAAAAACCTGGTTGATAAGTAGTCGATACTGCTGCACAATAGAGGGCTAGCAGTAATTTGGGGATATGGCGAAATTGGTAGACGCACTAGATTTAGGTTCTAGCGTTGAAAGACGTGTCAGTTCGAGTCTGACTATCCCCACCAGGTTTTATTGATCATTGCTGACGGTTTGGTGGCTGATCAAAGAATTGTATTGGATATTTGCACCTGGCCGGCGAATTAATTGCCTGACGGTTTTCAAGCCGGCAGTTTTGTTTTACTTCTCGAGCAATGGATCGAATCCGCGATCAGAAATGACTCGGTATTCAAGCCCATTTGCTCACACCACAGAATTCTTATTTTTTGGATGATTTTCATGGCAACTGCAGTCGAAACCCTGGGTAAATTAGAGCGCCGTCTCACCATCACTTTTCCATTGACTGAAGTCCAGGCAGAAGTTGAAAAGCGCCTGAAAATCCGCGCCCGCACGGCCAAGGCGCCGGGCTTTCGTCCAGGTAAAGTGCCAATGAAAATGGTCGCCGCGCAATATGGCTACCAAGTCGAAACTGAAGTGCTGAATGACAAGGTCGGTCGTGCATTCAGCGAGGCCGCCAACGAAAATAATTTGCGCGTTGCCGGTTATCCGAAAATCGAGACCAAAAACAAGCGAAGGCGTAGCCGATGGTTCAGTCGCATTTGATGCTGTTTTTGAAGTCTATCCGGAAGTCAAGGTTGGCGACCTGTCCGGCGTTGATGTCGAGAAGGTCGCTGCCGCCGTAACGGATGTCGAAGTGGATAAAACCATCGAGATTCTGCGCAAGCAGCGCGTGCATTACCACGTCAAAGGCGAGCAGGGCGAACATGGCGATGGCGGCGCCGACTTGACCGCGCAAAACGACAATCGCGTCACGGTTGATTTCGTCGGCAAGATTGACGGCGTTGAATTCGCCGGCGGCAAGGCCGAAGATTATCCGTTCGTTCTGGGCGAAGGCCGCATGCTGCCGGAGTTTGAATCCGCGGTAATCGGATTGAAAGTTGGTGAATCGAAAACTTTCCCGCTATCGTTCCCTGCCGACTATCACGGCAAGGATGTCGCCGGCAAGACTGCTGAATTTACTATTACCCTGAAAAAGCTCGAATGGGCGCATTTGCCGGAATTGAATTCAGAGTTCGCAAAGTCACTCGGAGTGGTCGATGGCGACATGCTGAAAATGCGTGAAGATATCAAGGCGAATCTGGAGCGCGAAGTCGCCGGCCGCATCAAGGCGAAAAACAAGGACGCCGTGATGGATGCGTTGATCAAGGTTGCAGAATTGGATGTGCCAAAAGCGCTGATCGATCAGGATGTCGAGCGTCTGATCGAAATGACGCGTCAGGATATGGCGCAGCGCGGCATGAATGCCAAGGACATGCCTTTCCCTCCGGAATTGTTTGCTGCACAGGCAGAGCGGCGCGTGCGTCTGGGCCTGATCCTGGCCGAAGTGGTCAAGGAAAATGCGCTGCAGGCAACTGCGGAACAGGTAAAGGCCCAGGTAGAAGATTTTGCGCAAAGCTACGAGGACCCGCAGCAGGTTGTTAAGTATTATTTCAGCGACCGCCGCCGCTTATCCGAAGTTGAAGCCCTTGTATTGGAAGAGAATGTCGTCAACTATGTACTCGGTAAATCGAAAGTGACAGAAAAATCTGTTGCGTTTGATGAGTTGATGGGCAATAACGCGCAAGCATAATTCGCTTGCAAACACCGCTCAGGCACATGCTTGAGCGTTTTCCATATGGAGCGAAAATGACAGGCTTTATCAGAAAATCCGCATTGGATACAGACATGCTCGGTATGGTGCCGATGGTAGTTGAGCAAAGCGGCCGTGGCGAGCGCGCTTACGATATTTACTCGCGCCTGTTGAAGGAACGTGTGGTTTTCATGGTAGGGCCGGTTAATGACCAGATGGCGAATTTGATTGTCGCCCAGTTATTGTTTCTGGAAAGCGAAAATCCGGACAAGGATATTTCCCTGTACATTAATTCGCCAGGCGGCTCGGTGTCGGCCGGGATGGCAATCTACGATACGATGCAATTCATCAAATCCGATGTGTCAACCCTATGTACCGGGATGGCGGCGTCGATGGGGGCTTTCCTGTTGGCTGCTGGCGCCAAAGGGAAACGGTTTTCCCTGCCTAATTCCCGCATCATGATCCATCAACCTCTGGGCGGCGCTCAGGGGCAGGCGTCGGACATCGAAATCCAGGCGCGCGAGATTCTTTATCTGCGTGAAAGATTGAACGGTATCCTGGCAGAAAAGACAGGGAAAACCACTGAGCAAATCGGCAAGGATACGGATCGGGATAATTTCATGTCAGCTGACGCTGCAGTTGAATACGGCTTGATCGACAAAGTACTGATAAACCGCGAGTGACGAACAGTCCCGAGGAAAACGCCCGGACGATAAGACGTTCGGCGTTTTTTATTGATAATCCAGTGGTTACCCGGTTAAACTGATATGACATTTCGAAGTTCGCGGGTAATATCAAGCTGAAACTATTATTTATATAGAACGATCCACATGTCTGATAAAAAAACCTCCAGCGGTAGAAAAATTGCTCTATTGCTCATTTTGCGGCAAGAGCCAGCATGAGGTTAAAAAACTCATTGCCGGTCCGTCCGTATTCATTTGCGATGAATGCATCGATTTATGCAACGACATCATTCACGATGAGGCAGTCAGCGTCGAATCCGCCAGCGGCGAAAAATCTGCGTTACCTACTCCGCAAGAAATCAGTGACCTGCTCGATCAATACGTTATCGGACAAACTACCGCGAAACGCATATTGTCGGTGGCTGTCTATAACCACTACAAACGCCTCAAGCATTTGGGCAAAGTGGATGACGTCGAACTGGCAAAAAGTAATATCTTGCTTATTGGGCCAACCGGTTCGGGTAAAACCTTGCTGGCGCAAACCTTGGCGCGCATGCTGAATGTACCTTTCGTTATGGCGGATGCAACAACGCTTACTGAAGCCGGTTATGTTGGTGAGGATGTCGAGAATATTATTCAGAAATTGTTGCAAAGCTGTAATTATGAGGTGGAAAAGGCGCAAAAAGGCATTGTCTATATTGACGAGATCGACAAGATTTCACGTAAATCAGACAATCCGTCCATTACGCGTGATGTTTCCGGAGAAGGCGTACAGCAAGCGCTGTTGAAGCTGATCGAAGGCACCATGGCTTCTGTGCCGCCACAAGGCGGGCGCAAGCATCCTAACCAGGATTTCATACAGATTGACACCACGAACATCATGTTCATTTGCGGCGGTGCATTCGATGGATTGGCGAAGGTGATATCCAATCGTGCAGTCAAGAGCGGAATTGGCTTTTCTGCAACGGTAAAGAGCGAAGGTCAGAAAATTTCCAGTGAAGCCTTGCTGGAAGCTGAGCCGGAAGATCTGATTAAATTTGGCTTGATTCCGGAATTGGTGGGGCGCCTTCCGGTGGTCGCCACCTTGACTGAACTCAATGAAGATGCGCTGATACGTATTCTGGTGGAACCAAAGAATGCGCTGATCAAACAATATTCAAAGTTGCTCGAAATGGAAGGCACTGAATTGGAGGTCAGGCCAGCTGCTTTGCACGCCATTGCCAAAAAAGCGATTGCCCGCAAAACGGGGGCGGCGTGGATTGCGCTCGATTCTTGAGCATGCGCTGCTTGATGTCATGTACGATTTGCCGAATCAGCAGAATGTGGCGAAAGTGGTTATTGATGAAAACACCATCACGAATGGCGCCAAGCCTTTGCTGATTTATCATGAACAACCGAAGGCCTCGGCGTCTAAATAATAAATTCCGCTCAAAGCCGGCTTCTGACTCATGTAAGAGCAGTACAATTTAACGCAACAATGATCATTCTGGCTTCAATCGCAAAGCCGCCGAGGGAAATCTCGTGTGGCTTTTTTTTATTGGTTTTTTGCACATTGACGATGATTTTTGTTTTTCCTGGGCTTGTGTTTTGGCCACTTGCGCCAACATCACTAACAGGTTTATTTAAAAAGGCTTGCCATGACGACTCCCACATTTACTGAACAAAGCCAACTGCCGCTGTTGCCGTTGCGGGATGTTGTTGTCTTCCCGCATATGGTCATACCGCTGTTTGTTGGTCGGCCAAAATCAATCAAAGCATTAGAAGCTGCCATGGAGCAGGGTAAAAGCATCATGCTTGCGGCGCAAAAGGCTGCGGCGAAGGATGAGCCGTCACCTGAAGATATTTATGAAATTGGTTGCGTAGCAAACATATTGCAGATGCTGAAATTGCCTGATGGCACTGTAAAAGTTCTTGTGGAAGGGGCTCAGCGTGCCAGGATTCATCACATTAGTGAGTTGGACACGCATTTTATTGCCGATTTGACTCCTATCGAATCCGAACTCAGCGATGATTCCGAGCTGGAGGCGATGCGTCGCACGATCGTTCAGCAATTTGATCAGTATGTAAAACTGAACAAAAAAATTCCCCCTGAAATTTTGACATCATTGGCCGGCATTGACGATGCTGGACGGCTGGCCGATACGGTTGCTGCACATTTGCCTTTGAAACTTGAACAAAAGCAAGTCATCCTTGAGATATTCAGCGTTGCGAAACGCCTTGAACATTTGCTGGGGCAACTCGAAGGTGAACTTGATATCCTGCAGGTGGAAAAGCGTATTCGCGGGCGCGTCAAGCGCCAAATGGAAAAGTCCCAGCGTGAGTATTATCTGAACGAGCAAGTCAAGGCAATCCAGAAGGAATTGGGCGAAGGCGAGGAGGGCGCTGATTTCGATGAGTTGGAGAAAAAAGTCATCGCTGCAAAGATGCCTAAGGACGCCCGCGAAAAAGCGCAGAGTGAGCTCAAAAAACTTAAACTGATGTCGCCAATGTCGGCCGAAGCTACGGTTGTGCGTAACTTTATCGAGACTCTGGTCGGTTTGCCGTGGAAGAAAAAATCCAAGGTAAATAATGATTTGACCAATGCCGAAAAAATCCTTGAAGATGATCATTACGGCCTCGATAAGGTTAAGGAGCGCATTCTTGAGTATCTTGCTGTACAGCAACGCGTAGATAAGCTCAAAGCGCCGATTCTTTGCTTTGTCGGCCCTCCTGGGGTAGGTAAAACATCGCTCGGGCAGTCGATTGCGCGCGCGACAAACCGGAAGTTTGTCCGCATGGCGTTGGGCGGGGTTAGAGACGAGGCCGAGATTCGTGGGCATCGCCGCACGTATATTGGCTCTATGCCGGGCAAGATTTTGCAAAGCCTTGCCAAGGTAGGTGTACGCAATCCATTATTCCTGCTTGATGAAGTGGATAAAATGGGAGCGGATTTCAGGGGCGATCCTTCTTCGGCATTGCTGGAGGTACTTGACCCCGAGCAAAACCATACATTTGCCGATCATTACGTCGAGGTTGATTTCGATTTGTCGGATGTAATGTTTGTCGCCACATCGAACTCGTACAATATTCCACCGGCACTACTCGACAGGATGGAAGTGATTCGTTTGTCCGGTTATACGGAAGATGAAAAAACCAGTATCGCGCAACGATACTTGCTGCCCAAACAAATCAGGAATAACGGCTTGAAGGATGAGGAAATCAGCGTTGCCGAATCCGCTCTTCGCGATATCGTTCGTTATTACACCCGAGAGGCGGGGGTGCGTTCGCTGGAACGCGAGATTTCAAAAATTTGCCGTAAAGTTGTTAAGTTGCTGTTGCTCAAAAAACAAGACAAGAAGATTGTCGTTACGGCAAAAAATTTAGATAAATTCCTGGGTGTTCGCCGTTTCGATTACGGCGTGGCAGAAAAGGATAATCAAATTGGCCAGGTAATTGGGCTGGCTTGGACCGAGGTTGGCGGTGAATTGTTGACTATTGAAGCTGTAGCAATGCCTGGCAAAGGCGGGGTTATTCGCACCGGTACCCTCGGCGATGTAATGAAGGAATCCATAGAAGCAGCTCGTTCCGTGATGCGTAATCGGGCAAAAAGCCTTGGCATCAAGAATGATATTTTCGAAAAAACGGATATCCATATCCATGTCCCAGAAGGCGCTACCCCTAAAGACGGCCCTTCCGCCGGCATCGCAATGACGACGGCCTTAGTATCCATATTTACAGGAATTCCGGTACGTGCAGACGTTGCTATGACAGGTGAAATTACTTTGCGAGGGGAAGTGCTACCTATTGGAGGCCTAAAAGAGAAGTTGCTCGCAGCCCATCGTGGTGGGATAAAAACGGTGCTAATCCCGGAGCAGAATGTCAAGGATTTGGTTGAAATACCTGATAATGTCAAAAATAAGCTTGAAATCATTCCGGTACGCTGGATTGATAAGGTTCTGGAGATAGCTTTAGAGCGGCATCCTGAGCCTCTAACCGACGATGAAGCAACGGTATCGGCTGTTCCTGGTAAAAGCGCCCAATCTGATACAGGTGTTGTCAAGCATTAAGCTACTGGTTCTGAACGAAAGTGCCTGATAACAGAAGCATTTTCGTTCGCATTTCCAGGTCCATGCGCGTATTTGTTAAATATAGGTAGCGCTGGATTATCTGGCATTGATTAAGTGGTAAAGCGCTTGACACCTGCCTTCAAGGCTTGTTTTAATACCGATTGCAGATTTTCTGTAGCGCAATGGATGCACGAAAAAACGATGCATGGCACTATTGCGGAATTCAACCTTTTAGGGGGATTAAGTGAATAAAACTGAACTAATCGAGCATATTGCCCAGTCAGCAGATATTTCAAAGGCGGCAGCAACACGCGCATTGGAGGCGTTGATTGTTGCAGTAAAAACTACGCTGAAAAAAAATGGGTCTGTCACCCTGGTTGGATTCGGTACATTCTCGGTAGGTAAACGCGCTGCGCGCACTGGCCGCAACCCGCGTACAGGGGAATCTATCAAGATTAAAGCAGCTAAAGTTCCTAAATTTAAAGCTGGCAAAGGTTTAAAAGATGCTGTAAACTAGCTTTTTTTGATGTGGTGACAAGCATCAAAAAAATAAGTAC
>NZ_AVCC01000077.1 GCF_000622895.1 Herminiimonas sp. CN
TTTTGTGGGAATTCTGCTGAATATCCGTAATAAATTTACAGTCGGCAAGCCGTTGCCGGAAATCACAACCAAAAGGATTTGATAATCGTGTTCCAGGGAGCGTCAGCATTAAATCTCGATGCGAAAGGCCGGATGTCCATCCCGGCCAGGCATCGTGACGCGCTCTCGGTCCAGTGCGAAGGCCGGGTCACGCTGACCAAGCATCCGCACGGCTGCCTGCTATTGTTCCCGCGCCCGGTATGGGAAAGTCATCGCGAACAGATTGCCGCTTGGCCGATGTCGGCGCGCGCCTGGCAGCGCATCTTCCTGGGTAATGCCTCCGATGTGGAGATGGATTCTGCCGGCCGGATTCTGGTGGCGCCCGAGTTGCGCAACGCAGTGGGTTTGACGCGCGACGTCATGTTGCTGGGTATGGGCAGCCATTTTGAGCTGTGGGACGCGGCCAGACTTGCCGAAAGCGAGTCGCAGGCGATCGCGGCCGGCATGCCTGACGTATTGAGTAATTTTTCGTTTTAAGGGCCGGCGATGACGATACAACCGGTGCCAGAGTACCTGCACCGCACGGTGCTGCTGAATGAAGCGGTCGATGCGCTGGCGCTGGAGGGCGCGCGCGCGGACGGCATCTACGTCGACGGCACTTTCGGACGCGGCGGCCACAGCAGCCGGATTTTGCAGCGCCTGGGGCCGAAGGGCCGCCTGATCGCGTTTGACAAGGATCCGCAGGCGATTGCCACTGCACAGGGATTTTCCGATCCGCGTTTCGAGATTGTTCACGACAGTTTTGCCACCATGGGGGCGGTCTTAGCCCAGCGCGGAATTACGCAGGTGGATGGGGTTTTGCTGGATTTGGGCATTTCGTCGCCGCAAGTTGACGATGCCGCACGAGGCTTTAGTTTCAGGCTGGACGGCCCGCTCGATATGCGCATGGATAGCACGCGCGGCATCTCGGCAGCAGACTGGCTGGCGGTTGAGTCGGAACAGAAAATTGAAAAGGTGATACGCGAATATGGGGAAGAACGGTTTGCTTTTCAGATTGCAAAGGCGATTGTTGCTGGCCGGGCAGTCGAACCAATTTCAACCACACGACAGCTTGCCGCGATCGTGGCAAGGGCAGTCAAAACTCGCGAGAAGGGTAAGGATCCGGCAACCCGGACCTTTCAGGCTATACGGATTTTCATCAATCAGGAGCTTGAAGAACTTGAAACTGGATTAAGCCAGGCATTCCAGTATCTGGCGCCGAACGCCAGGCTGGCGGTAATCAGCTTCCATTCGCTGGAAGACCGCATCGTCAAGCGTTTCATGGCCGCCAAAGCCAATGTCCGGCAGCCGGATCGCCGTTTGCCGATACGCGCGGTCGATTTGCCGCAGCCGCAAATGCGTCTGATGTCGAAAATAAAACCCACTGAAACCGAAATTCATGGCAACCCGCGTGCGCGCTCTGCGATCATGCGGGTCGGTATGCGCCTGCCTGACGCCCCGGCGGCCGGGGGGGTCCAGTGAGCGGGCGCATCAACAGCGTCATCACGGCTGTGCTGGTCGTGTGTGCGCTGTCGCTGGTAAACGCGCAATATCACGCGCGCCGCTTGTATGTCGAGCTGGGGCGCGCGCAGTCCCAGGCAAAGCTGCTGAATGTGCAGTGGGCCCAGTTGCAACTTGATCAATCCACGCTGGGCAAGCATGCGCGCATCGAGTTGGCTGCAAGGCGCGATTTGAAGATGGTCCCGTTGACGCCAGCCAGTACCCAATACCTGACCGTGGAGGGCAAATGAGCCGCCCTGCCAGCCGCACCGCAGCCGCCAGGGGCGTACCGTTCTCAACCAGCCCGGTGCTGAAGATGTCATTGCCGGCCTGGCGCTCGAAGCTGGTGCTGTTCGTGTTGTTTGCCTCTTTTCTGACCCTGGTTGGCCGGGCGCTATGGCTGCAGGGCATGTCTACCGAATTTTTGCAAAAACAGGGCGCGTCACGTTACGAGCGCACCCTTGAATTGCCCGCCACGCGCGGCAAAATTACCGATCGCGACGGACATGTGCTGGCCTCCAGCGTCCCGGTCAAGGCAGTCTGGGCGATTCCGGATGACGTCCTGCAGGCGCCAGCGGAAAAGCTGCGCAGTCTGGCCAGCTTGCTTGAAATGAGCGAAGGCGACTTGCGCAAGAAACTTGATTCGGATCGCGGTTTTGTTTATCTGAAGCGCCAGGTCGAGCCAGAAGTTACCGACAAGATTCTTGCCTTGGGCATCGATGGCATCCAGACCCGCAAGGAATACAAGCGTTTTTATCCGGAAGGCGAGGTGATGGCGCATGTTGTCGGTTTTACCAATGTCGAGGATGTCGGTCAGGAAGGCATGGAACTCGCATCCCAGAAGACGTTGGTCGGCAAGACGGGCAGCCGGCGCGTGATCAGGGATCGGCTGGGGCGCATCGTCGAGGATGTCGGCTCGATTCGCGAGCCGCATGACGGCAAGGACCTGGCGCTTTCGATCGACAGCAAGATCCAGTACATCGCCTATTCGCAATTGAAGGCGGCAGTCGATCTGAATAAGGCCAAGGCTGGCGGCATAGTGGTGCTGGATGCCCGGACCGGTGAAATTCTGGCGCTGGCCAATTTGCCGAGTTATAACCCGAATGACCGCCGGATATTGACCGGAGCCCAGTTGCGCAACCGGGTTCTGACCGACACCTTCGAGCCCGGCTCGACCATGAAGCCGTTTACGATAGCTTTGGCGCTGGAGACCAAGCGCATCACTCCCGAAACAACGGTTCAGACAGCGCCCGGCAGGCTGACCATCGGCACCGCAACCATCGGCGATGCGCACCCGTTGGGCTTGCTGACTATTTCGCAAATTATCGAAAAATCCTCGAATATCGGGACCGCAAAGATTGCGCTGCAAATGCAGCCCCAGGAAATGTGGGAAATGTTTACCAGCGTCGGTTTTGGCCAGCAGCCGAAATTCAGCTTTCCGGGACGGGTTGCCGGCCGCGTACGGCCATTCAAGTCGTGGCGCCCGATCGAGCAGGCTACCATGAGTTACGGACATGGCATTTCGGTTTCGCTGATGCAGTTGGCGCATGCTTATATGATTTTTGCCCGCAATGGCGAAATCGCACCGTTGTCCCTGGAGAAAATTGCCGGGCAACCGAACCGGCAAGTGCCGGGTCAAAGAATTATTTCCGAGAAAACCGCGCTGCAGATACGTGCCATGCTGGAGGCCGCCGCAGGCCCAAACGGCACAGCGCCGAAAGCGCAGGTGCCCGGTTATCGGGTGGCTGGAAAAACCGGGACCGCCTATAAAATCGTCGACGGCAAATATGTCAGGAAATACGTATCATCGTTCGTCGGTTTTGCTCCGGTATCCGCGCCGCGCATCATTATTGCTGTGATGCTGGATGAGCCTTCCAACGGCAGCCATTTCGGCGGCGGCGTTGCAGCTCCGGTATTTTCAGCTGTTGCCGCCAGTGCCTTGCGGGCCTTGAATGTCAGGCCCGATTCCAGCGTGACGAATATCATTATTCCTGCCGACGGCATTGCCGAAAGTATGTGATGCCGAATACACAATCATCAACTTCCAAGATACTTGCCTGGTTGCAGCGGCAGGTGGCGTCAACAGCGCAGCTGCATTCCGATTCGCGCTCCATCGCCAAAGGCGATGTGTTTTTCGCTTATCCCGGCGACGCCGCCGATGGCCGGGAATTCATTGCGCAGGCAATTCAGATGGGTGCGGGCGCGGTGGTCCATGAATCGTCCGGCTGGAACTGGGATGCGGGATGGTCGGTGCCGCATCTGGGAGTTTTCGGTTTGAAAAATACAGCGGGCGAAATTGCCAGCGCGTATTACAGCAAGCCGGACGCTGGCATGTTCACAGTGGCCGTGACCGGCACCAATGGCAAGACTTCATGCACGCAATGGCTGGCAAATGCCTTGTCACGGCTGGGCGAGCCTGTGGCGGTGATCGGGACTCTCGGCATCGGCATTTATCAGCGCGGCACCTGCGACACTTCCGACATGACCGGTTACACCACGCCCGACGCGGTAATGTTGCAACGCAGGCTGGCGCAACTGCGCGCTGCCGGCGTTCATGCAGTGGCGATCGAGGCATCCTCGATCGGGCTTGAGCAAGGACGCTTGAATGGCATGCATTTTGATGCAGCCATATTTACCAATCTGACGCGCGATCATCTTGATTATCATGGCGATATGGCAGCTTATGAATCGGCTAAGACCGCCTTGTTTGATTGGGACGGATTGCAGCACGCAATCGTCAATCTGGACGACCCGATGGGATTGCGGCTGGCCCAGCGTCTGCAGGGCCGGACGCTGGCGTCATTGATTGGATACACGGTCTGCGACGCGGCGCTTGAGGGCATATCGACCTTGCGTGCGTTCAACATCCGCAGCAGTCATGCCGGTACCGCATTTCAGGTTGAATCGCCTTTCGGCAGCGGAACGATCAGAACGCAGCTGGTAGGCTTGTTCAATGTCAGCAATGTTCTGGGCGTTCTGGGCGCATTGCTTGTGAAGGGCACCGCCTGGCGTGCTGCGGTGCAGGCCATTGAACTGCTGACCGCAGTGCCGGGACGCATGCAGCAGCTTGGCGGCAACGACGCTCCGTTGGTCGTTATCGATTACGCCCACACTCCGGATGCATTGGAGAAAACATTATTGACCTTGCGCCAGGTGGCACAGCAGCGTCATGGCCAGTTGTGGTGTCTGTTCGGTTGCGGCGGCGATCGCGACCCCGGCAAGCGTGCGCAAATGGGTGCAGTGTCTGCGCTGGCCGATCAGGTGGTGGTCACCAGCGACAATCCGCGCAGCGAGAATCCTGCTGCCATCATCGAGCAAATCATGGCAGGCCTGGCGGCGGAAAAAACGCCGCACCACGTGACCGAGGACCGGGCTGCGGCAATTTTGTGGGCGGTCAAGCACGCTGCAAAGCACGATGTGGTGCTGCTGGCCGGCAAGGGGCACGAGGCGTACCAGGAAGTGATGGGCAAGAAGCTGGCGTTTTCCGATGCCGATCATGCGGCCCTGGCCCTGGCTGCGCGCGCCACGATGAAGGGAGGCGCCTGATGAAATCATCGTTGCTTGCGTTGCAATCCAGGCTTTCAGGCGCACACGCCACCGGCGATGCGATGTTTGACGGCGTGACCACCGATAGCCGCAATGTCAGTCCTGGCAACTTGTTCGTGGCTTTGCGCGGCGAGCATTTCGATGCGCATGATTTTCTTACCGATGTGGTCGCACGAGGCGTATCGGCAGTAGTGGTGGAGCGCATGCCGGCAGGCTTGGCAATCCCGGCGCTGATCGTGCCGGATACCCGTATTGCGCTGGGCGAAATCGCAGGCTACTGGCGACGGCAGTTTCATGTGCCGGTAATCGGCGTCACCGGCAGCAATGGAAAAACCACGGTCAAGGAAATGATCGCTTCGATTCTGGCCGCGCAATTCGGCGCCGAGCATTACCTGGCCACGCGCGGCAACCTGAACAACGACATCGGCGTGCCGCTGACCCTATTGCGCATGACGGCAGCGCATCGTGCCGCCGTGGTCGAACTGGGCATGAACCACCCGGGCGAGATCGCCCTGCTGGCATCGATTGCGCAACCGACGCTCGGCTTGGTAAACAATGCGCAGCGCGAGCATCAGGAATTCATGGAAAGCGTGGAGGCTGTTGCAAAGGAAAATGGCGCGGTAATTTCCACTCTGCCAGCCGATGGCATTGCGGTATTTCCCGCCGACGACCCCTATACGCCGCTCTGGCGCGAGTACGCTACGGCGATTGGGCAAAGAGAGATCGTGACCTTCGGATTTTCCGCCGATGCCGATGTAACTTGCTCTTACCGGCCGAACGCATTCGGCAATGATTTGTCAGTCACGGCAGGCCGGCACCGCTTCGACATCGCGCTGGCGGCTGCCGGTACGCACAATGTACGTAATGCCCTGGCGGCGATAGCGTGCAGCTTGGCAATCGGTGTCGGCACTGAAGCCATTGTGCGCGGTTTGGCCGCATTCGCGCCGGTGAATGGCCGCCTCCAGCGCAAAACTGCCCGCAGCGGTGCAGTCATCATTGACGATACTTATAATGCGAATCCCGATTCGGTGCGGGCCGCCATCGACGTGCTGGCGCAAGCGACTCCCCCCAGAGCGCTGGTATTGGGCGATATGGGGGAGGTCGGCAACGACGGCCGGCAGTTCCACGAAGAGATTGGAGAATATGCCCGCGGCTGCGGTATCGAGCATGTGATGACTTTCGGCGCGCTTGCCCGCCATACCGCGAGTACATTCGGCGCGGGAGCAACACACTTCGACAGCATTGAGGCTTTGAACGCTGCGCTGGAAGCCATTCTGGTTCCTGCTGCAACGGTATTGGTGAAAGGCTCGCGGTTCATGAAAATGGAACGAACGGTGCGCCATCTGGCGCAAGAACAGATAAAGGAGAGCCATTGACATGTTGCTCTGGCTAGCAGAATCATTCAAGCAGGATATAAGCTTTCTGCGCGTATTCAATTTCATTACATTTCGTGCCGTGTTCGCGACGATGACCTCGTTGGCGATCGGTTTGATTGCCGGTCCTCCGGTAATACGGATGCTGGCACGGTTGAAGGTCGGCCAGGCAGTGCGTACCGACGGCCCGCAGACGCATCTGGTCAAGACCGGTACGCCGACCATGGGCGGTGTGCTGATCCTGATTGCGATTGCGGTGTCGACTTTGCTGTGGGCCGATCTGAGCAATCGTTTCATTTGGGCGGTGCTGGTGGTGACGCTCGGCTTCGGCGCGGTTGGCTGGGTCGATGATTACCGCAAGGTGGTCTACAAGGATCCGAAGGGGATGTCCTCGAAGGAAAAGTATTTTTGGCAATCCCTGATCGGCATCGTCGCCGCGCTGTATCTGGCGTTTTCGGTATCGGCGCCAACCAACAGCCAGGTTTGGAATCTGTTCGTCGCGTGGGTGCAGTCCGGGTTCAGCCTGGACCTGCCTCCGAAGGCGGATCTGATCGTGCCGTTTTTCAAGACCGTCAGTTATCCGCTGGGGGTGTGGGGTTTCATTGGGTTGACGTATTTCGTCATCGTCGGCACCAGCAATGCGGTAAATCTGACCGACGGCCTGGACGGGCTCGCGATCATGCCGACCGTAATGGTGGGCACTGCGCTGGGGATATTTGCTTACCTGACCGGCAGCGCCAGTTATTCCAGATATCTGCTCATCCCGCATATCCCTGGTGCGGGGGAGTTGCTGATTTTCTGCGGCGCGATGACCGGTGCCGGTCTGGCTTTCCTCTGGTATAACGCGCACCCGGCGCAAGTGTTCATGGGGGATGTCGGCGCACTTGCCTTGGGCGGCGCGCTGGGTACGATTGCCGTCATCGTGCGGCAGGAGATCGTGCTCTTCATCATGGGCGGAATTTTCGTCGTGGAAACCCTGTCGGTGATGCTGCAGGTTACCTATTTCAAGCTTACCAAGCGGCGCTACGGTACCGGCCGCCGCATCCTGTTGATGGCACCATTGCATCATCACTATGAGCAAAAAGGCTGGAAAGAAACCCAGGTCGTGGTGCGATTCTGGATTATCTCGATGATGCTGGTGCTGTTCGGCTTGTCTACCTTGAAATTGCGCTGATGAATTACGACGGAAAACACGTTCTGGTGCTGGGGCTGGGAGAGTCCGGCCTTGCAATGGCGCAATGGCTGCATCGCTGCGGTGCATTGCTGCGCGTTGCAGATACCCGTGCAGCGCCGCAACGCTTGTCCGCCTTGCGGGAAATCCTGCCGACAGTGGAGTTCATCGGGGGTTCGACTTTCAGTGCCAACCTTTTGGCCGGCATCGATGTGGTCGCTGTCAGTCCGGGCTTGTCGCCGCAGGGCGAGTTGTCCGAGATCATGCCGGCAGCACAAGCACGGGAGATCCCGGTCTGGGGCGAGATCGAGTTTTTTGCCCAGGGGTTGGCACAACTGCAACAAGATAAAAGCTATGCGCCCAAACTGATTGCAATCACGGGTACCAATGGCAAAACCACGGTAACCAGCATGGTGGGCCTGTTGTGCAAGCGTGCCGGCTGGTCGACCTGTGTGGCCGGCAATATCAGTCCGTCTGCATTGGATGTCTTGCGCGAGACCATCGAGCGGGATGATCTGCCGCAGGTGTGGGTGCTGGAATTGTCAAGCTTCCAGTTGCATACGACTTGCAGCCTGCAGGCTGATGCGGCAACCGTACTGAATATCACGCAGGATCATCTTGACTGGCATGGCAGCATGGCGGCGTATGTCTCAGATAAAGCGCGAATATTCGGCGCCGATACCGTGCGCGTATTGAATCGTGACGATGCGGCGGTCATGGGCCTTGCAAGTGCACAAGCACCAACGATAACCTTCGGTGCCGATGCGCCAACCCAAGCCGGCGATTTTGGCTTGCTGGATGAGCGCGGCGTGCAATGGCTGTCGGTCGCGGTGGCGGCCGAGGAGGAAGAGAAGCGCCGCAAGAAAAATCATAGCACTGCCTTGCCGGCAGTGGTCAGCCGTCTGATGCCGACCGATGCGCTCAATATCCGCGGTCAGCACAATGCTCTGAATGCACTCGCCGCATTGGCCTTGTGTCGTGCCATCGGTTTGCCGCTCTCCTCGCTATTGCACGGCCTGCGTGAATACCGGGGTGAGCCGCATCGGGTTGAATTGATTGCTACCATCGGCGCAGTCAAATACTACGACGACAGCAAGGGCACCAATGTCGGCGCAACGGTGGCGGCGCTGAATGGGTTGGGATCGCAGCAGGGTAGCCACCGGCTGGTATTGATTGCTGGCGGCGATGGTAAGGGGCAGGATTTTTCAAGCCTGGCGGAACCGGTCGCAAAACATGTCCGTGCCGTGTTCCTGATTGGCAAGGACGCACCTATCCTGCGCTCAGCGCTGAGTGCAACGGCCATTGATCTTTGCGATTGCGCCAGCTTGGACGATGCGGTGCAGCGCGCTGCCGTGGTCGCACAGCCAGGCGATGCGGTTTTGCTGTCTCCGGCCTGCGCCAGTCTCGACATGTTTGCCAATTATGCGCACCGGGCTCAGGTGTTTGTCGATGCAGTCAGGGAAATCGGCCTGTCCCGTGGCGAGGTGATTGCATGAGGACCGCCTTGCCAGCCATCATGACATGGCTTGGATTTGCCTCCGCCAAAGAACCGATGAAGGGCTTGCCGCAACGATCAAAAATGATGGAATACGATCAGCCATTGGTCTGGGTGGTGGTGTTGCTGATGTTGTTCGGCATGGTGATGGTATATTCCGCCTCCATTTCCTTGCCTGATTCGCCTAAATATGCGAGCTACAAGAATAGTCACTTTCTGATCAGGCAGACGATCTTCGTGGCTGCCTCCCTGTGCTGCGGTTTGGTGGTGTTTCGGGTGCCGGTCAGTACCTGGCAGCGCTGGGCGCCGCATCTGTTCGTCATCACTTTGGTGCTGTTGATACTGGTGTTGGTGCCTGGCGTTGGCAAAGGCGTGAATGGCGCAAAACGCTGGCTTTCATTTAAAGTTTTCAATTTGCAGCCGTCGGAATTAATGAAGCTTTTCGTCGTGCTGTATGCAGCGGATTACACAGTGCGCAAGCAGCAATTCATGCATAAATTGAAGAAGGGTTTTCTGCCGATGGCGGGTGCGGTGGCGATTGTCGGCCTGCTATTGTTGCTGGAGCCGGATCTGGGTGCGTTCGGCGTCATCGTCTGCATCGCGATGGGTATTTTATTTTTGGGCGGCATCAATGGCGTCTGGTTCAGCGGCATCGGCGCCACCCTGGTGGGAATTTTCAGTTTGGTAATCATATTATCGCCATGGCGGCGCGAGAGGATTTTTGCCTATCTGAATCCTTGGGTCGAAGAAAATGCATTAGGCAAGGCGTATCAGCTGTCGCATTCGCTGATTGCTTTCGGGCGCGGCGAATTGTTTGGCGTCGGCCTCGGCGGCAGTGTCGAGAAACTGCATTATTTGCCGGAAGCGCACACCGATTTTTTAATGGCGGTGATTGGTGAGGAGCTGGGTTTTGCCGGTGTATTGCTGGTTGTGATGATGTTCTACTGGATCATCAAACGCGCTTTCGAGATCGGTCGCCAGGCCATTGCTCTCGACTTGACTTTTGCCGGATTGGTTGCGAAAGGGGTCGGGATCTGGATCGGCGTCCAGACTTTCATCAATATGGGTGTCAATCTAGGCTTGCTGCCGACCAAAGGCCTGACCTTGCCGTTGATGAGCTATGGCGGCTCAGGTGTGCTGATCAATTGTGTCGGCTTGGCAATTCTGCTGCGTATCGATTACGAGAACAGGGTTCTGATGCGCGGAGGCCGCATATGACGAGCCCGAAACGACTGATCATCATGGCAGCGGGCACCGGCGGCCATATTTTCCCCGGGCTGGCGATCGCGCAGACCATGCGCGCGCGCGGCTGGCAGGTGTCCTGGCTCGGCACCGCACATGGCATGGAGCAGGATATCGTGCCCCGGCAGGGAATCGTTATGGACAGCATCGATTTCGCCGGATTGCGCGGCAAAGGGGCGATGCATGGTTTGCGCGGCGCATTCAGGTTGCTTGCAAGTTTCGTGTCCTGCTATCGGGTCCTCGGTCGCCGCAAACCGAACGTGGTACTCGGCATGGGCGGCTATGTGACGGTGCCCGGCGGCGTAGTCGCGGCCGTGCGCCGGATTCCGCTGGTCCTGGTGAATGCGGATGCAGCGCTGTTGTTGTCGAACAAGGCGCTGGTGCCAATGGCAAAGCGGGTGCTGTTCGGTTTTCCTGCAAATTTTGGCAATGCGGCCGGCAAGGCTGTGGTAACTGGCAATCCGGTGCGCCAGGAAATCATCGCTTTGCCGGTTCCCGAGCAGCGTTATGCGGCGCGCAGCGGGCCGCTCAGGATTCTGGTGGTGGGCGGCAGCTTGGGGGCAAAGGTCTTGAACGATTGCCTGCCCGCAGCATTGGCGCTGATTCCGGTCGAGTTGCGGCCGATAGTTACACATCAGTCCGGCAAGAAACATATTGATGCATTGCGGGCCGCTTATGCTGCTGCGCAAGTGCAGGCAGAGGTAGTGGATTTCATCGATGACATGCCACGGCGCTATGCGGACGCCGATCTGGTGATTTGCCGCTCCGGCGCCATCACATTGTCCGAGCTGACTGCAGCCGGAGTGGCAAGCGTGCTGGTGCCGTTGATCGTATCGACGACATCGCATCAGCTCGCGAATGCCCAGTGGATGGCGCTGCAACACGCGGCAATCCATCAGCCGCAGGGCGAAATGACGGCAGAAAATTTATCCGTATTGCTGCAAACCTTGACGCGCAGGGAGTGTCTGACGATGGCGCTGGCTGCTTACGCAATCGGCCGGCGGGATGCAAATGAAATGATTGCGGATGTATTGGAAGAATTGGCGAGCAAGGCATGAAACATAAAGTAAAGAACATTCATTTTGTAGGAATCGGCGGCTCAGGCATGAGCGGCATTGCCGAGGTGCTGCTTAATCTCGGATATACCATTACCGGCTCGGATCTCGGCAGCAATGCTGCGACTCAGCGACTGGCCGGGCTGGGCGCACACATCAGCCTCGGCCATGCGGCCGAGAATATCGATAAAGCCGATGCAATCGTTACGTCAACTGCGGTAAAGGCGGATAACCCGGAAGTACTGGCGGCGCGCCAGAAAAGCATACCGATTGTGCCCCGGGCCATGATGCTGGCCGAGTTGATGCGTTTGAAACGCGGTATTGCAATCGCCGGCACGCACGGCAAGACCACCACTACCAGTCTGGTCGCCAGCGTCCTGGCAGAAGGCGGCTTGGACCCGACTTTCGTTATCGGCGGTCGTTTGAATAGCGCCGGCGCCAATGCCAAACTGGGCTCCGGCGACTTCATTGTGGCCGAAGCAGACGAATCGGATGCGTCCTTCCTGAATTTGCTGCCGGTGATTGAAGTCATCACCAATATTGATGCTGATCATATGGAAACATACGGTCACGATTTTGCAAAACTCAAGCAGGCCTTCATTCAGTTTACAGAGCACTTGCCTTTTTATGGCGTCGCGGTGCTGTGCCTTGACGATCCGAATGTGCGCGAGATCATGCCTTTCGTTTCGAAGCCTATCGTGACTTACGGCTTCCATGAAAACGCCCAGGTGCGCGCAGTCGATGCCAGGGCCGTTGGCGAACAGATGCAATTCACGGTGCTGCAGGAAGACTACGCGCCGATGATGGTGACCCTGAACCAGCCCGGCATGCACAATATTCAGAATGCCTGCGCTGCCATCGTGATTGCCCGCGAGTTGAGTGTGGCCGACAGCGCGACGCAAAAAGCATTAAAGGAATTTAACGGCGTCGGCCGTCGTTTTACGCGTCATGGCCAAATCGCCCTGGCCGATGTCGATGGCAAATCCGGCGGCAGTTTTTCATTAGTGGATGATTATGGACACCATCCGGCTGAAATGGCGGCAACCCTCGCAGCGGCACGCGGCGCTTATCCGGGGCGCCGTCTGGTTCTGGCCTTTCAGCCGCATCGATTTACTCGCACGCGCGACCTGTTCGAGGATTTCGTGCGCGTTTTGTCCACCGCCGATGCCTTGGTGCTGACCGAGGTGTACGCCGCAGGAGAGCAGCCGATTGTCGCAGCCGATGGCCGTGCGCTGGCGCGCGCGATGCGCGTCGCCGGCAAGGTGGAGCCGATATTTG
This sequence comes from Herminiimonas sp. CN, assembly GCF_000622895.1. Classification (GTDB taxonomy): domain Bacteria; phylum Pseudomonadota; class Gammaproteobacteria; order Burkholderiales; family Burkholderiaceae_D; genus AVCC01. Next base: position 12,679 of record NZ_AVCC01000077.1, read on the forward strand.
TCGAGGATATCAATGCGATGCCGGAAACTATCATGAATTTTGCCCGGGATGGCGATGTCGTGATCATGATGGGAGCGGGTTCCATCGGCGGCATCCCTGGAAAACTGGTGCAAGGAGTGCGTCATGGGTGAGCCGGGCATGATCAAGGAATTCGGCAGGGTCGGCGTCTTGTTCGGCGGCCGTTCGGCTGAACGCGAAGTGTCGTTGATGTCGGGAGCAGGAGTGCTCCAGGCGCTGGTGAGCAAGGGAGTCGATGCCCATGGATTCGATCCGGCCGAGCGTAGCCTGGCAGAATTGGCCGCTGAAAAATTCGAGCGCGTATTCATTGCATTGCATGGCCGTTACGGCGAGGACGGCACCTTGCAAGGCGCCTTGGAACAGCTTGGCATTCCGTATACAGGGCCGGGCGTATTGGCGTCATCGATCGCGATGGATAAAGCCATGACCAAGCGGGTTTGGATGGCGAGCGCGCTGGCAACGCCGAAATTCGAGATGCTGACAGCGCAGAGCAATTGGGATGCGGTGATCGCGGCGCTTGGTTTGCCGTTGATTGTCAAGCCTGCGCATGAGGGATCCACGCTCGGCCTGACCAAGGTCACGCAGGCTGGGCAATTGCCTGCTGCCTTTGCACTGGCCGCCAAATACGACAGCGCTGTGATGGCGGAGGAATTTATTTCCGGGATGGAGTTGACCTGTCCGATTCTGGGGTATGGCGAACAGGCGAAAGCCTTGCCGGTCATCCGCATCATTGCGCCCGATGCGAATTACGATTACCAGAACAAGTATTTTTCCAACGATACCCAATATCTCTGTCCCTGCGGCTTGCCGGCGGAACAGGAGCGGGCCATTCAGGAACTGGCGCTGGCAAGCTATCGTGCGCTCGGTTGTCGCGGCTGGAGCAGGGCAGATGTAATGGTGCGCGCTGCGGATAACAAGCCGTTTCTGCTGGAAATGAATACCTCTCCCGGCATGACGGGACACTCTCTGGTGCCGATGTCGGCGAAAGTAACCGGCCTTGATTATGAGGATTTATGCGTTGAAATATTGCGTTCTGCTGCGCTCGACCTGACGCCATCGATTGACTGGATTGCGCGTTAAGCGACGGTAAACGGGGAACTGCAAAGATTATGTGGCAAGAGATCAAGACGCTCAATGCGATAGCCAGCACACTGTTTGCAGTGTTCGCATTGCTATTGTTCTCTGCCGGTATTTTCTGGCTGACGCAGCGGCCGATGTTTACCTTGAAGGCAATCAGGGTGGAGAGCGCAGACGCGATGCAGTTGCAGCATGTGAATCGGCTGACGGTAAAAGGAGCGGCGATCTCGAGGATCCAGGGGAATTTTTTCACCGCCAACCTGGATGCGGTGCGCATGGCTTTCGAGAGCGTGCCCTGGGTGCGCAAAGCGACAGTGCGCCGGGAATGGCCGAACAAGCTGGTGGTGTCGGTTGAGGAGCACGAACCGCTGGGAACCTGGGGCGAAAACGGTCGGCTGGTCTCAGTCAAGGGCGATGTGTTTACGGCCAATCTGGCCGAGGCTGAAGAAAATGGCGATCTGCCTGAGTTTAATGGGCCGGAAGGGGCTGAAAAGGAAGTGATTGCGCGTTTTGATGAGTTCAAGCAGTGGTTTGCACCGCTAAGGCTTGCGCCGGAATCGATACGGCTGTCGGATCGCTATGCATGGAGCGTGAAGCTCGATAACGGTATCGCGCTGGAATTGGGACGGGAGCAGGACAAGGCCATGATGCGCGAACGTGTCGATCGGTTTGTAAATATTTATCCGCAATTGGCAGCGCTGTTGCAGAACCGGATTGAAAGTGTGGATATGCGTTATCCGAATGGGCTGGCACTCAAAGTGAGTGGCATCGCACCTGGATTGGAAAGCAAACGAAAGTAAGCGGGACACGATGACAAAAGACGCAAAAATTAGTATGTTGG
>NZ_AVCC01000078.1 GCF_000622895.1 Herminiimonas sp. CN
GGTCACGGTATTGCACCATGACGGTTCAGGCGGAGACTGCAGCGGCCCTGGCATCGGCAGCGTCGAGCAGCGCATCGACTGCCGCCGCCAGGTCCGGGTAGATCAGGGTATCCGGCGGCAGGCCGTCATCGGCCTGGGTTTTGCTGCCCTTGCCGGTTAGCACCAGATGCGGGATGCAGCCGCAAATGAAGCCGGCCTGCAGGTCGCGCAGCGAATCGCCGACGTTGGGAACCCCTTTCAGGCTGATGTCGTAGCGCCGGGCGATTTCCAGAAGCATGCCGGCTTTCGGCTTGCGGCAGTCGCAATTGTCGCTGGCCGCATGCGGGCAAAAGAAAATCGCATCGATCTCGGCCCCGACTTCCTGCGCCGCCAGATGCATCTTCTGGTGTATCGCATTCAGCGCATTCATGTTGAACAGGCCGCGCGCGATGCCGGACTGGTTGGTGCAGACCACCACCCGGTAGCCGGCCTGGTTCAGGCGCGCGATCGCCTCCAGCGAGCCGGGGATCGGCCGCCATTCGTCGGCCGACTTGATGAAGCTGTCGGAGTCGAAGTTGATGACGCCGTCGCGGTCGAGGATGATCAGTTTCATCGCGCCATCCTTCGCTTAAGCCAGTTTCGAGATGTCGGCCACCCGGTTCATCGTCGCGTGCAATGCGGCCAGCAGCGCGATGCGGTTATTGCGCAGTTGCAGGTCGTCGGCCATCACCATCACCGCGTCGAAGAAGGCATCGACGGCGTCGCGCAGCTCGGCCAGCAGTTGCAGCGTACGGGTGAAGTCGCCGGCGGCGAAGGCGCTGTCGACCTGCGGCTGCAAGGCGGTCATGGCGGCGTGCAGCGCCTGTTCGGCAGCCTCGCGCAGCAAGCCGGGCTGCACTGCGCCGGGCGCGATCTCGGTTTTCTTCAGGATGTTGGTGATGCGCTTGTTGGCGGCTGCCAGCGAGGCTGCCTGCGGCAGCGCGGCGAAGGCTTGCACCGCTTCCAGCCGCTCGACGATGTTGTCCAGCGTGTCCGGGTTGTGCGCCACCACCGCTTCGATTTCGTTCGGCGTGAAGCCGCGTTCGCGCAGCAGGCCGCGCAGGCGGTCCAGCAGGAAGGCGGTGATGTCGGCGGTGGCGAGCTTGAAGTGGGCGTTGTAGGCGAACAGTTCGGCGCTGTTCGACAGCAGCGCGTGGATCGACAGCGGCAGGCGTTTTTCCAGCAGCATGCGCAGGATGCCCAGCGCATGGCGGCGCAGCGCAAACGGGTCCTTGTCGCCGGTCGGGTGCAGGCCGATGCCCCAGATGCCGACCAGGGTTTCCAGCTTGTCGGCCAGCGCCACCGCAGTGCCGGTCCGGGTGGACGGCAGCGCGTCGCCGGCAAAGCGCGGCTGGTAATGTTCGCTGGCGGCCAGCGCGACTTCCTCGTGCTCGCCGTCGTGGCGCGCATAGTAGGTGCCCATGATGCCCTGCAGCTCGGGGAATTCGCCCACCATGTCGGTCAGCAGGTCGGTTTTCGCCAGCAGCGCGCCGCGTTCGGCCAGCGCGACGTCGGCGCCGAGCGCCTGCGCAATCTGGCCGGCCAGGGTCCTGACGCGCTCGGTGCGTTCGGCCTGGGTGCCGAGCTTGTTGTGGTACACCACGTTGGCCAGGCCCGGCAGGCGCGCGGCCAGGGTCTTTTTCTGGTCCTGCTCGAAGAAGAACTTGGCGTCCGACAGGCGCGGCCGCACCACCCGCTCGTTGCCGCCGATGATGTGCTGGGCGTCGGCGGTTTCGAGATTGGAGACGATCAGAAAGCGCGAACGCAATTTGCCGTGGCCATCGGTCAGCGCAAAGTATTTCTGGTTGGTCTGCATGGTCAGGATCAGGCATTCTTGCGGTACGCTCAGGAATTGCGGCTCGAAATGGCATTCGTAGACCACCGGCCATTCGACCAGCGCGGCGACTTCGTCGAGCAGGCTTTCCGGCATCAGCACGCGGTCGTCGCCGGCCTTGTCCTGCAGCGCCGCGCGGATTTTTTCCTTGCGGGCGGCGGGGTTGGCGATCACCTTGCCTTGCGCTTCCAGCGTGGCGGCGTAGCTGTCTGCATCGGGGATGCTGATTTCGCCGGCGCTCAGGAAACGGTGGCCGAGCGTCTGCGCGCCGGCAGCCAGGCCAAGCGCTGCCAGCGGCACCACAGTGTTGCCGTGCAGCGCGACAATCCGGTGCACCGGCCGCACGAATTGCACGGTGCTGCCGTCCGGGCGCTGGTAACTCATCAGTTTCGGGATCGGCAATTTGGCGATTGCGTCGTCCAGCGCCGCCTGCAGAGCGCTGTGCAATGCCGAACCCGGCACCGTGTGGGTGTAGAAAAAGCTTTCGGACTTGCCGTCCGGCGCCCGCTCCAGCGCATCGATGCCGATGTCAAAGCCCATCGCGGCCAGTTTCTTGGCCAGCGGTGCGCTGGGCTGGCCGGCGGCGTCGAGCGCGACTGCGACCGGCAACACTTTTTCGCGCAGCGATTTGTCCGGCGAGGTGGCGCGCACATTGGTGATCGCGACCGCCAGCCGGCGCGGCGAGGCAAAGGTGGTGGCGAGCGCGCCGGCGTCGAGGAAATCGCGCGCCTGCAGGCCGCCGGCAATTCCGGCGGCGAACGCATCGCCCAGTTTGGCCAGCGCTTTCGGCGGCAGTTCTTCGGTAAGCAGTTCGACTAACAGTGTCTGGTTCATTTTTTTGCCATGCTTCCGGTTGGCCCGGGAAGCGGATATCGGGTGAGTGGGGCGGGCGCAGCTTGCGCCCGTGCTGCCGGCTTCAGGCCGCCTGGCGGGCGTCGCCGCACATCGGGAAGCCGAGTTTTTCGCGCGACTCGTAATATGCCTGTGCCACGCCGCGCGACAGATTGCGGATGCGGCCGATGTAGGCGGCGCGCTCGGTTACCGAAATCGCGCCGCGCGCGTCCAGCATGTTGAAGCTGTGGGCGGCTTTCAGGATCATCTCGTAGGCCGGCAGCGTCAGCGGCACTTCCAGCAGGCGCTTGGCTTCGGCTTCGTAATTGGAGAACAGCGAGAACAGGAATTCGGTATTCGCGTATTCGAAATTGTAGGTCGATTGCTCGACTTCGTTCTGGTGGAAGACGTCGCCGTAGCTCAGTTTCTTGGTAATGCCGTGCTCTTCCCATTCGGTCCAGACCAGGTCGTAGACGTTCTCCACCCCTTGCAGGTACATCGCCAGCCGTTCGATGCCGTAGGTGATTTCGCCCAGCACCGGCTTGCAGTCGAGTCCGCCGACCTGCTGGAAGTAGGTGAACTGGGTCACTTCCATGCCGTTCAGCCAGACTTCCCAGCCCAGGCCCCAGGCGCCCAGGGTCGGGTTTTCCCAATCGTCCTCGACGAAGCGCACGTCGTTTTGCTGCAGGTCCAGCCCCAGCGCCTTGAGCGAACCGAGGTATAGTTCGATGATGTTTTCCGGCGCCGGCTTCATCACCACCTGATACTGATAGTAGTGCTGCATCCGGTTCGGGTTGGCGCCGTAGCGGCCATCCTTGGGCCGGCGCGACGGCTGCACATAGGCGGCGCGCCACGGCTCGGGGCCGATCGCGCGCAGGAAGGTCGCGGTGTGCGAAGTGCCGGCACCGACTTCCATGTCGTACGGCTGCAGCAGCGCGCAGCCTTGCGCGTCCCAGTATTCTTGCAGCGTCAGGATGATTTGTTGGAATGTGAGCATGTTGTGATTGCCTTGCAGCGCGGCAGCGCCGCGTGCGGGTAAGTAAGTTGGGTAAATTCGCGGGGTAAGTTCACCAAAGCATGGATTTTAGCGGGTTTTAAGCACTCTATGCGCGATTGCTGTGGTTTTTGCGGCCGGCCAGCCAGCCCGCAGCCAGCGCCAGCGCCGCCAGCAGCAGCAGCGCGCCATTGCCGGCCAGGATGTAAGGCGTCATGCCCTGCATGCCTTGCACGCTAGCTGCCAGCGTGCCGCGCTGGTACGGTTGCAGTTGCGCGACGACCCGGCCTTGCGGGTCGATTATCGCGGTGGTGCCAGTATTAGTCGCGCGCAGCATCGGGCGGCCGGTTTCCAGCGCGCGCATTTGCGAGATTTGCAGATGCTGCGGCAGCGCGACGGTGTCGCCGAACCAGGCGATGTTGGAGACGTTGAGCAGCACGGTAGCCACCGGCGCGCCGGCTGCGTGGCTGGCTTTCAGCTGGCCGGCGATTTCCTCGCCGAACAGGTCTTCATAGCAGATGTTCGGCAGCAGCCACTGATCCTTGACCGCAAACGGCGCCTGCACCGCCGGGCCGGAGCTGAAGTCGCCCAGCGGAATCTGCATCAGGTCGACGAACCAGCGAAAGCCGCTCGGGATGAATTCGCCGAACGGCACCAGGTGGTGCTTGTCGTAGCGGTAATTGAGGGCGGAGCGATCGGGCGCAAGGCCGATCACGCTGTTGGTATAGCGCTGCGGACTGTCGCCGAGCGGAATGCCGATCGCCAGATGGCTGCCGGAGCGCCGGGCAAAATCGGCCAGCTGCGGCAGATATTCGGGCGGCAACTGCTGCGCCAGCAGCGGGATCGCGGTTTCCGGGGTGGCGATCAGGTCGGCCGGCGCGGCGCCGATCAGGTCGCGGTACAGATCCAGCGAGGCGCGGATCTGGTCGCGCGCGAACTTCATTTCCTGCGCCACGTTGCCTTGCAGCAGCCGCACCGTGATCGGCTGGCCGGCGGCGCTGGTCCAGCGCACCGTTTTCAGGCAGAGCCCGGCCGCCAGCAGCGCCAGCGCCAGCAGCAGCGCCAGCGGTGCTTTGCGGGTCGAGAGCAGGGTCAGGCAGCCGGCGATCAGGGCCGCAATCCATGCCAGTCCGTACACGCCCAGCAGCGGCGCGTAGCCGGCCAGCGGGCTGGCGCTATGCGCATAGCCGGACGCAACCCAGGGCAGGCCGGTAAATACCCAGCCGCGCAGCCATTCGGACAGCGCCCACAGCGCCGGGAAGATCAGCAGCGCCACGCACGCCGGCGCTGCTTGCCAGCGCTGCCGCAGCCATGCACACAGGCCGAATGCCAGTGCCGCGTAGCCGCCCAGGCACAGCGCCAGCAGGATCACCGCCAGCGCCGCGACCGGCGCCGCCATGCCGCCGAAATCGTGCATGCTGATATACAGCCAGTAGACGCCGCAACCGGTCCAGCCGAAGCCGTAAGCCCAGCCGATCAGCGCGCTGCGCTTGCCACTGCCGGCGCGCAGGGCCAGCGGCAGCACCGCTGCCAGCGACAGGATTTGCAGCGGCCACAGGCCGAAAGGCGCAAATGCCAGGATGTTCAGTGCGCCGGCCAGCAGTGCCAGCAGCAGGGATCGATGGAGTGGCACGCGATGGGGGCTAATGGAGTCGGTTAGGGAAGGTTGCAGCCGCGCTGCGGCGCTTATCTGGTTTCGTGCGAATTAGTGTACTGGCATAGGTATTTTTAATTATCACAGATAATAGTTGCGATAAATTGCATGTTTTATCGCATACCCTATGAATATTGTAAATTTAATGAAAGTCATCAAGCTGCCGGCGGCACTTCCGCAGTACCGAAAACGGCGGTGTAAGTCGGGTAGAACGAGCAATACATGATGATGGTCAGCGCCACCGACAGCGGCATCAGAATTGCCATCACGGCGACCGAGCCGCCCAGCAGCGCCACGGCAAGCAGACTGACCACGGCCGGGAACACGATGCCGATGATGCCCCACCCCAGGCCATACACCAGAAACGGCCTGGCGGCGCCGGAAACCGCGAAGAAGCTGTAAAACAGCGCCTTGGCCACGCCCATCTGGTGCCACGCCACCAGCGGCGCCGCATACCAGAATGCCATCGATACCGGCACATACAGCAGGGCTGAAAACAGCATTGCAGAAGCCAGGTCGGAATCCTGCACGGTTTTCGCGTCAAGCAGCGTCTGGCCGGTAATCACGCTCCAGAACACGCCACCATCGATCAGGCTGGATGCGCCCACCACAACGATCGCCGCCAGCAGGTAGGCGACGCCCAGCTTCAGCAGGTTTGCCACTGCAGCCGAGCGGAACCCGGTCAGCAGCAGGCCGGGGGTGATGCGCTTGCCTTGTTCGATGTTGACGCAAGCCTGCAGGAACGCGAGCGAAAATGCCGGTACCAGCATCAGCGGCAGCACCTGGCCGAGCAGCGGGATGATGCCGAGCGCCAGCATCAGGAACATGTAGGCCAGGAACAGCATCGAGACTTCTGCCGGGCGCTTGCGAAACAGCGCGAAACCCTGTTTGATCCACAGCAGGCCGGTCGCAGCGGGGAGTTTTTCCATGGTCAATACAGTACCGGTGCGGGATCGGCGATGCGCAGGCGCAAGATCCGCTCGAAATGCGCGGGGTCATGCGGCGTCAGCATTTCTGCCGCGCGCGGCAGGTGGTAGTCATACAGGCGCGACAGCCAGAAGCGCAGCGCGCCGGCGCGCAACATCGGCTGCCAGGCGAGTTGCTCGGCGGCAGTAAACGGGCGCACCGCATGATACGCGTCGAGCAGTGCGCGCACCCGGGCCGCATCGAGCGCGCCGGTGTCGAGGTCGATGCACCAGTCGTTGACCGTTACCGCGACGTCGAACAGCCAGCGATCGCAGCCGGCGAAGTAAAAATCAAAGATGCCGGTCAGGGTGTCGCCGACGAACATCGCATTGTTGCGAAACAGGTCGGCGTGGATCGGGCCGTACGGCAATTCCTCATAGGCGGCGGAGCCGGCGAAGGCCGATTGAAAATGCATTTCGGCGCGCAGCAGATGCGCGTCATCGTCGGACAGGAAAGGCAATACTACCGGCGTGGTGGCGTTCCACCAGTCCAGGCTGCGCAGATTGGGCTGCGTCAGCGGAAAATCCCGTGCCGCCAGATGCATTTTTGCCATCGCCCGGCCGGCTTCGGCGCAATGCACCGCCTGCGGCGCCAGCTGGCAGCTGCCAGCCAGCTTGGTCACGATCGAGGCCGGCTTGCCGTGCAGGCGGTGGAGAATATCGCCCTGCCGGTTGGCGATCGGCTCCGGTACCGGCAGGCCATGCTGCGCCAGATGCCGCATCAACTGCAGGTAAAACGGCAGTTGTTCGAAGCTGAGTTGCTCGAAAAGGGTGAGGACGAACTCTCCTGTTTCGGTGCTGAGGAAAAAATTGCTGTTTTCGATGCCGGATGAAATGCCTTCAATGGCGAGTGCTCGGCCGAGAGGGAATTGGGTCATCCAGTCGGAGAGGTCATCCAAGGTGACCGGGGTAAATACTGCCATGGGAAAGTAAGGTGAGAAAAAAGGATAATCGGATGAAAATCTGCTTACGCGTCAGGAACCGGTCGGGTTCGGGCCGGTTGCAGCCGATTGCTTCTGATGGCCGGCCGGTTCCTGATGCGGTTATTTCGCGGGTTCGGCAGGTTCTGCGGCGGGCTGCGGTTTGGCGTTCGGTTTCGCGGTGTTTGCATTCTTGACAGCTTCGGCAGCCGCTGCAGCTTCAGCTTCAGATGCGGTCGTTTTCTTTTTCTTTGCACCCATGTCGAATTCGAGCACCGGCCATTGCGCTGCACGGATCTCGTCGCTTTGGCCTTCGCCGCGTAACGCGCTGCCGGCCGGACTGACCGGTTTCAGATAGTAGGTGCTTTTGCCGCTTTTGACCTTGACTTCGGTGACCTTGCCTTGCTGGCGCTTTTCGGTGATTTGCTTTTCGGTATCCGGCTTGCGGATGGTGACCGCGGGCGGCTCGCCTTCTTCCAGTTTCTCCAGCACCGGCGGCTGTTGCGCGCCCACCAGTAAAGGGATTGCGCAGGCGGCAAGGCCGCTTCCGACGGTGATCCAGGCTAACGATAATCGCATGATGATAAGACCGGTTGGTGTGCTGTTGAATAGAAAATGGGCAAGAAACGCCCTGATAGCGCTGATTGTAGCAAACAGCGCTTGCCGCGCCCAAGGAGCGATTACAAATACAGCATTTTTTGCCGCTCTTCTTCCGACGGTTCGATTGCGCGCGCTTCATAGAATGCAAAGATGGCATCGACGATATTGGCCGGCTCATCAATCAGCTGGATCAGGTCGAGGTCTTTTTCGCTGATTGCGCCATTGGCCAGCATGGTGTCGCGCAGCCAGCCCAGCAGGCCGCGCCAGAACTCGGTGCCGACCAGGATGACCGGAATCTGGCGTGATTTGCCGGTCTGGATCAGGGTCATGGCTTCGGTCAACTCGTCCAGCGTGCCGAAGCCGCCCGGAAACACCACATAGGCGTCCGCATATTTGACGAAAGCCACCTTGCGCGCGAAGAAATGGCGGAAACTGATCGAGATGTTTTGCCAGAGATTGGTGGTTTGCTCGTGCGGCAGTTCGATATTCAGGCCGATCGAGACGGATTTTCCTTCGAAAGCGCCCTTGTTGGCGGCCTCCATGATGCCCGGGCCGCCGCCTGAAATCACCGCAAAGCCGGCATCCGACAGGCGGCGCGCGACGTCGACGCACTTGATGTAATACGGATTGTCCTGCTTGAGACGGGCTGAGCCGAAGATCGAGACTGCCGGTCGCAACTCGGACAGGCGCTCGGTCGACTCGATAAACTCTGCCATAATCGTGAACATATGCCACGATTCGCGCGCTTTTTGCGAGGTGGCGCGATCCTTGTCCGTCACCTGCCGCAAGCGCAGCAAATTTTTCCCATTCTGTTCCATATGCATAAAACCCTGTTATTAGTCGACGGTTCCAGTTATCTGTACCGCGCCTTCCATGCGTTGCCCGACTTGCGCAATGCCGAAGGGGCGCCGACCGGCGCCATGTACGGCATGATCAACATGCTGCGCCGTTTGCGCCACGATTATCCGGCAGCATACATGGCCTGCGTATTCGACGCAAAAGGCAAGACCTTCCGCGACGATCTGTATCCGCAGTACAAGGCGCAACGCGCATCGATGCCGGAAGACCTGGTGCGTCAGATCGAGCCGATCCACGAAGCGATACGGGCGATGGGCTGGCCGATCCTGATGATAGAGGGGATCGAGGCCGACGACGTGATCGGCACGCTGGCGGTCGAGGCGGTCAGGCACGACATGGATACCGTGATCTCGACCGGCGACAAGGATCTGGCGCAGCTGGTCAACGAGCGTGTGATGCTGATCAACACCATGAGCAACGAAAAGCTCGACCATGCCGGGGTGCTCGCTAAGTTCGGCGTGGCGCCGGAGCGCATCGTCGATTACCTCTCCCTGATCGGCGACACCGTCGACAATGTGCCCGGCGTGTCCAAGGTGGGGCCGAAAACCGCGCTTAAGTGGCTGGCCGAATACGGTACGCTGGAAGGCGTGATGCAAAACGCCGCCGACATCAAGGGCGTGGTCGGCGAAAACCTGCGTGCGGCGCTGGCATGGCTGCCGCAAGCGAAAGTACTGGTGACGGTGAAGACCGATTGCGACCTGTCGTCGCAGATGCACAGCATCCCCGAATCGCTGCAGCAATTGCCCGAGGATAAGGAGGCGATGCTGGCCCTGTTTGCCCGCTACGGCTTCAAGAGCTGGCTGCGGGAGTTAAGCAATCAGCCGAACAATCAGCTCGGCCAAGGCGCCACGCCAACCGGACCGAATGCCGTTGGCTCTGCTGCCGCGCTGCCGGCGCCGGCCGAAAGGCAGTACGAAACCGTGCTCACCGAAGCTGCGCTGGAGCGCTGGCTGGCGACCATATCGGCTGCCGCGCTGACTTCGCTCGATACCGAAACCACATCGCTGGAGCCGATGCAGGCGCGATTGGTCGGCATTTCGCTCTGTTGCGTGGCCGGTATTGCTGCTTATATTCCGCTGGCGCATTGTTATCAGGATGCGCCGTCACAACTATCCACCGAATTCGTGCTGTCGCGGCTGAAGCCCTGGCTGGAAGATGCCGGCCAGAAAAAAGTCGGCCAGAACCTGAAGTACGACAGTCATGTGTTCGCCAACCACGGCGTTGCGCTGCGCGGCATCCGCCACGACACGCTGCTGGAGTCGTATGTGTTCGAGTCGCACAAGAGCCACGACATGGACAGCCTGGCGCTGCGCCATTTGAATCACAAGACCATCAGCTTCGCCGACGTCTGCGGCAAGGGCGCGGCGCAGATCTGCTTCGACCAGGTCGAGATCGAGCGTGCCGCCGAATACGCGGCCGAGGACGCCGACATCACGCTGCAACTGCATCAGGCGATGTGGCCGGAAGTCGAAGCCGACGCCGGGCTGACCTTTGTCTACGAAAAAATCGAGCTGCCGACTGCAGTCACGCTGCAAAAGATCGAACGCAACGGCGTGCTGATCGACGCCGAACTGTTGGGCCGGCAGTCGAACGAGCTCGGCCGGCGGATGCTGGAACTGGAGCAGAAAGCGTATGCGCTGGCCGGCCAGCCGTTCAACCTGAATTCGCCGAAGCAGCTGGGCGAAATCTTCTTCGACAAGCTGCAGTTGCCGGTGGTCAAGAAAACCCCGTCTGGCGCGCCTTCGACCGATGAGGAAGTGCTGCAGAAACTGGCCGAGGATTATCCGCTGCCGAAGGTGCTGCTCGAATACCGCGGCCTGGCCAAGCTGAAGTCGACCTACACCGACAAGCTGCCGAAGATGGTCAACCTCCAGACCGGACGCGTGCATACTAATTACGCGCAGGCGGTGGCGGTGACCGGGCGGCTGGCTTCGAACGATCCGAACCTGCAAAATATCCCGATCCGCAGCGTCGAAGGGCGGCGCATCCGCGCCGCCTTCATCGCGCCAGCGGGCAGCGTGATTGTGTCGGCCGACTATTCGCAGATCGAATTGCGCATCATGGCGCACATCTCCGGCGACGCCAACATGCTGCGCGCCTTTGCCGAGGGCGAAGACATCCACCGCGCCACCGCGGCCGAGATTTTCGGCGTCACGCCGCTGGAGGTGTCGAGCGAACAGCGCCGCTACGCCAAGGTCATCAACTTCGGTCTGATCTACGGCATGAGCGCGTTCGGCCTGGCCGGCAACCTCGGCATCGAGCGCGCTGCCGCGCAACAGTACATCGACAGGTATTTCGCACGCTTTGCCGGCGTCAAGCGCTTCATGGACGACACCAGGCTGGAAGCCAAGTCGCGCGGCTATGTCGAAACCGTGTTCGGCCGTCGCCTGTGGCTGCCGGAAATCAATTCCCCGAACGGTCCGCGCCGCCAAGGCGCCGAGCGCGCCGCGATCAATGCGCCGATGCAGGGCACCGCCGCCGATCTGATCAAATTGTCGATGGTGGCGGTGCAGGACTGGCTGGAACAAGGCCGGATGGCATCGAAAATGATCATGCAGGTGCACGACGAACTGGTGCTGGAAGTGCCGCAAGCCGAACTGGCCACCGTGCGCGACCGGCTGCCCGCCATCATGGCCGGCGTAGCCGCGCTGAGAGTGCCGCTGATTGCCGAAGTCGGCGTCGGCAGCAACTGGGACGAAGCGCATTGATGGCTGGCGAGCGGTCGCATGAAGTCGCAAGAACCGGAGTGTGCCGGCGCCCAGTCTGCGACACAATGCAATAAACGGCACTAGAGGCGAGCATGGATATTGCCAGTATTTTCCGCTTGATTGCACTGGCCGCTATCTGGGGCGGCTCCTTCCTGTTCCTGCGCATCGGCGCACCGGTGTTCGGGCCGGGGGTGCTGATCGAGTTGCGGGTCGGCCTGGCCGCCGTATTCCTGTGGCTGGTGTGCCGCATGCTGGGGCGGCACATCAGGCTGCTGCAGCACTGGCGGTATTTCCTGGTCATCGGCCTGCTCAATTCGGCGCTGCCGTTTCTGCTGTTCGCATATGCGGCGCAGACCCTGAGTGCATCGCTGCTGTCGATTCTGAATTCCTCCGCGCCCATTTTCGGTGCGATCATTGCCGCGTTCTGGCTGCGCCAGCCGGTGGGCCGTTCGGCCGCGCTGGGGCTGCTGCTGGGCATGGTCGGGGTGGCGACGCTGGTGGCCGGCAGCCCGATGGTGGCTGGCGATGGCTGGTGGCTGGCCGTTGCGGCCGGCCTGGCGGCGCCGTTTTGCTACGGTTTGGCCAGTGCCTACACCAAGCAGTCGCCGATCGCGGTCGATCCAACTGACAACGCGCACGGCAGCATGTGGGCGGCGGCCATCCTGGTGCTGCCGGTCGCGCTGTGGCAGCCGATCCGGCACAGCCCGGCCGGCGCCGACTGGATGGCCGTGGGCGCGCTGGCAATCGTCTGCACCGGCGCCGCTTACCTGATGTTTTTCAGGCTGATCGCGGATGTCGGACCGATGCGCGCGCTGTCGGTGACCTTCCTGATTCCGGTATTCGGGGTGCTGTGGGGCGCCTTGTTTCTGGGCGAGACGATCGGCTGGAGCAAGCTGTTCGGCGGCGCGCTGGTGTTGTGCGGCACCGCGCTGGCCAATGGCATGATCCGGCTGCCGCGCCCTGCGCCGGCAGGAAGCTGAAGCATCTGATGTTGCGCAGCCTGCGCCCCTGCCGTCGGCATTTTTGGCAGGAGAAATGTTTTTCTCGATTTCGGGCCTGCAAGTAAAGTGAAATTTTTGTTGATGTATATCAGCATCGCCGCGTCAAGGCTGGTTAGTTTATGAGATGCGGCGCAAAGGGGCTGCGGGTGCGGGCTGTGCATTAATAATGCGTGCATGAGCGGGGCGGTTGCCCGGCGTTACGCCGATAGCCATTGTTTCTGGAGCATTAAAATGCCACACATGAAGGAAGAGTTCGATAGTCTGGTGAGCAGGACGCCACTGTCGGAGCCTGTGGGCCGGCGCGCTTTCATGCAGGCCACGTTAGGCGCCGGCTTTGCCGCCGCCGTGCTGCCGGTGATGGCGCAAACCGTGATCAAGACCGATGGCGATGGCTTGACTGCCGGCCAGATCGAAATCGATGTGAATGGCCAGTGCATGCCGGTGTACCGGGCACAGCCGACCGGCAAGAGCGACTTGCCGGTGATCCTGGTGGTGTCCGAGATTTTCGGCGTGCATGAACATATCGCCGATGTCGCGCGCCGCTTTGCCAAGCAGGGCTACTTGGCGCTGGCACCGGAATTGTTCGTGCGCCAGGGCGACCCGCGTGCGTATCCGGCGCTGGGGGACTTGATAGCAAAAGTGATCAACAAGGTGCCGGACGCCCAGGTAATGGGCGATCTGGACGCCTGCGTTGCCTGGGCCCGGGCGCATGGCGGCAATGCTGGCAAGCTCGGCGTTACCGGTTTCTGCTGGGGCGGGCGCATTGCCTGGCTGTATGCGGCGCACAATCCGCGTGTCAAGGCCGGCGTGGCCTGGTACGGACGGCTGGTGGCCAGCACCAGCGGCAACAATCCTGCGCTGACGCCGCACCAGCCGATCGATATCGCCGCCAGCCTGCAGGTGCCGGTGCTCGGTCTGTACGGCGGCAAGGATGGCGGCATCGGGCAGGATAGCATCGAGCAAATGCAGGCGGCGCTGGCCAAGGGCGACAGCCATTCGGAATTCGTCGTGTATCCGAATTCGGGACATGCTTTTTTTGCCGACTACCGGCCCAGCTATGTCGAAGCCGACGCCCTGGACGGCTGGCAGCGCTGCCTGGACTGGTTCAGGGCGCACGGCGTTTAGCCTCTCGCCGCCATAAGATTTTGTTTGCAGGAAAGCTGTGCTCGTGCTTTAATTTGCAACCCTGTTGCATATTACGAGGCTTAAAATTAACTCCACCCTTATCTCCATCCTGCTGGCGACAACGATAGCAGGCGTGGTCAGCATCGTTGCTGCGGCGATCTTCTCGTTTAGCCTGTTGTCAAAACTGGTGGAAAGAATGGTCAGCTTCTCGGTCGGCATCCTGTTGTCGACCTCGCTGCTGCACGCGCTGCCGGAAGCGTTCGAGTCGCACGCCGATGCGCATACGCTGTTCGCAACCCTGTTCGGCGGCTTGCTGGGATTTTTCCTGCTGGAAAAATTCGCGATCTTGCGCCACTCGCACCACCATGAAGGCGACGGCCATGCGCATGAGCACGGACACGATCGGCACGAAGCAGGCAAGTCGGGCCTGATGGTCCTGGTCGGCGATGGCTTGCACAATTTCACCGACGGCATCCTGATCGCCGCCGCATTCCTGGCCAACCCCAAGCTTGGCATCGTTACCGGCCTGGCGATCATCGCGCACGAGATTCCGCAGGAAATCGGCGACTTCATCGTGTTGCTGAATGCGGGATTTAGCCGCGCGCGCGCCTTTACCTACAACCTGATCAGCAGCCTGATGGCGGTGCTGGGCGGCCTGATCGGCTATTGCACGCTGGAGTCCGCCACCGGCGCGATTCCCTATGTGCTGGTGCTGGCCTCGTCCGGCTTCATCTACATTGCCGTATCCGACCTGATGCCGCAGATGCAGCGCCGCGCCACATGGCGTGAAACCATGCCGCAGATCGCCCTGATCGCCTTGGGTGTGGTGATCGTCCTGTACCTCACCGGGCATGCACATGAATGACGAGTATATCGAAAAAATCGTTATTTTCTCTTGTAAAAATGGTGGTAGCAAATAATACCGTATGGTGTATTTATGGGTGCCAGCGGAATCAAAAAGGGAGCCGGCGGCTCCCTTTTTTTACCTGCAGCGATTAGTCGCGTCGCCGTTTAAAACTCTTCCCATTCGTCGTCGCTGCCGGGGTTGGTCGGCTTTCC
>NZ_AVCC01000079.1 GCF_000622895.1 Herminiimonas sp. CN
CGTCCGTTCGTTTTTTTGCCTTGCAGTTTCTTGACTTCCCTGGGAGAGGGCCGGAGTTCCATTCGCGCATCTGCGGAGTATTATTTTTCAGGCACTATACTGCTGTGGAAGTACCGGTAAAAACGCTGATACCCCAGTATACTGCGCAATCACGGCTTGTGCGCGACGTAACCCAGGGTGACTGAGATCTGGTTCGCAGTCTGAACCAGATCTTCCTGCCAGTCATCCTGCAGCCGATCGGCGGGGGCGGAAATCGACAAGCCGGCTATCAATTTCCCGCTGTCATCCCGGATGCCGGCGGCCATGCAGCGCACCCCGAGTTCGAGTTCTTCATTGTCGCGGGCATAGCCGCGTGCGCGTACCAGGCTCAGTTCACGCTCCAGTTTTCCCAGGTCGGTAATTGAATTTTTGTTGTGGCCGGTCAGGCCGGTGCGGGTGGCGTAGGCGCGTACGGCCTTGGGGTCGTCCACCGACAGGAAAAGCTTGCCGGTCGAGGTCAGATGCAGCGGGGCGCGTCCGCCGATGGCGCGTACCACTTGCATGCCGGAACGTTCGGAAAATGCCCGATCGATATAGACGATTTCATCGCCTTGCCGCACCGACAGGTTGATGGTTTGTTGGGTCTTGCGGTGCAGGGCACGCATGAAATCCAGCGCCGCCTCGCGCACGCTCAGGCGGCTCTTGACGATATTGCCCAGTTCCAGCAGGCGCATGCCAAGGCGATAGGAGCCCGGCTCGGCACGGTCCACAAAGCGGGTCACGACCATGTCGTTGAGGATGCGATGTGCAGTCGACGGATGCAATCCGGTCATTTTGGAGAGTTCCTTGAGGCTAACCGGGTCCGGGTAATGGGCCAGCGCATCAAGCAGCGAGATCATGCGTTCGATTACCTGAATTGAGGTTTTGCTTTCAGTGGAGATTGCTTCGCTTTTCATTATTCATTGGATACATCGGAATCCTCCTTTATACCACAATGTGAAAAGCGTCGCGCGGAGAAGCGAAAATATTCTTGTGAAATGGTATAAATTATTTCATCAACCGGCGCCGTGGCGTTTCCGTTTTCACGCGTCATAATAGGGCATGTCAAAAA
This sequence comes from Herminiimonas sp. CN, assembly GCF_000622895.1. GTDB lineage: Bacteria > Pseudomonadota > Gammaproteobacteria > Burkholderiales > Burkholderiaceae_D > AVCC01. The sequence continues at coordinate 1,091 of NZ_AVCC01000079.1, forward strand.
TTAAACGGGAGCAGTCAATGCGTATCGGATTATTTGTAACCTGCCTGGTCGACATGATGCGGCCCGAAATCGGTTTTTCCACGCTGAAGCTGCTGGAATCGAATGGCTGCGAGGTGGTGGTGCCCGATCTGCAGACCTGTTGCGGCCAGCCCGGCTATAACTCCGGCGACCGCCAGTCGGCGCGTGCGCTGGCCGAGAAATTTCTGAACGAATTCGAAGGTTTCGAATATGTGGTGATTCCGTCCGGCTCCTGCGGCGGCATGGTCAAGATCCATTATGCAGATCTGTTTTCCGACGCTCCCGACCTGCGCGCACGCATGCGCAAGCTGGAACCGCGGATTTTCGAACTGACCGACTTTCTGGCCAATGTACTGAAAATATCGACTCTGCCGCCTTCCAGCTTCAAGGGTAATGTCACTTATCACGATTCCTGCTGCGGCCTGCGCGAACTGGGCGTGCAGGCGCAGCCGCGCGCGCTGCTCGGTCAGTTGCCCGGCGTGCAGCTGACCGAGATGAAGGACAGTACCGCCTGCTGCGGCTTCGGCGGCACCTTCGCCATCAAGTACGGCAACATCTCCAGCGCCATCGTGGATGAGAAGTGCGCGAATATTCATGACTCCGGCGCCGATGCGGTAGTGCTGGGCGACCTCGGCTGCATGCTGAATATCGAAGGGCGGCTGCGCCGCACCGGCGACGACAAGACCCGCGTCTTGCACGTGGCGCAAGTGCTGGCCGGCGATTGCTAAACAGCAGAAAGACCACACCATGCAAATCCAATCGATGCATTTCAAGGCCCGCGCCGGGCAACGCCTGGCCGACGTGCGCTTGCAAAACAACCTGAAAAAACTGTCGACCAAGTTCGTCACCGGCCGCGCCTCGGGGATCACCGAGCTGGACGATTTCGAGGGCACGCGCGACGCCGCCATCGACATGCGCATGCGCGCCATCGAAAACCTCGATGTCTGGCTGGAGACTTTTGAGAAAGAAGCGACCCGCCGCGGCGCTACCGTGCTGTACGCGGAAAGCGCCGAAGATGCATCGCGCCTGGTGGTCGAAATCGCCCGCAGGCACGAGGTAAAAAAAGCCATCAAGTCGAAATCGATGGTGTCGGAGGAAATGGCTCTGAACCAGGCGCTGGAAGCCGCCGGCGTGCAGCCGATCGAAACCGATCTGGGCGAATACATCCTGCAGATCAACGGCAACGAAGCGCCGTCGCACATCATCGCGCCGGTGGTGCACAAGGACAAGGAAGAGATTTCAGACCTGTTCGCGCGGGTCCACAACAGGCCGCGCCTGACGGATATTCCAGCCATGACGCGCGAGGCGCGCGAAATCCTGCGCCCGCAGTTTTTGTCGGCCGACATGGGTATTACCGGCGGCAATTTCATCATCGCCGAAACCGGATCGGTCGCGATCGTCACCAATGAGGGTAACGAAGGCATGTGCACGATTTTGCCGCCGAAAGTGCACGTGGTGGTGACCGGCATCGAAAAGGTATTGCCGACGCTGGAAGACCTGGCCACCGTGATGCGCCTGCTGCCGCGTTCTGCCACCGGCCAGTCGATTTCGAATTATTTTTCCCTGCTCACCGGCCCGCGCGCAGCAGGCGAGCAGGACGGCCCGGAACACATGTATTTCGTGCTGGTCGATGGCGGCCGCACCGGCCTGATCGGCGGCGAGTTCCAGGACATGCTGCGCTGCATTCGCTGCGGCGCCTGCATGAACCATTGCCCGGTGTACCAGAAAATCGGCGGTCACAGCTATGGCTGGGTGTATCCGGGGCCGATGGGCAGCGTGCTGACGCCGGCCTATGTCGGGATCGAAAATGCGCTCGACCTGCCGCAGGCGTCGACCCTGTGCGGCGAGTGCCACGTGGTGTGCCCGGTGAAAATCCCGTTGCCGGACCTGATGCGCAAATTGCGCGAAGAGCAGTTTGCGCTTGAATTGCGGCCGCCGTTGGAGCGCCTTGGTTTGAAGGTGTGGGCGTATTTCGCCAAACGTCCGGCCCTGTATGGCCTGACGACCAGAATCGGGGTGCGGGTGATGCGCATCATGGGTGGGCGTAATAAATCGATTTCCACGCTGCCGCTGGCCAGCGGCTGGAGCAACTATCGCGACATGCCGGCGCCATCCGGCAAGACGTTTCGCGAGCTGTACAAGGAGCGGCTCAAGTAGCATAAGCCGTGGCGGGCCTGTGTACGGTCAGTCACTATTTGAATATATGCGGAGTATGTCATTTAACACGGCATTTTCCGCATATGTTTGCTGTAGTAAACTAAAATACAGAACCCAGTATATTTATATTACTTGCAGCATGATTTTGCCGATGTGTGTGCTCGATTCCATCAGGCTGTGCGCCTGCGCGGCCTGCGCCAGCGGGAAGGTCTGGAAGATCACCGGCTTGATGGCGCCGGATTCGAGCAGCGGCCAGACCCGTTGCTGCAGGTTTTTCGCAATTGCGGCCTTGAAGGCGACCGGGCGCGGGCGCAACGTCGAGCCGGAAATCGTCAGGCGGCGCCGCAATATTTGCCCCAGGTCGACATTGTTGGCTTTGGAGCCGCCCAGCAGGGCAATCAGGCCGATGCGGCCGTCGTCGGCCAGGCAGCCGATTTCGCGCGCCACATAATCGCCGCCCACCATGTCGAGGATCACGTCGACACCTTTGCCGTCGGTCAATTGCTTGACGGCAGCAGCAAAGTCCTCGGTCTTGTAATTGATGCCGCGCTCGGCGCCCAGCGTTTCGCAGGCGCGGCACTTGTCGTCGCTGCCGGCGGTGGCGAAAACCCGGTGCCCGAGCGCGCTGGCGATCTGCAGTGCCGCCACGCCGATGCCGGAAGTACCGCCCTGGACCAGCAGGGTTTCGCCGGCGCCCAGGCGGGCACGGTCGAAAACGTTGCTCCAGACGGTAAAGAAGGTTTCCGGCAGGGAGGCCGCCTGCAGCGGACTCAAGCCCTTCGGCAGCGGCAGGCATTGTCCTGCCGGCGCCACGCAATACTCGGCGTAACCGCCGCCCTGCACCAGTGCGCACACCATGTCGCCGTGCAGCAACGCGCTGCCGCTGACATCGCCGCCGACGATTTCTCCCGCCACTTCCAGCCCTGGCAGGTCGGATGCGCCGGCCGGCACCGGGTAGTGGCCGGTTCTTTGCAATACATCCGGTCGATTCACGCCGGCCGCGTGGACCTTGATCAATACTTCGCCGGCTTGCGGCGTGGGGATCGGGCGCTGGCAGATTTGCAGCACATCGGGCGCGCCGTACTGAGTGATTTCAATCGCTTGCATGGAAGTTCCTTGGTCGAAAACTTATTATAGAAGGAACTTGCCGGCGCTGCGAGTGCGGCAATGATAGCTGGCCGGGCATCGCATGGGCAAAAAAAAGCCCGCTGATAAAAGCGGACCTAAATCCATATCTAGGAGGAGATATAGAGGAGACAATTTCATTATGCTGCATCGCGATATGAGGCGCAAATTTTAATTGTGCATATCAATTATTCTTAATTCTGATATCTCGAAAATCGAGCCCAGACCGTCGAGTGCGCCAGTTATAGGCAAATCGCGGATAAAAAAAGCCCGCTGATGAAAGCGGGCTTAAATCCATATCTAGGAGGAGATACAGAGGAGACAGACACATTATGCTGCGCTACCAGATATAGTGCAAATTTTAAATGCTCATATTGATTATTAGTTTTTGTAATATCTTGTGCGGATTCGTGTCGCTTGTCAGTTGCGTCGCCATATCAGCAACTGGTTGTTGGCAGGCATCTTGTGATCTGCCTGCAGCGCCAGGCCTTGTGCTGCAGCCAATGCATTGATCGCTTCGAAGTCGCGAATCCCCATGTGGGCCGCTTGCGCGCGCAGCATGGCATCGAATTCTGCGTTGCTCGGGCTGCTGAAGTGGCAGTTGTAGTTGAACGGGCCGTAGATGCAGAGCAGGCCGTGTTGCGGCAGCAGGCGGCCGATGCCGGCAAACATTGCTTCGACTTCCGGCCACGCCATGATGTGGCAGGTGTTGGCGGAAAATACCGCATCGAACGACCCTGTCGGCCAGTCCGGCTGGCTGACCGATAGCGTGAGCGGCGGCATGACGTTCGGCAACCGCGCCTCCCTTTGCCAAGCGACGATGCTGGGATGATTCTGCGGCAGGTCGCTGCTGTGCCAGACCAGATGTGGCATGGCAGCGCCGAAATACACCGCGTGCTGGCCGGTGCCGCTGCCGATTTCAAGCACATGCGTGCTGTTTTTCAGAATGTGTTGCAGCAGCGTACAGATAGGCGCGCTGTTGCGTGCGCAGGCGGCGGAAAATTGCTTGGGCATGATGGCGGTCGATCGGAGTCGGGAGCTGACCAGTGTAGCCGTGAAGTGCGAGGGGCGCTGTATGGCGGCCTGAAAAACAAAAAGAGCTGTCGGAGACAGCTCTTTTTTTAACTTGGTCGGAGTACAAGGATTCGAACCTTGGACCCCCTGGTCCCAAACCAGGTGCGCTACCGGGCTGCGCCACACTCCGAAGAGGAAGGATCATAACCGGTTATTTGCAACAGGTCAACCGCTGAATCGCCGCCGGGTGCAAATGGCCTGAGATGACGTAGTCAAGGCGCGCTAGTCGAAGCGGTTGCTGCGCGTCATTTTGCGCCGTTCGGATGGAAGATGGCCGCCGCCGCCGGGTACAGCGAGATCAGCAAGCGTACTGCGCAAATGGTTAGCACGGTCTCGATCTCTTGCGTGATGCGGCCGATGTCATCGGCTGACTTGCCGAGCGCCCAGATGGACCGAATCTCGGTGCGATGGGTGCTGACGATATTGGCTACGGTTTTCTGCCAGAAGGTTGGGTGCTCGCTTTGTGCGAAATCGCCCCGTCCACGGCCGAAATGCGCCACCGCCAGGTAGCGCAGCAGAGCCGAGCGCACCAGGCCTTCGTAAAACTCGGCCGACCAGTGGATCGTTGGCGTTTTCCCTTTGACCAGGTTGTAGCCATGCGCCAGGCCGCCGGCGCTTAATGCGCCGGTGATGCCGCCGGCGACCATGCCGCCGCCGAGAGTCATGCCGCCGGCGGCGATGTCGGCGGCCAAGCCGCCCAAGGCACCGGACAACAGGCCGCCGAGGATTGCGGCGGTGTTGGTGTCGAGCGGCATGTTGGCGACGTAATCGTCGTGCAGGCGCTGCAATACCTGTTGCGCGTCATGGCCCTGGAGCCCGTGACGCTGGATCAGCCGATCCGTGGCGCCATGGATATCGGCATCCAGCCGCTCTGCCATCCTTTGCATCGCGGCATCCTTATCGGACAGCCTATTGTGACTGAAGGATTTTATGAGCCCGCGAATCTTGCTGGCCCAGGATGGATTGCTGAGCGCTTCGCGGTCGCACGCGGTGCGTGCCAGTTGCGCGGCGAGGGTCGTCATCGCATCATGAAAACAAGACAGGCTTTGCTTGCGCCAGACGTCGCTCAGGGTCTCGAAGGCGCTTTGCTTGTCTGCCTGCAGCAGGCCGGCGACAGTGTCGAGCAATACCGCCTCCTGCACCCAGCAGCGGGCAAAGGCGTCCAGCGTCAGTACGGCGCGCAGGATAGTAAAGCGCTGCAGATGGGTGTGCCATTTTTGCTCTTCCTGCCCATCCCGATCGCCTTCCGACGGCGGACCGATCTGGTTCAGCAGCAGCACCACCGGTTTGCCGATCCAGCTCAGGATTTGCATCTCCATATCGACATATGCGGCGTCTTGCGGGTCTTCGCAGGCATTGATCAGATACAGGATCACGTCGGCCTGTTCGCGCGCGTTGCGCATCGCTTGCTGGCTGCACCATAGTGGACGGTCGGCAAAGCGGTCCCAGACTTGGGACATGACCCAGCCGACCGGATTGCCAGACATTTTCAGCCGGCGCAGCAGGCGCGCGGTATCGCCAAAGCCGGGCGTATCCCACAGTAACAGGGAGTCGCCCTGTCTGGTGCTCAGCATCGGATAGGCCTGGGCCAGATCGGTCACATGGGCGGCGTCGCGCACTTCGCCGACGTCGCGCCCCAGCAACGTGCGCGCTAGCGTGGTTTTGCCGCTATTGGTGTGCGAGATCAGGCTGAGGTTGATGGTGCTGCCGGTGTTGTTTTTATGGTTATCGGTCATTGTCATCCCTGTTGCAAAACAATGTTTTGTAGTTGCGCCCGGACGCTGTCGGCAGCGTCATTGTCAGCGCCGAGGTCAAGCGCCAGCAGTTGCGCCTGATGCTGCTGCAGCATCTGTTGCCAGCCGCGGCGGCGCTCGGCGAGCCGTTCGGCAGCACCGGCCTGACCCGCCAGGCGTTGCCGATAGGGCGCTTCGTCCAGTATCGCCAGTAATTGGGAATGGTCTTTACGTTGCGTCAGCAATCGTTGTATTTCTTCCATCAGAGTGCCGTGGATTTCATGTTCCGGCGTGGCGGCAGCGCTAAACAGCACGATGTGCAGGGCGGCCGGATTTCTTGTATCGCCTGCGGTATCGCCCAGCAGGTCGAGATACTCTTGCTCGCTGCCATACGGCACGGTCGGCGCGAATTCGATGCGGCCGGCCTGGCCCAGTGCACCGTGCAACAGATCGTGCAAGCGCTGCTGGGCCGCTGCAGATGGGTGGTAACTGTAGGGCGTCACGCTTACCAGTCGGCTGGCATCGTTCGGGCCGGCCAGCAGGCGGCGCAGGTAGGGCTCGTCCTGATCCATCAGAGGGAAACGCTGCTGCAGCCGGTAGGCACGGCCGGCGGCGGCAGCGGCCAGCAGCAGGCGCGGCAGGATGATGAAGAGGGTGGCGGTGGCAGCGTACAAGTGTATCCAGCGTGCGGCATTTTCGCCGGTATGCGGGCCGCTCCATTCGATGGCGGCGAGTTCTGCGGCCGTGGCAAGCGGGATGCCGGTCAGCCGTGATGCCGGGCCGAGCACCAGGTGCAGCAGGCGTTCCAGCACGTCGGCATTGAGGAAGGTGCTTTCCCAGCCGGCCAGATACTCCAGCCCGAGACCGCGCAGATACATGCCGCCGAGCGTGCCGGCGGTCAGCAGTGCGGCACTCAAGTGCAGAATGCAGGCGCCACGCTGCGCCATCTGCGGGCCGCTGAAGGCCAGCCAGTCGCGGCCGAAGCGCGCCAGACTGGCATGCAGCGGCGATCCTTTCGGCAGCCGCGTCTGGCTGGAGCCGGAAATGCGGGTCGTGCGGGTGAGCAATTGCGCCAGTGCGGCCGACCTGGTGCGCATGCCGAGCAAGCGGCCCAGCACATTGAGTATCAGCAGCAGATATACCAGGGCATTCCACGCCAGCATCGTCAGCAGCGGCAGCGACAGGATATTGACGCGTCGGCCCGCAGTCATTTCATCGGTCAGCGCGCCGAGCAGGAAGGCGGCCAGCGGCAGTGCCCAGTACAGCCAGTGCGGCCAGCGCGCCAGCAGATCGAACGGCAGCAGTTCCACCCGGCGATTGCTGAGCCGGGCTCGCAGCAGTTCGGCCCGTCCGGCAAGAAAATTCTGCTGCGCAGCGTTAGGAACCCGGCTGCCCGAATCTAGACTTCCGTCCGGCGGAGCTTGCGCGCGTGCGGTCCCGCTGGCCCATTGCCGATCCTCGCGCGGCAAAATGGCGGCATCGGCATCGCATAGTTCAATGGCGCGAATCAGCAATACATTGCGTGCCTGTATTTCTTTCAACGGTGCATTCCTTGGGCTCCGGTTCAAGTTGCCACGATACTGGCGATTGCCGCCCGGCTCCGGCCGGCGCGTTCGGAACAGTCGGCAGGGTATCCAAGCGGTATTTTGCATGAAAACAATACAATATGCAGTATTTTTAATAACCCATTATTTAATTGCGATAATTGCCATAGAAATTGATATACCCGGTTATTTATTATTTATCATCGAGTGTATTCTGGAATTCCGGGACGAAGCAGCAGGGCTCGACGCCGGTCCTCTGCGTTAGCGCGCTTGCCCTCCGATTATCTGGTTGCAGCGGGTTTGAGCAGGCGCAACACGGTCTTGTTTGATGCCACTATTCTTGGCGCGAAGGAGGCAACGCGCCATGCATACACCGATTCAGGGCTTCGCAGACCGTGCGGATGCCGCAGAGCAGCTGGTTGATTGCCTGCAGGCATATCGAGGTTGCAATCCGCTGGTACTCGCGATTCCGCGCGGTGCGGTGCCGATGGGCCGGATCATCGCCGAGCGCCTGGGGGGCGAGTTCGATGTCGTGCTGGTGCGCAAGCTGGGTGCGCCTGGCAATCCTGAATATGCGATCGGTGCGATCGATGAAGCGGGCAACACCACCATGAATCCGGAGGTCGATCCGGGCGACCTTGATCCCGCCAGCCTTGCAGCGGAGCAGCAGCGGCAGATCGCAGTGATGCGAAAACGCCGCAGCACTTACATGCCGCACCGGCCGGCGATCAGTGCGCAGGGGCGCATCGTGCTGGTGGTGGACGACGGTATCGCAACCGGTTCGACCATGATTGCGGCGCTCAAGGCCGTCCGCTTGCAAAACCCGGAAACACTCATTTGCGTCAGTCCTGTCGCGCCTCCCGAGAGTTTGAAGGCGGTGGCGCCCTTCGCCGATGCGGTGGTGTGCCTGCTGACAGTGGCGGATTTCCATGCGGTGAGCCAGTTTTACCGCAATTTTGCAGCGGTCGACGATACCGAGGTGGCTGCGATCCTGCAGCAATCGGCGAGCGCAGTGCAAACAGGCGGTGCTGAAAGAAAACCATCCAAGCTATGATCCTGGCTGCCGGCAAGGACACCCGGCTGCCAGCGTACGCATCAGCATGAAAAATTGTTTTCAAGAAGTACGGTGTGGACCTGCAGTGGCGAGATGCACCATGTAGCGGAACCGGGCTTGTGCCACTGGAACAATGCACGCGGCCGCAGCCAGACATCACGCCCTCAGCTGCCGCACCCGGTGCGCCTGTTTAGCGGTGACCGCGACCGCCTCCTCGACTGCCGCGACCGTCACCGCGAAAGCCGCGATCGCCGCCGGACCGAAAGCCGAAGTTGAAGAATACCGGCGGCCCCACATACACTGGAGCGGCATAGGCGGGAGGCGCGGCATATGCCGGCTGGCCGTAAGGGTCCGCGTCGTAATAGCCGGACGGGTAGCCGGGGCCGTATACCGCGCAGCCGCCCAGGGAGGAGAGTGCGAGAAGGCAAAGTGCCAGGCGTTTAGCTGCTGTTTTCATGGCTGGTTCTCTTGATAAGTGCGGCAATACTGTACTTATCGATGGTGTACGACATCTTTGGCACAGGTGCCTGATTTATAGACAGTTAGTATAATCTTTTAAAATCAAAGCCTTGCAAGCCGGCTCCATAGTTGCACACAAAGTTACCCACAGAAAATGGGGGTAACTTGATCCGTTTGACGCGTCATGACAAGTCCAGTCAAAGGCACTGTGTCAGTCGCGCCAATTCCGTTCATCACGATCATGCTTGTGATGGCGATGTTTCCAATGGTCACGATACTCTTCCCGATAATATCCAGGGCCTCCTTCGATGTAGAGCGGGCTTGGCTGGGTATAGATCACGCGCGGTTGTACATACACCGGGCGCGGTTCGACATAGACTGGTTGCGGCGCGACGTAAACCGGCGCCGGATAGAAGCCCGGAACGCCGAGGTTGATGCCGACGCTGACGTCGGAGCGGGCCAGTACAGGGGAGGCCGCCAGCATCAGACTGGCACAGGTCAGTAATCCTGCTGCAAGTGCGAGAAATTTTTTCACGTTGGTTTCCTTTCGATATGGCTCCATTAAAGGCCGAATCGCCAGGCAGCGCCAGCATCAATGCGTAAGCCCTGTAACAAGTTGTAAGCGCGAAGCCGGATTCGGCCACACGATTGCAAATTTTCAGGCTCAGGCCGGTTTGATAAAGCCGTCATGTGCGGCCGAGAGAATCGCTTCCACCGCAGGATGCTTGATTTTCCTTTCGGTCAGGATGCCGTAGAACTGTTCCTGCACGCCCGGCAATTCCCCGATCGGCACCGCACCGAACTGCGCCTCGATGTCGGTGGCCAGCAACGATGGGGCCGGAAACAGGCCCAGCCCGCTGCGTCCGAAAGTCTTCAGCAGTGCGCTGTCTTCAAATTCGCCGACGATTTCCGGGTGCAGATCGTTGATTTCGAACCACTGGTCGACTTGGCCGCGCACCGCGCTATTGCGCGTCGGCATCAGCAGGGGTGCGCCGTTCAGGCTGGCTGGGAAGTTTTCTCTATATTTCTGCGCCAGCGCCGGAATGCCGAACAGCATGATCGCGCATTCACCCAGCAAATGGCTGAACACACGCAGGCTGGTGCCCGGGCTTACCGGGCGATCGGTCAGCACCAGATCGAGCTTGTGCAGGGCGAGGTCGGCCAGCAACGTTTCGAACTTGCCTTCATAGCACGTCAGCCTGACCTTGTCCGGCATCTGCTGCACCGTTTCCAGCAAGCGATAGGCGACCAGTTTGGGCAGGGCGTCGGAGATGCCTACCGTTAAGCGGATGGTGCGGCCGATATCATTTTCGGCCAGCGCCTCCTGCATCTGTTCGCCGAGCAAAAATATCTGATCGGCGTAACCGAGTGCCATCCGGCCGGCTTCGGTCAGCACCAGCCTGCGGCCTTGCTGGGTTAGCAAGGACTTGCCGATCGCCTGTTCCAGCAGGCTGAGTTGCATGCTGATAGTCTGCACCGCAACCCCGAGCCGCTCGGCGGCGCGCGTGACGCCGCCTTCCTTGGCGACCACCCAAAAGTAGTAGAGATGATGGAAATTTAAGCCGGTTGATTTCATTGTTCTGTTTTTTTGAAGTGATAATCATATTATCTTCGCTTTTTCATGATTGCCAAACCCCCTATCATGAGTTTGTAAATAACAACAGGAGTCCGTAATGAAGCCAGTTATTATTGCCAAGGGTTTGAAAGCACAGCGCGCAATACGCGATTATGCAGCGCGCCGGTTCGATTTCGCACTGAATCGGATCCAGCATAATATACGCGCCGCGACGCTGCGCATCAGCGACAAAGATGGTCCGAAGGGCGGGATCGACAAGCGTTGCTTGGTGCAGTTGAGCGTACCGGGGTTGCCGGATATTGTGGTCACTGAAACGGCGCATAATGTCAATGTGGCAATTGATCGCGCAATCCACCGGGCGGCCTACACGGCGCAACGGCTGTTGGCGCGGGCCAAATCGTTTTCGTACACCAAGCATCACCTTGAATTTGCCTGATATTTATACAAAGGAACTACCATGAACAATCGATTTAATAACCTGCGTAGCAATATGGCATCGGCGTCGTCGGCCACCACGGTACTGGATGCTTCGGCGCATCGGGTACTGCGCAACACTTATATGTTGCTTTCCTTGTGCCTGGCCTTCAGCGCGCTCACAGCCGGGTTGTCGGTCGCTATGGGCTTGCCGCATCCGGGCCTGATCATCACGATGGTGGGTTACTTCGGATTGCTGTTCCTGGTCACCAAGTACCGCGATAGCGGCGCCGGCGTCGCCTTGGTATTCGCCTTGACCGGCTTCATGGGCTACACGCTGGGGCCGATCATCAGCCACTACCTGAAGCTGCCGAACGGCGGCGAGATCGTGATGATGGCGATGGGCGGCACTGCATCCATCTTCCTGGCGCTGTCGGCCTATGCGCTGGTGTCCAAGCGGGATTTTTCCTTCATGGGCAGCTTTTTGTCGGTTGGCATTCTGGTAGCTTTCCTGGCCGGGCTGGCAGGCATCTTCCTGCAGGTTCCTGCACTGTCGCTGACGGTATCGGCGGTCTTCGTTTTGCTGATGTCGGGCCTGATCCTGTACCAGACCAGCGAGATCATTCGCGGCGGCGAGACCAACTATGTGATGGCCACGGTGACATTGTTCGTGACCATTTTCAACCTGTTCACCAGCCTGCTGCAGTTGCTTGGCTTTGCCGGTAGCAGCGACTGACGTAACCGGGCTCTCTTATTAACCTTCACCTGCCGCCGCTTGTTATCAAGCGGCGGTTTTGCTCCGAAACATGAAATCACAATTCTCCTATTTCACCGGCTCCTTCCTGTTTTGCCTGGTCGCGGTCGTTCTGGCCTATTTCATAGGCGGCCCGAAGGCGTCCGTCACCGTCGTGTTCCTGACGGTTCTGGAGACTTCGCTGTCGTTTGATAACGCGGTCGTCAATGCCGGCATCCTCAATGGCTGGAACGCGGTCTGGCGCCGCCGCTTCCTGGTCTGGGGCATCCTGGTTGCGGTGTTCGGCATGCGGCTGGTGTTCCCGCTGGTGATCGTCGGCGTGGCCGGCCATGTCGGGCCGATCACGGCGCTCGACATGGCAATCAATGCGCCGGTGGAGTACAGCCGGATATTGAGTTCCGCGCATCATCAGATCGCCGCGTTCGGCGGCACCTTCCTGATGATGGTGTTTTTCAGCTTTTTTGTCGCAACCCACAAGACCGAGCACTGGCTCAGCTTGATCGAAAAGCCGATGACCCGGCTGGGCAAGATGGAGGCGATTGAAGCGGCGCTGACGTTGTTGGTATTGCTTGCCGCCGCCAGCATGCTGGATGCGGACCGGCGCGGTGAATTCATCGAGGCCGGCATCTGGGGCATCGTGACATACGTGTTTGCCAAGGGCGCCGCGGCACTCATGGGCGGGGCGGACGAAGGTGCGGCCCAGCATGTGGTCAAGCAGGGTGTTGGCGGTTTTCTGTACCTGGAACTGATCGATGCCAGCTTTTCCTTCGATGGCGTGATTGGCGCTTTTGCGTTGACCAACAATCTGTTCATCATCGCGCTGGGGCTCGGAGCGGGTGCGATGTTCGTGCGCAGTTTCACCCTGCTGCTGGTCGAAAACGGCACCCTGACGCGCTTTCGCTACCTGGAACACGGGGCATTCTGGGCCATCGGCGCACTGGCCGTGCTGATGCTGGTCGGCGTCACCGCGCATATCTCGGAGGCGGTCACCGGCACCTTGGGGGCACTGCTGATCGTGGCATCGCTGGCAAGCTCGATCCTTGCCAACCGGAAGAGTGTGGAGCTGAAATAGCGGTTTTGCTGCCTTACTTTAATCTGTGTAGGGTATTTTTTTACATGGCAATGAATACATGCTGGAAATAGCTATTTTTT
>NZ_AVCC01000080.1 GCF_000622895.1 Herminiimonas sp. CN
ATCGGCATAGGGGCGGCCAATAACTGGCCGGTCCCCTGCCACACCACCCGGCATGCGGGTCCGCACCGGGCGGTTGGAACGGTTGAGGTCATAGCACCGAACCCCGCGTACCTTGCCTGCTCTCATCTGTATTCAACCCGGTCGATTGAGTTCTTCGCTGTCATGCTGGCCGCCGGCTTCACCTTAGCCTGCCATTGACGAGCCCCGTTACCGGGCATCTGAAGCATTCCCTCTCGAATGGTCGAGCAGATTCCAGCTCCCATTCCTTCGGCCCTTCAGCACCAGTCTTTAACCTCACCGGCCATACCAGTACCTACTACGGCCTCTGCTGACTTCTCGCTCCGGTTTGCACCGTTACCCTTTCAGGCACAAGGCGAGATCTCCTCAGGTAAGAACGCACTCCTTCCCTGCACAACCGCCGGATCTACACCGCTTCGCATTGACCACAAGAGCTTCGCGGTTTCGTGCCCGCTCGCCCTGCTAAGCAGCGCCTTCTATCCGATTCTTGTTCATCGGCTCGCAGATTCGCTCCACGCTTCCTCTCCACGGTCGGTCGCCCTTCCGCAGTTGCGCTTCGCTTCGCTCACTGTGGTCAGCTCGCGGCGGGACTTGCACCCACAAGAGTGCGCTCATGCTGAGCGCACACGCAAAAATCCAACCATTGTAATGATTGGATTTTTAAATATTCTGGTTGCGGGGGCAGGATTTGAACCTACGACCTTCGGGTTATGAGCCCGACGAGCTGCCAGACTGCTCCACCCCGCGTCTGATCTTATAAGTATACTGGTAATTCAGCAGAGAAGCAACTGAATTACCATGGCAAACGCATCAAATGGCTAACGGGCGCAAGCCAAGAACGTCCGCAAAATATTGGCCATGCAGTGCAGCGTAGAGTCATTTCTTCGAAATGCTGCGCATCATTGAGGTGTTTTTCCGCACGAGATTCATGGTGATTTTTCTAATGATGTTGGCATTTTCAGCTGCGTAACTATAGTACGAATTCGACCGGCATCGTCCATAGTGGGAACATGCTGTTTACAAGCTCACAAGGAATCACAAGGAATTTGAAGCATAATCCCCCTGATGCGATGCCCTGCTGAATTACAACATAAGCGCACAATGCTACACTTAAAAACGGAATTGAAATTGTTGCATAAATAGTTTTGAATGGTTAAATATACCAGAATTCCATGCCTCACATACTTAGGGCAAACCCTAAAAAATACACTACAACTTCCCCCATGAAATTTTGCTCCGTTTGCGCTCATCCCGTCGCGCTTAGCATTCCCCCTGACGATAATCGCCCACGTTTTGTATGTCCGCAATGCGGCACGATTCACTATCAAAACCCCAAAATGGTAGTTGGCTCGATTCCCGTCTGGGAGCGAGAAGGTGAAACACGGGTTCTGCTATGCAAACGCGCTATTGAGCCGCGCCATGGATTTTGGACTTTGCCTGCAGGCTTCATGGAAAATGATGAAACGACTGCTGATGCGGCTTTGCGCGAGACGCACGAAGAGGCTGGTGCGAACATTATTCTGCACGGATTATTCTCGTTGCTCAACGTTCCTCACGTGCATCAGGTCCACATGTTCTATCGCGCAACGCTGCTTGATCTGAATTATCTGGCTGGGCCTGAAAGCCTGGAAGTGAGTACTTTTTCCGAATCCCAAATACCGTGGGATGAAATAGCATTTCCCACTGTCGCGCGCACATTAAGGTTCTTTTTTGAAGACAACAAGAAAGTTGGGCGGGGAGAAAAATATGGTTTTCATGCTTACGACATCGACAAATCGACGAAGGAATAGAAATTTTCAGAAAGCAACGCACTTGAGTAATGATTTTTTTGTGCCTCAGAACAAGAAGCGAAAGCGATATTTATCGTCTGACTCAATACCAAAATCAGCTTATATCCCTTTTGGTGTACTCAGAAGCTGCCTCGCAATAATTTCACTTGAGCTTGGCAAGTACCCACCGAAACATCGCGATTCTGATGATGTTTCGGCGGTCCGGTAATCCCCCCCATTCTTCATGCTGGGAATCTAAAAACTTGATTTTCTACGCGAAAATTATTGCGAGGCAGCTTCTTAAATTAGACGCATTTCTGTTTTGACGTATGGGGCCACTTTAGTCGCGTCTTCGTCGTGCCGGACAACTGAACCCGTATTATAGAAATGCACCGGACTTTTCGCCATGCTCGTACACCACGTGCGCACGCCCGACTATCATCAGATCGAGTTTGCCAATGTGCGCGAGGTCCCTGTTGGTATAGGGTAATCTGTGCAGCACGTAGCGCATGGCGTTCAGGCGTGCGCGCTTCTTGCAGTCGCTCTTGATCACGCTCCATGGCGCGTCAGCGGTATCGGTTTCAAAGAACATCGCTTCCTTGCTGCGCGTGTAGTCGTCCCATTTGTCGAGCGATGCCAGATCGATCGGACTCAGCTTCCACTGCTTGAGCGGATGGCCCTCGCGCTCCTTGAAGCGGCGACGCTGCTCTTTGCGGCTGACGCTGAACCAGAACTTGATCACATGCACGCCGCTGCGAACCAGTTGCCGTTCAAACTCGGGGGCTTGGCGCATGAACTCGGTGTATTCGGCATCGCTGCAAAAGCCCATGACGCGCTCGACACCGGCGCGGTTGTACCAGGAGCGGTCAAACAACACGATCTCGCCGCGGGTAGGCAGATGCTGCACATAGCGCTGAAAATACCACTGTCCGCGCTCGCTCTCAGACGGCTTTTCCAGCGCCACCACGCGGGCGCCGCGCGGGTTCAGGTGTTCCATGAAGCGCTTGATGGCACCGCCCTTGCCGGCCGCGTCGCGCCCCTCGAACAGAATCACCACGCGCTGGCCGGTTTCTTTGACCCAGGCTTGCAGCTTGAGCAGCTCCACCTGGAGCCGGAATTTTTCTTTTTCATAGGTGCTGCGCCGCATCAGGTTGCGGTACGGATAGCCGCCATCGCGCCAGTCAAGCGCCATCTCATCATCGGGATTCTTGCCGCCCTCGTCCGGGCCGGCCAGCGTGCCGGTCAGCGCTGCACGCAGCACGTGCAAGTCATCCGACGAAGCGCCATCCAGCAAGGCTCGCAAGGCTTGAGCACGGGCCTGCGGCTCAGCGCGGGCACTTTGCCCGAGCAGCGAGAATGCAGCGGACACTTGCTGCTCTTGTGCCGCGTGCGCGCTCTCGGAGGAGACGAATTTTTCAATCGCATCACCGCGCGTACTCGGAACTATGTCACCACTCTTGGCGGTGCGCACATCGGCACCGATAACGGGCGAAGCTGTTGCGCCGGAGGGCGCCGTTTTGCGACGGGCTGGACGCGCTGAGACGGGTGTCTTGACGGTAGTTTCGGGCATGGATCAGCTTTCTTGTGGGTCAATTCGCCCACCAACGGGCAAATGAATTTTCATTCTAGGCCGCGCCTCCCGATAAAAAGTTGACGAAAATCAAATGCCATTTTTGTAAAAATCGAACAAAGAATGCGGTTTCTTATTGCATCTAGAGCCGCTTCCCCGATTCTTGCTCAGTGCACATGACGCAATTGTCCGCGAGCCTCACCTCGCGCCCGCCCAATTGCGGTTTGCAGCATAATCATGGTACATCCCGCGCCACGGCAAGAAAGCATGCTGAACATAAAATATACCTATCTGTGTATTTTTTTAAGCCGCATGAAAAAATGTGGGAAATCAGTAATTTTTAGATATACCCCTTATATTTCATCAATTTGACAGAAATTCGCCACGACTTCCGCCCCATTCCCACCCCAGGAGCGTCCATGCTGGAACTGCGCCACCTCACCAAATCCTACCGCAATGGTCAGCGCGTGCTGGATGATTTGTCCTACACGCTGGCCGCCGGTGAATTCATTGCGGTGATGGGCGAATCAGGGGTCGGCAAATCGACGCTGCTGAACCTGATTGCCGGGCTGGATGCGCCGGATGCGGGCGAGGTGGTGATCGATAGCGTACCCATGTCGCAACTGGATGACGACGCCGCCACCTTGCTGCGGCGCAGGAAGATGGGTTTCGTATTCCAGGCCTTCCATGTGCTGCCGCATCTGACTTTGCGGCAGAACATCGCGCTGCCGCTGCTACTCAACGGCGAAAGCCGCCATCGGGCGCAGGAAATGCTCGATGCTGTCGGCCTGCAAGGACGCGGCAAGGATTTTCCGCGCCAGTTGTCGGGCGGCGAATTGCAGCGGGTGGCGATTGCCCGCGCGCTGGTGCACCGGCCCAATCTGGTGCTGGCCGACGAACCGACCGGCAACCTCGACCCCGACACCGCGCACAGCGTGCTGCTGTTGCTGCGCGAGGAAATCAAAGCCAGCAGCGCCTCGGCCATCATGGTCACGCATTCGCACGCGGCGGCCGAGATGGCCGACCGGGTGCTGGTGCTGAGCAAAGACGGCTTGCGGCCGGCCTGACATGGGCACCAAGACCGGCATCCGCCTCGGCATCCTCACGCGCTGGCTGCTGCTGGGCGAATGGCGCGCCCATCCGGTGCGCGCGGCAGTCGCGATTGCCACCATCGCACTGGGCGTGGCGCTCGGTTTTGCGATCCATCTGATCAATGCGGCGGCCTTCAACGAGTTCTCGGCCGCCATCAAGAGCCTGTCCGGCCAGGCCGACCTGCAGGTCGGCGGCGCTCAGGGCAACTTCAACGAAGCCCTGTATCCGCAACTGGCGCAACGCGCCGGGGTGGCGCTGGCCAGCCCGGTGCTGGAACTGGATGCCGCCGTCGTCAATCCGGCCATCGCGGCCAGCGCCGGCCCGCGCAGCGCGCTGAAGATTCTCGGCATCGACGTGCTGCGCGCCGCCGAGATCACGCCAGACCTGATTGGCATCCCGGCCGCCGATCGCCCTTTCGACACCTTGGCCGACGACGCGATCTTCCTCTCGCCGGCCGCGATGGAATGGCTGAAAACCAAGCCCGGGGCGCCTTTGCAACTGCTTTCAGGCAGCCGCAGCATCAGCTTGCGGGTGGCCGGCACGCTGCTGCGCGCGCGCGCCGGGCAACGCATTGCGGTGATGGATATCGGCGCGGCGCAATGGCATTTCGAGCGCATCGGCCAGCTGTCGCGCATCGAACTCAAGCTCGCTGCAGGCGTCAATCGCGCGGACTTCAAGGCGACGCTGCAGCGCGAGATGCAGGGCCGCTTGCTGGTGACGGAAGCCGCCGACCAGGAAGCGCGCACCGCCAACATGTCGCGCGCCTACCGCGTCAATCTGAATATGCTGGCGCTGGTGGCCTTGTTTACCGGCGCGTTCCTGGTGTTCTCCAGCCAGGCGCTATCGGTGCTGCGCCGCCGCAGCCAGTTTGCGCTGCTGCGCGTGGCCGGCATGACGCGCCGCCACCTGCTGTGGCAAGTCTTGCTGGAAGGCGCAACGCTGGGGGCGATCGGCGCCGCCGGCGGGATCGCAGCCGGCTACGGGGTGGCGGCAGCGGCGCTGCATTTCTTCGGCGGCGACCTGGGCGGCGGTTATTTCCCCGGCGTGCGGCCGAGCGTGCATTTCAGCCCGCTGGCGGCACTGGTGTTCTTTGTGCTCGGCGCGACTGTGGCGATCCTGGGCGCTGCCGCGCCGGCGTGGGAAGCCGCGCGCGCGCAACCTGCGCTGGCGCTGAAAGCCGGCAGCGAGGATGCGGCGCTGTCCAGGCTGGCGTCGCCCTGGCCGGCGCTGGTTTGCCTGGCGCTCGGCGCTATATTCAGCCAGTTGCCGCCGGTGGCGGATTTGCCGCTGTTCGGCTTTCTGGCAGTGGCATTACTATTGATCGGCGGCATCGCGCTGATGCCGCGACTGGCGGCCGGCGTGTTTAGCGTGATGAACCGCTGGCAGACGCCGAACGTAGTTTTGAGCCTGACGCTGGCGCGGCTGGCGAATGCGCCGAACCAGGCCTCGATCGCGCTGGGCGGCGTGCTGTCGAGCTTTGCGCTGATGGTGGCGATGGCGATCATGGTAACCAGCTTCCGGGTCTCGGTCGATGACTGGCTGACGCGAGTGCTGCCGGCCGAACTGTACCTGCGCTCGACCGGCACCAGCGACAGCGGCGGTCTGCGGCCGGATGAGCAGCAGGCAATCCGCACTGCCGGCGGGATTGCGCGCGCCGACTTCCTGCGCGTAAGCACACTGTCGCTGGCGGCCGACCGGCCCGATGTGGCGCTGCTGGCGCGCCCTATCGATGTCAGCGATCCGGGCCAGATCGTGCCAGTGATCGGCGAGGTGATTGTTCCAGCATCAGCAATGCCGATCTGGGTCTCGGAAGCGATGATAGATTTGTATGGCTACAGGATCGGCAAACAAGTCGAACTGCCGATCGGCGGCAAGCTGCAGCCGTTCATCGTCGCCGGCGTCTGGCGCGACTATGCGCGGCAATCGGGCGCGATACAGATCCGCCTCTCCGATTATCAAAAGCTGACCGGCGACCTGCGCGCCAACGATGCCGGGCTGCGGCTGCAAGCGGGCACGACGCCCGCGCAGGCGATAGCGGCGCTCAGGAAATTGCCGTTCGGCAGCACGCTCGAGTTTTCCGAGCCGGGCCAGATCCGCGCTGTCAGCCTGAAGATTTTCGACCGCAGCTTTGCCGTCACCTACCTGCTGGAAGCGGTCGCGATCGTGATCGGGCTGTTCGGCGTGGCGGCGACCTTTTCCGCCCAAACCCTGGCGCGCGCGCGGGAGTTCGGCATGCTGCGCCACATCGGCGCCACGCGCCGTCAGATTCTGGCGATTCTAGCGGCCGAGGGCGGCTTGCTGACCGCGATCGGCATCGCAGTCGGTTTCGTGCTGGGCTGGCTGATCAGCCTGATTCTGGTATTCGTGGTCAACCCGCAATCGTTCCATTGGAGCATGCAGTTGCACCTGCCGTGGGGCTTGCTGGCGACGGTAGCCGCGCTGCTGCTGGTGTCGTCTGCGTTGACCGCGCTGGTGGCGGGCCGGCAAGCGCTGTCGGGCAGCGCGATCCGGGCGGTGAAGGAGGATTGGTGATGCGTTTCAGATTGTTGCGGTGCGCATCGCGCACGCTGCCGCTGCTGTTGCTGCTGTCCTATGCCTTTGCCGCGCCGCCGCAGTTCGCGGCTGTGGTTCCCGGCAAGGCGCTGGCGTTTCCGCGCGACTTCGGCGCCCATCCGGGCTTTCGCACCGAATGGTGGTACGCGACCGGCTGGCTGCAGACGCCCGACCGCCAGCCGCTCGGCTTTCAGATCACCTTCTTCCGCTCGGCCACCGGGCATGACGCGGCGAACCCGAGCAACTTTGCGCCGAAGCAACTGATCATCGCGCACGCGGCGCTGTCCGACCCGGCGCAGAAAAAATTGCTGCATGGCGAAAAAAGCGCGCGCCAGGGCTTCGGCCTGGCGTATGCGGCAGAAGGCGATACCGACGTGAAAATCGACGACTGGCAGTTCAAACGCAGCGCCGATGGCCGCTATCAGGCCAGCGTCCGCACCGGCGACTTCGATCTGCAACTGACGCTACAGCCGACCCAGCCGATCATGCTGCAGGGCGATCTGGGCTACTCGCGCAAGGGGCCGCAGCCGCAGCAGGCCAGTTATTACTACAGCGAACCGCAACTGACCGTCGCCGGCAGCCTGACCCGCCAGGGCCGGCCGGTGCCGGTTTCCGGCAGCGCCTGGCTCGATCACGAATGGTCGAGCAGCGTGCTGGATGCCGACGCCGCCGGCTGGGACTGGCTGGGCGCCAATCTGGACGACGGCAGCGCACTGATGGCGTTTCGCATCCGCAGCAAGACCGGCGCGGCGCTGTGGAGCCATGCTGCGCTGCGCAAGCGGGACGGAAAGATGACACAATTCACGCCGGACGCCGTACTATTTACGCCGCAACGGCGCTGGCGCTCGCCGCGCACCGGGGCGACTTACCCGGTGGCGATGCAGATCCAGACCGGCGCCACCTTCTGGCAATTGACGCCGTTGCAGGACGACCAGGAACTCGATGCGCGCCGCTCGACCGGCGCCGTATATTGGGAAGGCGCCGTGACCATCAGCCGCGACCGGCTACCTGCCGGGCGCGGCTATCTTGAAATGACCGGATACCATCAAGCACTGAAACTATGACCACAACTACCAGCACCACCGATACAACTGCCAGCAGCACCGCACTGGTCCTCAAGCCGCAAAAAAGCAGCCTGGCCACGCTCAAGGGCCTGCTGCCCTTTCTCGCGCCCTACAAGCGGCAATTCCTGCTGGCCGGGCTGGCCCTGCTGGTCGCCGCCGGCGCCACGCTGGCGATTCCGTATGCGTTCCGGCAGATGATCGATCTCGGATTTGCCAATGCGGGCAGTGCGGGCGCTGCGACCAGCAAGAGCATTCAGCATGTCGACTTCTACTTCCTGGCGCTGTTCGGCGTGGCCTCGGTGCTGGCGATTGCCACCGCCGCGCGCTTTTACATGGTTTCCTTGCTGGGCGAGCGCGTCACCGCCGACATCCGCAGCGCGGTGTACCGGCACGTGATCGTGCAAAGCCCGCAGTTTTTCGAGACCAGCCAGACCGGCGAAGTGCTGTCGCGCCTGACCACCGACACCACCCTGATCCAGGCCGTGGTCGGCACCAGCATCTCAATGGCGCTGCGCAATGCGCTGCTGTTCATCGGCGGCCTCGGCATGCTGTTCGTCACCAGCGTCAAGCTGACCGCCATCATCATCGTGCTGCTGGCGGTGGTGGTGCTGCCGATCGTGTTCTTCGGCCGCCGCGTGCGCAAGCTGTCGCGCGCCTCGCAGGACCGGATTGCCGATGCCTCGGCGATGGCGGGTGAAATCCTCAACGCGATGCCGACCGTGCAGGCGTTCACGCACGAAGCGATTGAGGCACGGCGCTTCGCTGCCTCGGTCGAACAGGCGTTCGAGACTGCGATGCAACGCATCCGTACCCGCTCGGTGATGACGGTAGTGGCAATCCTGCTGGTGTTCGGCGCCATCGTGTTTGTGCTCTGGCTCGGTGCCCATGCGGTGATCCAGGGCACCATGACCAGGGGAGAACTGGGACAATTCATCCTGTATGCGGCGCTGGTGGCCGGCTCGATCGGTGCGCTGTCGGAAGTGCTGGGCGAGGCGCAGCGCGCGGCCGGCGCCACCGAGCGCCTGCTGGAACTGCTGTCGGCGCACTCGCAGGTGCAGTCGCCGGCCCGGCCGCAGCCGTTGCCGCCGCGCGCGGCAGTCGGCTCGGCGCTGGCGCTGCGGCATGTTTCGTTTCACTATCCGTCGCGCCCGCTGACGGATTCGCTGTCGCAGCTGACGCTGGACATCGAGCCCGGTGAAACCGTCGCCGTGGTCGGCGCGTCCGGCGCCGGCAAGACCACGCTGTTCCAGCTGCTGCTGCGCTTCTACGACCCGCAGCAGGGCGCGATCACGCTCGACGGCGTCGACATTCGGCAGCTCGATTTGCACGCGCTGCGCGACGCCATCGGCATCGTGCCGCAGGACACCGTGATCTTCTCCGCCAATGCGCTGGAAAACATCCGCTACGGCCGCTCCGACGCCAGCGACGCCGACGTGATCGCCGCCGCCAAAATGGCCGCCGCGCACGAATTCATCGAAAAACTGCCGGAAGGCTATCGCTCCTTCCTGGGCGAACGCGGCGTGCGCCTGTCCGGCGGCCAGCGCCAGCGCATCGCCATTGCCCGCGCGCTGCTGAAGAACCCGCCGCTGCTGCTGCTGGACGAAGCCACCAGCGCGCTCGATGCCGAATCCGAACGGCTGGTGCAAAAGGCGCTGGAAGCGGCGATGGTCGGCCGCACCACCGTCATCATCGCGCACCGGCTGGCGACCGTGCAGCGCGCCGACCGCATCGTCGTGATGGAAAACGGTCAGATCGTCGAAACCGGCACCCACGCGTCATTGGTGGCGCTGGGCGGGATTTATGCGAATTTGGCGAAGCTGCAGTTCCATTCAGCGCATTGAATATACAGGTCACTGTATTTTTAATGCCACTATAAAATAGAGCGGTAACAGGCATGTTTTTCAACATACCCGCCATAATTATCAAGGAAAACCGAGCATGCGATCAACCCGGGCCAGCGCTGCCATCGAGCGTCTGAAAGCGCGCGACGGCAACAAGCCGTATTCGATGGTACACACCGGCGACAACCTGTTCTATCTGGTGCTGGGTAGCGGTGCCGGCACGCAGGAAAAGCTGGGGCAGGCGCTGCCGCTGGACGACTTCGTGCAGTTCGTCAACAGCTTCGGCCCGCAGGTGGCCAGGCGGGTCAGCAAGCTCGATGCGGCATTCGAGCAGCAACTGGCCCGGAAAAAACCCTGATGCCGACCGGCATGCAACTCAGGCCGCTGCCGGCACTCTAATTGTTACCGGTGCGGCTTTACGCGGTTTCCCGCAGTTTCCCTTTCGGCGCACCGGGCCGAAGCGGAAAAGGTACAGGTGCGAACATGTTTTCCAGACAGCAAGGGCAGCGCAGCACGCGCTCCGGATATGTGTCGGAATTCGAGCAGTTCATGGACAAGTTCCTGGAACAGCACCCGGAAGTGGTACGGAGCCAGCACAAGGGCTGGTACATCTTCTGGGACCACAAGGTCGATTTCGATGATCTGAAAAAAGCCGGCGAGGACAGCGCGCCGGTCAAGGGCTACGACTATTTCTGAGAGGAGTTCGTGCGCACCGGCGTGGTCCGGCCTGGTTGCTCCTCGGCCAGCGCGACACGGAACGCCTCCAGCCTGGCTTCGAAATCGGCGGCGTCGCCGTAGTCGAGAAAATGCGCATAGCGCGCATGGCTGCCCAGCACCTTGCGCGCGTGCTTGATCGGGCAGAAATATTGCTCGGTGCGGGCTACGACCTCGCCCGCATACGCGATCAGCCCGGCGCCATACGCGCAATAGGTGCAGTGGAACTTGTCGAATACGTTCAGATACGCCAGGTGCTGCCGGTCCAGCACGATGTAGTCGCTGCGCCGTACCCGGGCGATCTGGTAGATCGGAAAACAGGTCCACTGGTACAGGCTCACGCACAGGTCCAGCATCAGCAGCGGCACGATCATGCTGTAGATGACCGGCATGGTGATCAGGTTGCGCGGACGCCGCAGCACCAGCCAGTGGAAGAACCCGGTCTTGAGCCGACGATGCGCGTCCCTGATCGACTGCTCGAACTCGATGCGCTTACCCTTGATCTGAAAAAAAACGCTACTCTCCTGCTCGTGCAGCGCAGTGCGCAGCTCGTCCTCCAGCACCGCCATCCGCTCCAGCAGGCTGCGTATCCGATCGTCCATCACAAGCTCCTCGCCGGGCGACCCGGAAAACCCTGCTCTGGCAACGCCGCCAGTTTCCGCTATGGCTGCGGCGACGCATCCGGCGCCAGGCCGTCAAAGCGCAGCGGCCTGGCGCCCTGCTCCAGCATCTGCGCAATCGCAGCCCGGCCATCGCCGGCATGCAGGTCGACTGCGCGGATCGCGTCCAGCAGCAGCACGACTTCGAAGCCTTGCGCCAGGGCGTCCGTCACCGTGTTCAGTACGCAGTAATCGGTTGCCAGTCCGCCGATGAACAGGCGCGCGCTGCCGCTGGCGCGCAGTTGCGCCGCCAGTACGGTTCCTTCGAAACCGGAATAGGCGTCCTGCCCGGCGCTGGTCGCTTTCGAGACGATCACGGCCGTCGGCGGCAGCGCCAGCTGCGCTGCCGGCTCGGCGCCCTTGCTGCCGGCGATGCAGTGCGGCGGCCAGATGCCGCCTTGCTGCCGGAACGAGCAATGCTGCTGCGGATGCCAGTCCCGGGTTGCCAGAATCGGCCGCGCATGGCGGACGAACAGCGCGATGTAGCGGTTCAGGGCCGGTATCACCGCATCCCCCGCCGGCACCGGCAGCGCACCGCCCGGCAGGAAGTCGTTCTGGACATCGACGATCAGCAGCGCATCCCGACCGCTCACCCGGATTGCATCCATGGCTTGCTCGCTCGCCTGCGGGGGCGCAAGCTCCTCCAAAGAATAAATCACGATCCCGCCCTATCGTTGATCCGCCGCAAACGCGCCGCAGGCAGCGCACATAAGCTTGAGCAGTATTTCCCCTACTTCACAGGCCCCGCATGCACCACTACGACGACAGCGCGCTGCTGACCGACTTTTACCAGCTCACCATGCTGCAGGCGTATTTCCTGCGCGGCATGGACGAAACGGCGAGCTTTGAATTTTTCGTGCGCCGGCTTCCGCCCGGGCGCAACTTCCTGCTCGCGGCCGGGCTGGCGCAGGTCGTCGAGTATCTGGGCGCACTGCGGTTTACGCCTGCCGATCTGGCATGGCTGCGCGCCAGCGGCCGCTTCGACAGCGCCTTTATCGCATCGTTGGAAGGCTTGCGCTTCTCCGGCGATGTCGATGCGCTGCCGGAAGGCACCGCTTTCTTTGCCGACGAGCCGCTGCTGCGCATCACCGCACCGCTGCGCGAAGCGCAGCTGGTCGAAAGCCGGGTGATCAATCTGCTGCATTATCAAACCCTGGTCGCTTCCAAGGCGGCGCGCGCAGTAATCGCCGCCCAGGGCCGGCAACTGGTCGATTTCGGCATGCGGCGCGCCCACGGTGCCGAGGCCGCAGTGCTGTCGGCGCGCGCCAGCTATCTCGCCGGCTTCGACGGCAGCGCGACCGCGCTGGCGGCGCCGCTGTTCGACATCCCGCTGTTCGGCACCATGGCGCACTCGTTCGTGCAGGCGCACGCATCCGAGACCGATGCATTCGCCGCATTCGCCCGCGCCTTTCCCGGCAACGCGACGCTGCTGATCGACACCTACGACACCGAGGCGGCGGCGCAGCAGGTGGTGCGCCTGGCGCACTGGCTGCAGGAGGAAGAGGAGATCCAGCTGAAAGCGGTGCGCATCGACAGCGGCGACCTGGCCGCGAGCGCGCACCGGGTGCGGCAGATCCTCGATGCCGGCGGCTGCAGCAAGATCGGCATTTTTGCCAGCGGCAACCTGGACGAATACGCGCTGCAATCGCTGCTGCAGGACGGCGCGCCGATAGACGGCTTCGGGGTCGGCACCCGCATGAACACCTCGAGCGACGCGCCTTACCTGGATTGCGCCTACAAGCTGGTCGCCTACGCGGGCCGGGCGTGCCGCAAGCTGTCCAGCGGCAAGGCGACCTGGCCGGGCAGCAAGCAGGTGCTGCGTCATTACGATGCGCACGGCACGATGTGCGGCGACACGCTGACGCTGCAGCACGACGAAAGCGCCGGAGAGCCGCTGCTGCAGCCGGTAATACGCGGCAGCATGCTGCTGGCACCGTCGCCGCCATTGCCGCAGATCCGCGCCCGGGCCCAGGCCCAGATCGCCAGCCTGGCGCCGGAACTGCGCGCACTCACCGCAGCCGCGCCGTATCCGGTGCAAGTGTCCGACGCCTTGCAGCAACTGGCGCACCAGGTGGATGAACGCCAGCGCTCGGTGGCCGACGCCGATCGGGCGCATTGGGAGGCGGACCTTGGCTAGCGGCAGCGATGCTGTCCGCTGGGAGCATTTTCAGCACGGCTCGGATATCGGCATACGGGGCACAGGCAGAACCAAAGCGCAAGCGTTCGAACAGGCGGCGCTTGCTGACCCGCAACGGGTGTCCAAGGCGGCCAAGCGCCGCCAGCGCGATGAGATGGGGATGCTGGGCTCCGGCAACCATTATCTGGAAGTGCAGCGCGTGAGCGACGTTATCGATATCAGGCTGGCAGCAGCTTTCGGCTTGCAAACAGGGGATATCGTTGTCAGCATTCATTGCGGTTCGCGCGGATTTGGACACCAGATCGGCACTGAGTTCTTGCGGGAAATGGTGCTGGCGGCACAGCGGCATAATATTTCCCTGCCCGATCGCGAGCTTGCCTGCGCGCCGATTCATTCGGACATCGGACAACGTTATTTGAGCGCAATGCGTGCGGCGATCAACTGCGCATTGGCCAACCGTCAAATTCTGACGCAGATGACGCACGACATCTTTACGCGTTTCTTTCCATCGGCCCGTCTTTCGCTGCTCCATGACGTTTCTCACAATACATGCAAGGTGGAAGAACACGAATCGACGACCAGCTAAAAAAGCTCTTT
>NZ_AVCC01000081.1 GCF_000622895.1 Herminiimonas sp. CN
CTCCGGACTTGCTCTGGAGTTTTTTTATGGCTGTTGCGACACATTCTGGCGTGTTTGCAGCACAAACGGCATCTCCCGCAAATAAAAAATGACACTGAAAGACCATTCAGGCATAGTTGTCTTTCGGAACTTGTTGTCCAGCGAAAATGTGCTGCACTGGTTGCCGTCAATTGCAGCCAAGCTGCAATGCGCCGATTGTTTTGCATAAAAAATAATCAACGATGAAAGGAGGAGTTCATGCATGCGGCAAGCAGCGTAACCATCACCGATAGTGTCGAAACACAATCGAACTGGCATTCGCAATCTTCGTGCCGAGACCAATATTGAAAACATCGCGCTCTTTCCAGTAAGTATTCCGATATTCCGTCGCACCCGACCGGTGCCCGCTCATATTGAGGAAACAGTCATGCTGAAAAATCTCACCATCAAGTCACGCCTGATTTTTGTGATTACCTTCCTGTCTTTCCAATTGATTATCGGTGGCGTCATTGGCAGCGTCAGCCTTGGCTTTGCCAATGAGGCGATAAAGTCGCTGTATGCCGATCGACTGGTTTCCACCGGACAACTTGATCACGTGGTCCGCTTGCTGACTTCTAACCAATTGATCATTGCCAAAGCCATAGCGGGAAATCCAGCCGCGCTGGACAAGCAGATGGCTCAAGTGGAGGCCAACATACAAACCATTAGCAAGGCATGGGACGAATACCAGGTTCACGTCCGTACTTCGGAAGACCAGAGAATCGCCGATCAATTTGCAAAAAGCCGTAAAAAATACGTCGCCGAAGGCCTGCTGCCGGCGGTTGCAGCGCTGCGCGCCGGAAATATTCAGCAGGCAACCGAAATCCTGAACGGACCGATAACGCAACTGTTCGTGCCGGTGGAAACCGGCGTTAATACACTCATCAAGCAACAGTTGGATGTCGGAGAAAAAGAGTTTGAGCAATCGCAAACTATCTATCGCTGGGTGCGCATCAGCTACGCCGCCGGCGTTCTGTTCGGCCTGTTGCTGGCCGCGATTATGGGCATCTGGCTGGTGCGCGCGATTTCGCGGCCGCTGGAGGAGGCAGTGAAGATTGCGCGCAGAGTGGCCGCAGGTGATTTGACGCAGCAGATCGAAGTTCGCGCCCAGGATGAAACCGGCCAGCTGATGCAAGCCCTGAAGGACATGAACCACAGCCTGGCGCAGATCGCCGGCGATGTGCGTGCCGGCACCGACACCATCGCCACCGCGTCCGATCAGATCGCCGCCGGCAACATGGATTTATCCTCACGCACCGAGCAGCAAGCCAGTTCGCTGGAAGAGACTGCGTCGTCGATTGAAGAGCTGACCTCCGCTGTCCAGCACAATGCCGACAACGCCCGCCATGCCAACCAGCTGGCAGTATCGGCGTCCGAAGTTGCCAGCAAGGGCGGCGCGGTAGTGGCGCAAGTGGTCGATACCATGGGCTCGATCAACGAATCATCCCGCAAAATCAACGACATCATCGGCGTCATCGACGGCATCGCGTTCCAGACCAATATTCTGGCATTGAATGCCGCAGTCGAAGCGGCGCGCGCCGGCGAGCAGGGCCGCGGCTTTGCGGTGGTCGCCACCGAAGTGCGCAGCCTGGCGCAGCGCAGCGCCAGCGCCGCCAAGGAAATCAAGACCCTGATCGGCGATTCGGTGGAAAAGGTGGATCAAGGCGCCCGGCTGGTCGACCAGGCCGGCGCCACGATGAACGAAATCGTCGAGAGCATCCGGCGCGTGACCGACATCATGGGCGAGATCACTGCCGCCAGCCAGGAGCAGACTTCCGGCATCGAACAGATCCATCAGGCCATTACCCAGATGGACCAGGTCACCCAGCAAAACGCCGCACTGGTGGAGGAAGCTGCGGCAGCCTCGGGATCGTTGCAAGAGCAGGCCGGCAATCTGGCGCAGGTGGTCAGCATCTTCAAACTCGATCAGGCTCATGCGGTGGCGGTGGCTCCGGCAAATCCCCCGGTCATGCCGGATGCCCGCACCGCCGCCCGGCCCAACCGCAAGGCCGATGCACCGCGGGCCGCCAACAGCCCGCTGCACGCCAAGAAAATCGCCAATGCGCCAGCGGCGTAGGAGTGGGGAGAGTTTTGATCCTCGAGTTGAAATAACCCCACAATCGACGACAGGAAATCTCTGAAATTCAACACCGCCATTCCCGCCTATGCGGGGATGGCGTTGCTTTCAGAGCCCCTCTTGCGGCGACAGGAGCATTGCGACTGAGTAGAGACAAACTGGGTATGTGGAAAAATTGCAATTTTTCGCAATATATCATTGCCATCTTTAAAAATACATAAACCAGTATATTTTCAATGCAAAAAAAACGCGCAACGGCAGGCTATCAAACGATTCTGAGCGACAAAGACTCCAACCTTCCGATCCTACCCTCCAGCAAATCGCCCGGCTGCGATGCATAAAATTGCGAACAATGCGCAATGATTTCAGGAATGCTCCAGATCAACCGGTCCAGCGCGCCTTGTTGACGCACGACACCGTTAACCCTCAATTCGATGCCCGCGCATGCTGCAAGTCCGCAGTCTGGTGCGGCTATACCATCTGCCCTACCAATACCGCATCGGCCGGCTTCATGAAGAAAAACAGCACTTCGCGGCCGCTACCACCCATCCCTGGCATGCTCGGCATAATTGCGGCCTACGCAAGAAATCCGGTGCACCGGGAAAAAAGCGGGATCTCCGGCAACCAGTACGGCGGCAGGGGCTGGCGGCGGAAAGACAAATTGCATCGGAACTCATCGCAAGCGCAGCACTTGCATGACTAAGGACAATAAAATACCGGCTCAATGCTGCCGGGCAGACTACTCAAAGCAACTTGCATCACAGCATGATATACAACCCGACAGCCAGCCCCTATATAATAAGTCCGGAATTCAACAGCGTCATGCGCGCGGTTTTTTACTAAAAGTCCAATAATGACCAAAAATTTCAGCTGGTGCGTGCGTGTCTATTATGAAGACACCGACGCCGGCGGTGTCGTGTTTTATGCCAATTACCTGAAGTTCTTCGAGCGCGCACGCAGCGAATGGCTACGCGCCGCCGGCGTCCAGCAGCAAGCACTGATGCACAGCGACGGCGTGATGTTTGTCGTCACCGGCACCGCCGTCGATTATCATGCTCCCGCGCAACTTGACGATGAACTGAATCTGACCGTCGCGGTCGAAAAGCTGGGACGGGCTTCCGTGCAATTCTTCCAACAAGCCTGGCGCGGTCAGCAATTGCTGACTTCCGGCCGGATCAAGGTCGCTTGTGTGGGGGCAAAATCCTTTCGGCCGCAACCGATACCGGCCTCCGTCCTGCTGAAAATTGCACCGCCCGCCGAACAATAATACGGCCTCGCAGACAATGTCCGACCATCGATAAACCAGCCCCAATCACACATAGCCCATGACTGTCATCCAAGACCTTTCGTTCCTCTCCCTGATCACCAACGCTTCTGTCATCGTGCAACTGATCATGGCTTTGCTGCTGGCCGTATCGCTGATGAGCTGGAGCTATATCTTCCGCAAATCGTTTGCAATCCGCGCGGCGCGTGCGCAAACCGAAGAATTCGAACGCACGTTCTGGTCCGGCGGCAATCTGAACACGCTGTATCAGGATGCCACGTCCAGCCGGCGCCAGAGCAATGGCGCCACCGGTGCGCTGGAGCGCATCTTCACCGCCGGCATGAGCGAATATCTGAAGGGACAGGCGTCCTATACCAAAAAAGACAGCGCGGATGCCAACGCAATGCTGGACGGCGCCCGCCGTGCGATGCGCGCAGCCTACCAGCGCGAAATGGATGCGCTGGAGTCGCACCTGGCCTTTCTGGCATCGGTCGGCTCGGTCTCGCCGTATGTCGGACTATTCGGCACCGTCTGGGGCATCATGAACGCGTTTCGCGGGCTGGCCAATGTGCAGCAAGCCACCCTGTCGGCCGTCGCGCCAGGGATCGCCGAAGCGCTGATCGCCACCGCGATCGGCCTGTTCGCTGCGATTCCGGCGGTGGTCGCCTATAACCGCTATACGCACGACATCGACCGGTTGGCGATCCGCTTCGAGAGCTTCGTCGAGGAATTCTCGAACATCCTGCAACGCCAGGCGCACTAAGGAAAACTGCGATGACCACTTCAATCTCAGGCTCGATGCGCGGCGGCCGCGGCCGCAAATTCAAATCCGAAATCAATGTCGTGCCCTACATCGACGTGATGCTGGTGCTGCTGATAATCTTCATGGCAGCGGCGCCGATGCCCAACCCCGGCATGGTGGATTTGCCGAATGCCGGCAAATCGGATCTGCCGCCGAGCCAGTATATGGAAGTGATCCTGAAAAAGAACGCCAACGCGCAAATCCGCATCAACAACCCGAGTCAGGGTAGCGCCAAAGGCGACACCACCAGCGTCAAACCGGCCCAGCTGCTGGAAAACCTGCGCGAACTGCACCAGCAATATCCCCAATTGCCATTAATGATTTCAGCCGAAAAAAACATTATTTACGATGATGTGGTGCAAGTCATTTCAGATGCTAAAAAGATCGGCATCAACCGCGTCGGACTTGCGGCCAAACAGTGAAAACCGTCAGAAATTCATGAACGCATCGACGCCCTACTCCGTTCCGCGCGAGCCCGGCCGCTGGCGCGCCATCGCGCTTGCTGCGGTGGTGCACGCAGCACTGTTCGCCTTTTTGTGGATCGGCATCCGCTGGCAAAACGAAAAGCCGCTGGCAGTCGAGGCGGAAATCTGGAGCCCTAGCACACAGGAAGCCGCTCCGGTAGCCGCGCAGAATATGCCAGAACCGCAGCCGGAGCAGCCACCTGAAAAACTGCTGGAAAAACCGGTGCCCGCACCAGAGCCTCCCCCTGCTGTCGCAACGCCACAGGTGGAAAAACCCGATATCGCGCTGGAACAGGAAAAAAAACGCAAGGTGCGGCAAGAGCAGCAGGAACAGGAGCAACGTCTGGCGCAAAAACGTCACGAACAAGAGCTCCTGAAGAAACAGCAGGCGCAGAAGGAAGCATTGAAGCAAAAAGAAGCACAGGCTGAAAAAGAAAAGGCGCTGGCGCAGAAGAAGCGCGAAGCGGAGGAAGCCAGCAAGATCGCCGCCGCAGCGAAGGACAAAAAACACAAGCAGGACCTTGCCAAGCAGGCTGCGCTGGCGGCGGAAGATAGCAAGCTAGCCAAGCTGCGCGATGAAAACCTGCGTCGCATGACTGGAAATTCGAGCAGTAGCACGAGCGGCAGCGGCACTGCCGCCAAATCGCAGGGCAATCGCGGCGACCCCGGCTATGTCGAGCGGATACGGGCGAAGATCAAATCGAACACGATCTTCAACGTACCGAACGATCTGAACGGCAACCCGGAAGCCGTCTATGAGCTCAGCCTGCTGCCCGACGGCAGCATCCGCAGCCTGCACCTGAAGAAATCTTCCGGCGTGGCCGGCTTTGACGAAGCAGTCAAGCGCGGCATAGAAAAATCGGAACCATATCCGAAAGATAAATCGGGCGAAGTTCCATCCAGCATCAACTTAACGTACAAACCCAAAGACTGATGACCATGATGAAAAAATATTTACTGCGCGCCGCCATGGCGATTGGCCTCAGCGCATCCGCCTTTGCGCACGCCCAGTTGCAAGTCGAGATTTCCGGCGTCGGTGCCAGCCAGATACCGGTCGCCATCGCCGCCTTCGCCGACGAATCGATCGCGCCGCAACAGATCAGCGCCATCATCAAGGACGACCTGACCCGCAGCGGCATGTTCAAGATCATCGACACCGGCAGCGCGCTGTCGGAGACGGCTGCCGTCAATCTGGGCGACTGGAAATCGCGCGGCGCCGATGCGCTGGTGGTCGGCAGCGTGCAGCGGCTGGCCGACGGCCGCTTCGATGTCCGCTATAAATTGCTCGACACCGTAAAGGCGGCGCAGTTGTCGGCCCTGGCGCTGGCCGGGCAGCCGCAGTTCACCCGGATCACCGCGCACAAGATCGCCGACGACATCTATGAAAAACTGACCGGCAGCCGCGGGGCCTTCTCGACCCGCATCGCCTATGTCACCAAGGCTGGCAATGAATACCGCCTTGAAGTGGCCGACGCCGACGGCGAAGGCACCCAGGTCGCCTTGCGTTCGAACGAACCGATCATCTCGCCCGCATGGTCGCCGGACGGCACCAAGGTCGCGTATGTCTCGTTCGAGGCCAGGAAGCCGGTGATCTACGTGCAAAACCTGATTACCCGCCAAAGAATCGTACTGGCCGGTTTCAAGGGCAGCAACTCGGCGCCGTCATGGGCGCCCGATGGCAGCCGGCTGGCAATCGCGCTGGCGCGCAATGGTCTGACCCAGGTCTACAGCATCAACCAGGATGGCAGCAACCTGCGCCGCCTGACCAATACCAACGGCATCGACACCGAACCGCAATTCTCGGCCGACGGTCAGAGCATCTATTTCACCAGCGATCGCAGCGGCGGCCCGCAGATCTACAAGATGAGCGCCAACGGCGGCGATGCGCAGCGCGTCACCTTCAACGGCACCTACAACATCAGCCCGCGCATCTCGCCCGACGGCAAGCTGCTGGCCTATATTTCACGCCGCAACGGCCTGTTCCAGCTGTACGTTCTGGATCTCGCCAGCGGTCAGGAACAACGACTGTCTGACACAGTCAAGGACGAATCGCCGAGCTTCTCACCCAACAGCAAATACCTGATGTACGCAACCGAAGCCGGCAGGCGCGGCTCGCTTGCAGTGGTATCTGTCGATGGCCGTGCCAGACACCGTCTGACCACCAGGGCCGGCGATATCCGGGAGCCCACCTGGGGTCCTTTCATGAAATAATGTTTCGATCAACACTTTGCAATTAAGGGAATACAATGCGCAAGCCAATTAGCATCACTCTCGTCGCAGCAAGCATCCTGTTACTGGGCGCCTGCAGCTCACCGGTCAAACTCAGCGACAAGGCGCCGGTAGAAGATCACAGCGGTCACATGGCCGGTACCGGGCAGGTTGACCCGCGCACCGTCAGCACCGTCAACGCCGGTACCGATCCGCTGAACGACCCGCAAGGCATTTTGTCCAAGCGCAGCGTTTATTTCGACACCGACAGCTATACCGTAAAAGGCGAGTTCCAGCCGGTAGTCGAAGCGCATTCCAAATATCTGGTCAAGAACAGCGTGCGCAAGATCATCATCCAGGGCAACACCGATGAACGTGGCGGACGCGAATACAATCTGGCGCTGGGCCAGAAGCGCGCAGAGGCGGTACGCAAATCGCTGTCCCTGCTAGGCGTGCCGGAAGCGCAAATGGAAGCAGTATCATTCGGCAAAGAAAAGCCGAAAGCGCTCGGCAGCGACGAGGCAGCATGGGCTGAAAACCGCCGCGCAGACATCGTCTACCCATAAGGCATCGAGCATGAAAACGTCCATCCATTCCACACTCGCTGCGGCCTTGATGGTCGTTTTCACCCATGTCGCAGTGCCGGCTCATGCCGGCCTGTTTGACGACGATGAAGCGCGCCGGGCCGTACTTGACCTGCGCAGCAGGATCGATGCCAGCAATGCCCGCATCGACGGCAAGGCCGACAAAAACAGCACGCTCGATCTGGCCAATCAGAACGAGCAACTGCAGGCTGAAATCGCCAAGCTGCGCGGACAAGTGGAACTCTTATCCAACGAGTTGACCAATACCCAGCGTCGGCAAAAAGATTTTTACGTCGACCTCGACAACCGTCTGCGCAAACTGGAGCCGCAAAAAATCACCGTCGACGGCAAGGAAGCCAGCGTACAGCCGTCCGAACAACTGGCCTACGACACCGCACTGGCAAGCTTCAAGGCCGGCGACTACAAGCACGCAGGAGCAGGATTTTCCGACTTCCTGCGGCGCTATCCGCAATCCGGCTACGCACCCTCGGCCCAATACTGGCTGGGCAACGCATACTACGCTCAGCGCGATTACAAGAACGCGATTGCAGCGCAACAACTGGTAATCCAAAACTATCCGGACAATCCCAAGGCCGCCGATGCGATGCTCAACATCGCCAGCTGCTACACGGAATTGAAGGACAAGGCCAATGCCAGGAAAGCACTGGAAAAACTGATTGCGCAATATCCGGGATCGTCTACTGCGCAAACTGCAAAAGAACGCTTGAGCACATTTAAATAATGCCGCCAGGGCGCACCTAGCGCAGTTTTCTTCATAAATAACGCGCAGCGCATTTGACAGAGTCGGGGCACTTACTTATAATTACGTTCTTTCGGGTCGTTAGCTCAGCTGGTAGAGCAGCGGACTTTTAATCCGTTGGTCGCAGGTTCGAATCCCGCACGGCCTACCACGAATATGCAATACCTTAAAAAATGTTTGCGCTTGCAAGCATTTTTTATTTCCCTCTCTAACCGAGGAAGCAGCATCACTTTTGGGTCGTTAGCTCAGCTGGTAGAGCAGCGGACTCTTAATCCGTTGGTCGCAGGTTCGATCCCCGCACGGCCTACCAAAATGACGAAGGGCTATCCTTAACTGGCTAGCCCTTTTGTTTTGCGCAATTTAGTCTCGCACTGCAAATTCCATCGCGTATCTTCACATGCAATACCGCAAATTTAAGGATTCGGATCAGGCCGAAATGTTTGCGGAACAGCTTTGCCTTAGCACATCCAGCATTTCAATGCCCCCCTCAATGCGCCCCTCCCGCATCAACCGGCCCGTGCAATTTGATTGGTTTCGCCAGCCAAACTATGCCTATCAGCAGCAGGAACAGGATGGCCGATATCCAGAATATATCGGTAGCGGCCATGGTGCTGGCTTGCACGCTCATCAGACGGTCGAACACCGACAGCGCCTGCGCATCGCTCATGCCCTGAGCGGTCATGCCCTGCACTGCCTGCTGGAAGGCGGGGTTATGCGGCCCTGAGTATTCCGCAAGCTGTGCATGATGCAAGGCAGTGCGGTTATCCCACAGCGTGGTGGAAACCGAAGCGCCAATGCCGCCGAACATAATTCGCACGAAGTTCGACAGGCCGGATGCCGCCGCCATTTTGTCGTGCGGCTGTCCCGACAGGATAATGGAACTAAGCGGAATGAAGAACATCGACATCGCCGCCCCCTGGATCAGAGTCGGGATCATCAATGCCATCGTATCGACCTCGGGCGTGTAGCGCGAGCGCAAATAGAATACCAATCCGAAGACCAGGAAGGCGCACGATGCGACGAGGCGGCTATCCGTTTTGGGCAGCAATTTGCCGATCACCGGCGACAGCAGAATCGCGAAGATGCCGACCGGCGCCATGACCTTGCCGGCTTCGGTGGCGGTGTAACCGATCTGGGTTTGCAGCCACAGCGGCAGGATCACCAGGCTGCCGAAGAACAGGCCGTAGCCGACCGAAATCGCGATCACGCCGGAGCTGAAATTGCGGCCCCTGAACAAGGACAGGTCGACCACTGGATGGTCGTCGCCCAGCTCCCAGATGATGAAATAGATGAAGCCGAGCAGCGCCACCGCCGCCAACAGCACGATCTCGCCGGAGCTGAACCAGTCCAGCTCCTTGCCCTTGTCAAGCATCAGTTGCAGTGCGCCGACCCAGATCACCAGCAATGCCAGACCTATCTTGTCGATCGGCAGGCTACGGGTAGAGGATTCGCGCTCGCGATAGATCAGCCATGTAATCCAAAGGGTAAAGATACCGACCGGAATATTGATGTAGAAAATCCACGGCCAACTGTAATTATCGGAAATCCAGCCGCCCAGAAGCGGCCCCATGATCGGCGCCACCAGCGTGGTCATGCCCCACAGCGCCAGCGCCATCGCGCTTTTGGCAACAGGATAGCTGGCCAAAAGGAGGGTTTGCGACAAGGGGATCATCGGCCCTGCCACCGCGCCTTGCAGCACGCGGGCGGCGATCAGGGTCTCGATATTCGGCGCCAGCCCGCACATCCATGAGGCAACGATGAACAACAGGATCGACGTCATGAACAGACGCACTTGGCCGAAACGCGTAGTCAGCCAGCCGGTCAGCGGCACCGAGATCGCATTGGCGACCGCAAACGAGGTTATGACCCAAGTGCCCTGCTGCGGCGAGACGCCCATGTCGCCGGCGATGGCTGGAATCGATACGTTGGCGATCGATGTGTCGAGCACGTTCATGAACACGGCCAGCGACAGCGCCAGCGTGCCGAGCGCCAGCTGGGCGCCGGCGAGCGGCTGCACCGCGGGACGAATGGTGGAACTCATAAAGATAACCCGATTATTAGTCGATCAAAAAGCGCCGGTGGACAGCGCTGCGCAGCACTACTGGCATGTAATCCGTCAATGCGCTGCCGCATTGGCGGCGATAATGGCGGCAATGCGCGCATCCGCTTGCTGCCCGACCGTGTCGAACACCGCGGTCTCATAGGCTGGCGCGCTACGCGCAACTCCGGCAGCCGGCAATGGTGCGCCTTTTTTCTGCGCTACGTCGACCGTCACTTGCATCGACAGGCCGACCCGTAGCGGATGTTCGGCCAGTTCCTTCGGGTCGAGCGCAATGCGCACCGGCAGCCGCTGCACGATCTTGATCCAGTTGCCGCTGGCATTTTGCGCCGGCAGCAGCGCAAAAGCGGAGCCGGTGCCGGCGGCAAAACCGGCAACCTTGCCGTGATAGACGATTTTTTTACCATACAGATCGGACTCCAGCGTCACCGCCTGGCCGATGCGCATCTGGGCAATCTGCACTTCCTTGAAGTTGGCGTCGACCCACAGACTATCGAGCGGCACGATCGACAGCAACGGCGTGCCGGCAGCCACCCGCTGTCCCAGCTGCACCGAGCGCTTGGCGACATAGCCGGTCAGCGGCGCCGGCAAGGTGGTGCGCGCGTAGGCCAGATAGGCCTCCCGCACGCGCGCGGCGGCGCGCTGGACGTTCGGATGTTTTTCCACCGAAGTGCGGTCGGTCAGCGCGCGGTTCGACGCCAGTTGCTCGCTGCTTGCCAGCAGCGCCGAGGTGGCGCTCTGCAGCGCATTGCGGGCATGTTCCAGCTCTTCCTTGGATACCGCGCCGCTGCCGATCAATTGCTGGCGACGCGCCAGATCCGCCTTGGCGCGCTCGACTTCGGCGCCGCGCTGCGCCACGCTGGCACCCAGCGCCGCATTATTCACGTACAACACGCGCACTTCGCGGATGGTCTGCGCCAGTTGCGCGTCGGCCTGCTCCAGCGCCACCCTGGCGTCGCTGCGGTCGAGTTCAACCAGCGGCTTGCCGGCCTGCACCAGCTCGGTATCGTCGGCATGGATCGCCACCACGGTGCCGCCGGCCTGCGGCGTCACCTGCACCACATTACCGGCGACATAGGCATCGTCGGTGCTCTCGAAATTTCTGGCGTTCACGATCCACCAGGCCAGATAGGCAATCAGGACCACCGCCAGTACCAGCGTGACGGCAATCAGCTGGCCGCGGCGCTTGCTTCTGGCAACGGATGAATCTTGAGCTTGAGCGTTCATGACGCAAATTCCACAAAGGTTAAATGAATGAAAATCCGGGCAGCTTCAGCAATATCGATGAGTATGCTGAATAAATACCTGTCTTCCACAATATTTCAGTATGGTATTAAAAATACTCCGTACGAATCCGGGATTACAGCGCATGCCGGTCAGCCTCGAAGCCGCCACCCAGCGCCTTGATCATGCCGACCTGCAGTTCGGTGCGGCGCGCCTGCAGATCGAGCGCCAGTTTGCGCTGCCCCAGCCAGACCGATTCGGCCGCCAGCACCTGCAGCCGGTTAGCGGTGCCGACCTGCCAGCGCTGCTGCGCCAGCTGCAGGTTCTGCCGTGCGGCCTGCAGCGCCAGGTCCTGATTGCGCAGTTGCTGGTCCGATGCCTGCAGCGACTGCAGCTGGTCGGCCACCTCGTGCAGCGCCTGCGTCAGGCTCTGGTTGTAGCTGGCGACCGCGCCGTCATAGGCGGCAACCCGGCCCTTGAGCTGAGCCCGCAACTGGCCGCCCTCGAAGATCGGCAGCCGGAGCGCCGGGCCGATACCGACGATGCGGCTGCCGCCATCGAGCAGATTCGACAGACCGAGGCTGGAGAAACCGGCAAAACCGAGCAAATTCACATTCGGATAAAACTGCGCACGGCTGCTGTCGATCTCGCCCTGCGCGGCCTCGACCTGCCAACGCGCGGCGACGATGTCCGGCCGGCGTCCGAGCAAGGCCAGCGGCAATTGCGCTGGCAGCGCAAACGCCTGCACCTGCGGCAGCGCCGGGCAGGCGATGCCGTGGCCGCGATCCGGGCCCTGCCCCAGCAAGGCCGCCAGTTGGTTGCGCGTGAGCGCAATCGCCTGCTGCCACTGCAACTGTTCGGCCTGCAAGGCGGCGCCCTGCAACCGCACTTGCTGCGCATCGCTATCCATGTCGAGTCCGGCGGCAATGCGCTGCTGCGTCAGGCGGCCGATATCCCGATGCAGGGCTTGCTGCTGCCCGACCAGATCCAGCTGTGCCGATTGACGCGCCAACTGCACCCAAGCCTGCGCGACCGCCGCAGTCAGCACCAGCCGCGCGCCGTGCAACTCTGCTTCGGCCATTTTTTCCTGCGACAGCGCCGCGCCCAACTGCGCCGCATGCTTGCCCCAGAAATCGAACTCGTAGGAAAAATTCAGCGCCAGCTGGTTGTTGCTGCCATACGTCCCCGCCAGGGGCGCCGGAACCATGCCGTTTTCTGTGAAGCGCTGGTAAGTGCCGTCGAAACTGGCGCCGACCGTCGGCAACGCGGCGCCGCGCACGGATTCGGCCAAGGCGCGGCTGGCGCTGACACGGGCAGCGGCAATCGCCATCCCGGGGTTGCCGGCCAGCGCCTCATCGACCAGGCCCTGCAAGAGCGCGCCGCCCAGCGCGTCGGCCCAGAAAGCGTCGGCTGCCGGCCACTGACCGCTGCCGCCAGACAGCGCGTCGGCCGCATAGGCGCTGGCGGCATTGGGCCGGGGGCCGGGAGCAATGCCGTCGAAGCTGGCGCAGGCAGAAAGCAGGATCGCGCTGGCGCCGGCGGCCAGCATCTGCCTTGAAATAAAAGAGGTCATAGTAGCAATAGTCAAAGCAGTAGTTAGGTTGCTTGGTCAAGCATATTTCAGGATGCGCTCAGAGCCCGCCGTGAGCCAGGAACTTGCGCAGCAAGCTTTTCAGGAAACCGACTTCCTCGGCGCTGAAATCGGCAAAAAGCTGGCTCAGCACCGCGACATAAATCACCGGCATCCGCTGCGCCAGCGCTTCGCCGTCCGGCGTCAGGCTCAACCGGATCTGGCGCCGATCCTGCGGGTTCGGCTGGCGCACGATCAGCTGGCGCGCTTCCAGCCGGTCCAGCGAGCGCTTCATGGAAGCGGCATCGATATAGAATTCGCGCGCCAGATCGGCGGCGGAAGCACAGCGGCCGGTCGACAGCATGTAGAGGATGCCGCCTTGGGCGTAGGTGATATCGCAACCGACCAGCGCTTCATCGATCGACTTCACCAGCAGCAGGCGCGCGCGTGTCATGAGAAAGCCGATACTATCGTCGATCTGGTAATTCTCCAGCGCAAACAACGGACTGGATGCTTTTTTGTCTTGCATATCGCTGCCAAATATTCGTTGACCAGGCAATAATATACACGCATTTATAAAATACTGCAGGGCAAACTGATGGGCAACCCAGCCTCTGCAGGGAGGGCAAAAAGATGGGGAAAGTGGAATACCATGCGCCGGCATGGCTGGCCTCACCCCGGAAACTGCAGCTGGTATATTTTTTTATCGCAGGAAATGCCTGCGTAAAACGGCATGAAAATCGCTATACTCCAGATTTTTA
>NZ_AVCC01000082.1 GCF_000622895.1 Herminiimonas sp. CN
TGAAAAAAATACATGCCCTGCCATTTAGTATCTTTGAAGCTAAACATATACTGGTTCCGGCTCCAGTTGTACGCCGAAACGCTCCAGCACATCCTTCTGTATCGCATCGGCCAGTTGCACGATGTCGGCACCGGTGGCATCGCCCCGGTTCACCAGGACCAGCGCCTGTTTTTCATACACACCGGCCGCACCCAGCTTGCGACCTTTCCAGCCGCATTGATCGATCAGCCAGCCGGCGGCAAGCTTGTATTCGAATGCCGACTGCCGGTAACTTACCAGACCGGGAAATCGGTCCAGCAATGCATCGCGCTGCCGGGTTGTCACTATCGGGTTTTTAAAAAAGCTGCCGGCGTTGCCGATGACGGCAGGGTCCGGCAACTTGGCGGTACGAATCGCGATCACCGCCTCGCTTACATCCCGGGCGCAGGGAGCGACCACTCCGCTTTCCGTCAGCTTGCGCGCCACATCCGCGTAGCCGACATTGGCTTGCCATCTCTTAGGCAATGCAAAGGTCACATCCAACACGATGCAGCGGCTCCGCAAATCCTGCTTGAATATGCTGTCCCGGTAGCCGAAGCGGCAATCGGCGTTGTTTAGCATAATAATTTCGCCGCTGTCAAAATCGTAAACGCGCAATCCGTGAATATAATCCCTGGCTTCCACTCCATACGCGCCGATATTTTGAATCGGTGCGGCACCGACGCTGCCGGGAATCAACGAAAGGTTTTCCAGCCCGCCCAGCGCATGGTCCAGCGTCCACAGCACAAGTTGATGCCAATTCTCGCCGGCGGCGGCGCGCACAAAGGTGAACTCATCGTTTTCGGCAACGATTTCAATGCCTTTGATGCCCATGTGCATGACCAAGCCGGGAAAATCCTGCGTCAGCACAATATTGCTGCCACCGCCAAGCACCAGTCGCGGCAATGCCGATAAAATATTGTCGCTGCGAATCGAGGCCAGTACCGCTGACGATGCGACTTCGACATAAGCATAAGCTTGCGCATCCACGCCAAAGGTGTTGTGATGCCGCAATGAAAAATGGTATTGGATAGAGGGGCTGATAGTCATAGCGGAGCGATTATAGTAAAAAGCGGATATGGCAACTTATTTTCCTGTCCGCTAAAATGCGCCATTCACTACAGCGCGATGCAGAATCATAATTCCGATCGCATGCTGTCCGGTCACACATTAAAGGAACAATCATGCCATCGTTTGATGTTGTATCTGAAGCCAATATGGTTGAAGTAAAGAATGCTATCGACCAAGCCAACAAGGAAATCACCACTCGCTTCGACTTCAAGGGCAGCGACGCCCGCCTCGAGCAAAAGGACAGGGATCTGACCGCCTACGCCGACTCGGAATTTCAGCTCAGCCAGGTGCGCGACGTGATGATCAACAAACTGGTCAAGCGCAACGTCGATGTACGTTTTCTGGATGACGGCAAGATTGAGAAAATCGGCGGCGACAAGGTCAAGCAGGTCATCAAGATCAAGAATGGCATCGAGTCCGATGCTGCCAAAAAAATCGTGCGCCTGATCAAGGATAGCAAAATGAAAGTGCAGGCCAGCATTCAGGGCGATGCGGTGCGCATTACCGGCGCCAAGCGCGATGATTTGCAGGCCGCGATGGCGATGCTGCGCAAGGACGTGTCGGACTTGCCGCTGGAATTCAACAACTTCCGCGACTAAAAATCGCCATGCGCCTGCCAATTCTCTTCCTGCCATTGGCTTTGCTGGCTAGCGCCTCGCATGCCGCCGATATCGCTGTGGTCGGCTTGTTTCCGGGCAAGGCGGTGCTGGTGGTTGACGGCGGCACGCCGAAAACCTTTGCAGTCGGCAGCATAGTGACGCCCGGCGTCAAGCTGCTGACGGCCACCGAATCGAGCGCAACCGTGATCGTCAACGACAAAAAACAAACGATTGCGATCGGCCAGCACGTCAACCGCTCCGCGCCCACCGGCCCGACCAGCGTGGTGC
Source organism: Herminiimonas sp. CN (assembly GCF_000622895.1). Taxonomy (GTDB): domain Bacteria; phylum Pseudomonadota; class Gammaproteobacteria; order Burkholderiales; family Burkholderiaceae_D; genus AVCC01. The sequence goes on from NZ_AVCC01000082.1 coordinate 1,977, forward strand.
TGCAAGCCAATGGCCAGGGGCATTTCATGGTGCAAGGGCAAATCAACGGCGGCGCCATCCAGATGCTGGTCGATACCGGCGCGACCATGATTGCCTTCTCGGAAGCAGATGCGCAGCGACTCGGCATCAATTACAAAGCCGGCCAGCCCGGCCGTGTCAACACCGCCAACGGCAGCGTGCCGGTGTATCGGGTCAAGCTCGATACGGTTAAAGTCGGCAGCATCGAACTGAATCAGGTCGATGCGGTAGTGCAGCAGGCCGGCCTGCCGTTCGCCCTGCTCGGCATGTCTTTTCTGAACCGGATGGAAATGCGCCGCGATGGCGAACACATGACGCTGACCAAAAGGTTTTGAAGCACCTCCAGGACACCGTCCGTATTTCTATAAATACGGGGTATGCAGAAAAACATGGCGCTTACAGCACAAAATAGCGCGAGCATACAGAATACTCCACTATTTCATATATTCAGTACATTCCCCTCAGTCTCGAGAGGAATGTCCTTCATCAGTAACTCAATCGTCTTGTTCGCTCAGTCGACGCGCCTTGACCGCATCGGCCAGGCCATTTAGCACTTGCACGCTTTGCTCCCAACTGATGCAGCCATCGGTGACCGACTGGCCGTAGGTCAGCTCCTTGCCCGGGATCAGGTCTTGACGCCCGGCCACCAGATGCGATTCGATCATGACGCCGACGATGCGCTGGTCGCCCGCCGCAACTTGCTTGGCGATATCGGCGCATACCGGAATCTGATTTTCCGGCTTTTTCGAGCTATTGGCGTGCGACGCATCGATCATCAGGCGTTGCGCCAAACCGCTGGCTGCGATGCCCTTGCAGGCGGCGTCCACGCTGGCCGCGTCGTAATTCGGCGTCTTGCCGCCGCGCAGGATGACATGGCAATCCTCGTTGCCGCCGGTGGCGACGATGGCGGAATGGCCGCCCTTGGTGACCGACAGGAAGTGGTGCGGCTGCGACGCTGCCTTGATGGCATCGACTGCGATTTTGATGTTGCCGTCGGTGCCATTCTTGAAACCGACCGGGCACGACAGGCCAGAAGCCAGTTCGCGATGGACCTGGGATTCGGTGGTGCGGGCGCCGATTGCGCCCCAGCTGATCAGGTCGGCGATGTACTGGGGGCTGATAACATCGAGAAACTCGGTGCCTGCCGGCAAACCCAATTCATTGATTTTAAGCAATAATTCCCGCGCAATGCGCAAGCCGTCGTTGATACGGAAACTGTTATCCATGTACGGGTCGTTGATCAAGCCTTTCCAGCCGACGGTGGTGCGCGGCTTCTCGAAATAGACGCGCATGATGATAACCAGTTCGCCTTTCAGGCGTTCGCACTCCTTGGCCAGCAGATGCGCATATTCCAGCGCAGCCTTGGTGTCGTGAATCGAGCACGGGCCGATCACCACCATGAGGCGGTCGTCCTGGCCGTGCAAGATGCCGTGCAGCGCGGCACGCGCATGCGCCACCGTGGTCGCAGCCTTGGTGGAACAAGCGAATTCGCGGATCAGGTGGGACGGCGGGGTTAGCTCTTTCATTTCTCGTATGCGTAAGTCGTCGGTGCGTGGCATGGTTTTCTCCAGGTTATGAATATCGGGCAGACATAAAAAAACCGCCATCGCTGGCGGTTTTTATGAAATTCGGTTTGGTCTCGCCTATCGTGCTGCTTCTACGTGAACCTTCCGCCTTTCCACCGCCTTGGGCTGGAATAGCTAAAATAAAAGTAAAAGTAAGAATGTGCGAAGCGCATGTTTCGGTCTGTGCGGGCATGAATGGTTCAAATCGAAATTCACTATAACAAGATTATTCGAGACTTGGCAAGCGCTTTCTCGGCAAGCCCGGACTCAGGCGGTGCCGCCGACCGTCAGCTCCTCGATGCGCAAAGTCGGCTGGCCGACCCCGACCGGCACACTCTGGCCTTCCTTGCCGCAGACCCCGACGCCGGGGTCGAGCCGCAAGTCGTTGCCGATCATCGAGACCCGGTTCAGCACGTCAGGACCGTTGCCGATCAGGGTTGCGCCCTTGACCGGATAGGTAATCTTGCCGTTCTCGATCATGTAGGCCTCGCTGGCGGAAAAGACGAACTTGCCGCTGGTGATGTCGACCTGACCGCCGCCGAAATTGACCGCAAACAAGCCGTTCTTGACCGAGGCCAGGATTTCCGCCGGGTCCTTGTCGCCTGCCAGCATGTAGGTGTTGGTCATGCGCGGCATCGGCAGATGGGCGAACGATTCGCGCCGGGCGTTACCGGTCACCGGCATTTTCATCAGGCGGGCGTTCATGGTGTCCTGCAGATAGCCTTTCAGGACGCCGTCCTTGATCAGCGTGGTGCACTGGCTCGGATTGCCTTCGTCATCGATATTGAGCGAGCCGCGCCGGTCGGCGATGGTGCCGTCGTCGACCACGGTCACGCCCCTGGCCGCGACCCGTTCGCCGATGCGGCCGGAAAACGCGCTAGAACCCTTGCGGTTGAAATCGCCTTCCAGGCCGTGGCCGATCGCTTCGTGCAACAAAATACCGGGCCAGCCCGGCGCCAGCACCACGGTCATCGGGCCGGCCGGCGCCGGACGCGCATCCAGATTCACCAGCGCCGCCTTGACTGCATCGGCAGCATATTGCTCCAGGATCTCGTCGCTGAAGTAGCCATAACTGTAGCGTCCGCCGCCGCCGCTGGAGCCCATCTCGCGGCGACCGTTCTGTTCGGCGATCACGGTCACGGAAACCCGCACCAACGGGCGGATGTCGGCCGCCAGCACGCCGTCGCTGCGCACCACCAGCACCACATCGTATTCGCCGGCCAGGCCGGCCATCACCTGCACCACGCGCGGGTCCTTGGCGCGCGCCATGCGCTCCACCCGCTCCAGCAATTTGACCTTTTCGGTAGCGTCGAGCGACGCCAGCGGATCGTTCGGCAGATACAGCGCCCGCCCGCCGACCTGCTGCATCGAGGCTGCCACCTTGACCTTGCCGGCGCCGCGGCGGGCGATGGTGCGGGTGGCCGCTGCCGCTTCCAGCAACGCCCGTTCGGAAATCTCGTCCGAGTAAGCAAAGGCAGTCTTGTCGCCCGCTACCGCGCGCACGCCGACGCCCTGGTCGATCGAGAAGCTGCCGGTCTTGACGATGCCTTCTTCCAGGCTCCAGCCCTCGCTCTTGGTGAACTGGAAATACAGGTCGGCGTAATCGACCTTGTGGGTAAACATTTCGCTCAACGTCTTGATCAGCCTGGATTCATCCAGGCCGAACGGCGTGAGCAGGATGTCGCGGGCGATGGCAAGGCTGCCGAGATTCGGTTCAAACGGTTTCATAATCGGTCGCAATCGCGCCAGGCGCGCAAGTATTGTTGGTTTGGGAGATGGGGCGATTGTAGAGCATCTGGCAGCACCGGGTCGCCGCGAATCGCATCGGCGGCAAACGCCAACCAGCGGCTCGCCCGGAGGTCATCATACGTCATGCATATTACATGGGGTATGCATAAAAACACGGTATTTTTAGCATATATTATAAGCGACAATTAAAAATACAGCGCCATGTATAATATTTTCATAAAAATCCTACAAAACCGGCGCAACGAGCTTGCGGTGGCGCAGTGCCGGCAGGTTTTCGCGCACCTGGGCCAGATTTTGCGGATCGAATTCGCCGATCACCACGCCCTCGCCTTCGGCCAGCACCGCCTTGATCTCGCCCCACGGGTCGATCATCATGCTGTGGCCCCAGGTGCGGCGGCCGTTAGCATGCACGCCGCCCTGCGCTGCGGCCAGCACGTAGCACTGGTTTTCGATCGCCCGCGCGCGCAGCAGGATTTCCCAGTGGGCGCGGCCGGTGGTGTAGGTGAACGCCGCCGGCACCACGATCAGCGCGCACTCCCCCATCGCGCGGTACAGCTCCGGAAAGCGCAGGTCGTAGCAGACCGACAAGCCGACCCGGCCGAACGGCGCGGCGAAGGTCGCAACTTCATGGCCTGGCACGATGGTGCGCGACTCGTCATACGACTCATCGCCTTTGGTGAAGCCGAACAGATGAATTTTGTCGTAATGACACACGCAGTTACCCTGCGGATCAAATACCAGCGTCGTGTTCATCACCTTGCCGGCCTCGGGCGCGATCATCGGCAGCGTGCCGCCGACCAGCCAGATGCGGTGCCGGCGCGCCATGTCGGCCATCGCTTCCTGCAGTGGGCCGCTGCCGGCCGGTTCCGAGTGGGCCAGCTTGTCCGCATCCTGCAGCCCCATGATCGACCAGTACTCGGGCAGCAGCACCAGTTGCGCGCCCTGCTGTGCGGCCTGCTCCACCAGACGCCGCGCGCTAGCGATGTTTTCCGCTGGCTGCGGGGTCGAAATCATTTGCACCGCAGCGATGCGGATTGGAGAAGTGCTTGCTGTCATTTGCTTATGCCTCATTTGTTGGGGGCGCCGACGCTGGTCTTTGCCTTATTCTCGATTTTTGTGACGACCGGGTCCTTCCAAGGACCGCTGATCTGGTATTCGTAGGTAAACGCCCGCGCCAGCGGTTCGCGCAAGAACAGTTGCGCCAAGAAGGTGCCCAGCCCGATGACCGGATTGACCGCCAGTGCGTACACCACCGAGGCAGCGCCGGCGTTGATTTCCGGGATCACCGCGACATGCAGGTTTTGCGACTCCCGGGCGATATCGGCGCTGCCGTCGATCAGCACCGCCGCACTGACGCTGCGCATCTTGAAGTTATCGGTTCTGGCCACGCCGCGCTCGATGGCGGCGCTGGCGGTGACGCCGTCAAACGAAAACCCTTCGGAAAAAATATCGCGAAAATCCAGCGTCAGCCGGCGCGGCAGCGACTGCATGCTGAGTACGCCCAGCAGCTTTGCCGCGCCCGGATCGACCTTCAGGAATTGGCCGTTCGCCATATCCAGATGAATCTGGCCGCTCAAGCTGGGAATATCCAGCGCAAACGGCAGGCCGGTCCAGTTGATGTCGCCATCGAGCTTACCCTTGCCGCCGCGCAAGACATCGGGATAGCCGAAGCGCCGCAGCAGCTTGCCGGCATCCACCACATCCAGCGCATACGTCATATCCGTCTTGCTCTGGCCGTCCCGGATGATCCATTTGCCGGCAGCAGTCATGCCGGCATCTTCATTGACAATCTTCAGTCGGTTGATGCGCCATTCACGCACCCCTTGGCTTTTGACGTTGTTGGCCACCACCTCGAGCCGTCCCAGTTTCCTGTTAAAAAGCTCGAAATTCTCGGCTACGATATTCAGGCTGGGGATTTGTGTCGGCGTATTCTTGTCATCAAACAGGTTTTCGACATCGGAGGCATCCGATTGCGGAATGGTCAGCGTCGCCAGCCGCGCGCTCACCCGACCCATGGTGCCGGCAGTCGAATCCCAGGTCAGGTAACCGGACGCCTGGGTCGAGTCGATATTGGCCTGCCAGGTATTCTTCTGACGCGAGGCGCCAACCACCACATTGTCAAGCCGTTTGCCCATCACGAACAGGGTTTTGGCATGGGCGGCCATGCTTTCAGGCTCGACGTACTGACTGATACTGAGCGCGTCGCCCGATTGAGCAGGCATAGCGGCATTACCGTCGGCGGCGCCAATCTCATTGCTTACGCGCTGCCATTCGTCCAGGTTCAGGGATTGCAGTTCAACATTGGCAGCCAGCCCGCTATCGGGCAAGGGTGGCGGCACATTGACGCCGATGCCACCGCGCGCAACACGCCACCGGGCGTTTTTTTCCACTGTTTTCTGCCGCAGGTAATGGGCGCCGAACGCACTGCCCAGCGAGACCCTGATCTGGTCGCGCAACAATAAAGGGTCATCCGACGGCAGCGTGCCAAGCTGCAGCTTGAACGGCAGAATGGCGTTCGCAGCCTTTTGCAAGGGCGCCGGAAAACTCAGCGCCAGCCCTTGCAGGCCGGATTCGACCAGCAACTCCAGCTGATGATTTACGACCGTGACAGTGCTGCTGTAGCGGGTGCCGCCATTGATGCGTTGGGTCAGGCTCTGGACTGCCGGGATCGGATACGCTTTGCGCAGGCCGGGCGCCGAAACGCTGCCATCGATCCTGATGCGGATACTGCCATCGGCTTGGGTGCCGCCGGATGCCACCGCCGGCCCGCCCAGCAGGTTGGCGCTGATGCCGTTCAGGTTAAGGCCTTTTTCATTGAATTCCAGCTTGCCTTTGGCTGCCGACAGGTTCGGTATCGCTTCCTGCAGCGAGACATCATTATTGTTCAGCTGCAGCGTGCCGTTGACTTTCGACTCCGGCAGCCGCTCCAGCGGCAAGCGCAGCTTCAGCGCCAGCTTGGCGCTGCCGCCACCTTTGGATTCGGCGGTGAAATCATCGATCCAGCCGGCTACCGGGCTGTTGTTGACATAATCAAAATAGTTTTGCAGCGCGCCGGCCGCATTGCCATCGATTTCCAGTACGCTGTCGTGCGACAGCAGGTCGGCAATTACTACCTTGACGTTCGACAGGTCCGCGCCATGGGTCTTGGCCGCATCGCCGCGAATTTCCATCCGGGTATTCTCGAACACAAAGCTGCCCTGGATCTGCTCGAGCTCCGGCCACAGCGGCGATTTGCCATCCTTGCCGAAAAATCCGGGATCGAAATTCAACCGGCCGTCCCGGATCTTGCCGGCTATGCGAAAGATGCCGGCCGGCGGCGCTGCGGCCTTGCCGCCGGTGGGCTGAACCCGGAACGGCATCTGCGCCAGATCGCCTTTCAGCCGGAGCGTGACCTCATCGGCGCGGCCGCCCTGCAGCGCACCGACCAGCCAGTTGCGCAAATGCGGCGGCGTTTGCGGCGGCAGATAGCGGCCGACTTTTTTCACGTCCGCCCCCGACGCTTGGCCGGTCAAGTCAATCTCGCCCAGCGGTTTGCCGGATTGCGGCGTCAGCGGCATCAGATGCGTGCCCGACAGCGAGGCCACCATGCCGTCCTGCACCAGATCCATTTTATCGATCCGAAACAGTAACTGATCCTTGGCGGGAAAACTCCAGCCGGCCTGCATTTTCAATGCATCGATCGCCACTACGGGTTCCATGAAATAACCCGGCAAGGTCAGCCGCAGCCGGTTGGCGTCGAGCGAAAAACTGCCGCCCTTGTCGCTGGCATTGATCTGGCCGGTCAGATTTTCAAAACCCGGAATCGCCGGCACCGCAGCCTGCGCCGGCGCAGTCGCGTTTTTTGCTTTAGCCTCACGCGCCGGCTGCGCTGCCAGCGACAAGCCGGCGAATTTCCCCTTCACCGCATACGCGGCGATTTCAGGGTAAGTGCCCTGCCATTCGGCGGAAAAATCCCGCAGTTCGCCGCGCGGCGCGAAATCGGCCAGCATCTGCAGTTGCGCCGGCGTCAGAGGCAGCCGCTCGGCGAAATTGGCCACCGCCTGCAAATCCATCCGCTGCGCCTTGACGCTGGTCTGGTCCGGCTTGCCGTTTTTGCCCGGCAGATACGATTCGCTGATGGAAGTCGGCGGCATGTGCAAGCCATCCTCGGTAGTCAGCGAAAAACCGGATACCGAAAACGTGTGGCCGCGCGCACCCGGCACCAGGTGGCCATTGACCGCCGCAGGGTCAAACTCTTCGCGCGCAAAGATGCGGCCGCTGACCTGGGCCAGATTCAAAGGCTGCAAATCCTTGCGCAAACGCGCCGACACATTCGACAGTCTCAGGTCGGCGGTGAAGTCGGCAACTCTGGCCTGATTGAAATTGAGCCAGGCCCGCACCGAACCTGCTCCCTGCATGATCTCGACAGGGTAATCTGCATACGCGCGCCAGGCCGCCATATCCGCATTCGGCAAGTAGGCGAACAACCCGCCCTTCCAGCGCATCACATCTGAAATATTGCGCGAAAAATGCGGGTGGACAAAATCGGCACGCACATCGATCGGTGCCGCCAGCGCCGCCGGCGGCACCGCCTGCAATCCGAACTGGTGGTGCCGGGCCTGATTGCGCAATCTGAAATTCAGATTTGCCAGGATCAGTTCCGGCGCACCGCGCTGCTGATCGTTCCAACGCAGCCGCCCCTGGCGCACCACGATTTCGCGCTGCGCCAGCAGCCAGTTGGCAACGCGGTTATCGGTGCTTTTGCTGGTATCGATAAAAATCCCGCCAACAAACAGGGTGCCATCGGCGGCGCGCCGGATATCCAGATCGGGGCGATTGATTTCCAGCAGAGCCAGCCGCACCCCGCCCGCCGCCACCGACCACCAGGAAAAAGTGGCGGCAATGCTGGGCAGCGACAACGCCTGCCGGCCGTCTTGGTCCAGCAGCACCACGTCGTTGAGCGACAGGTACGGCTGCAAGCCGTTCCAGGATGCGTAGATGCGGGCGATCGTGACCGGCCGGCCGACCATCTGGCTGCTCAGGCGCTCGATGGCGCCCTTGTAATTGTCGATATTCGGCAACACCGCATAGCGCAGGGTCAGAAACAGACCGCAAAAAATGAAATACGCCAGCACCAGCAGCCGCACCAGCCAGCGCAGCGCATGATGCGTCAGCGCATTGAATTTGGCATAGGCCAGACGCGCTGCCCACCAACGCCGGGACAAGCGCGTACGCAGGCCGGGAGGGGATGATTGATCTATGCTCATTAACGGTTATACAAAAGACTCGGCGTAAAATGTTCAGGGTTGCATGATAGCCAAAAACGGCCACTTGTCCGACCCCGATCAGGATTATCTGGTGCCGATGATGATCGGCGAACCGCTTAAATTACTTTAACTTCTTATGACCACATCATTATTAAGTAGTGCCGCAGCGTCCCGATTCTATGCGCGCTGGCAGAATGCCGCCCAGGAGCGCCCGGCCCTGGTCGCCAGTATCGCCCAATTGCCGTTAAACCGAAGCAGCTTTGTGCGTGCGTTACAAAATGAAACATCCGCCGGCCTGCCGCTGTCGCGCGCGATGCGCCGCCTGCGCAATCTGGTGATCGCCATCCTGATCGAGCGCGACCTGAGCGGTGCGGCCGACATGAACGAAGTGGTCGGCACCATCAGCGCGTTCGCCGATTTCGCGGTGCAAACCCATCTGGCAGCGCTGATGGCCGAAATGGTCGCGCTGCATGGCGTCCCGATAGGCGAGGATTCCGGCGCCGAGCAGGAGTTGATCGTGCTCGGCATGGGCAAACTGGGCGGCTTCGAACTCAACGTCTCGTCCGACATCGACCTCATCTTCGTCTATGCGGAGGACGGCGAAACCCGCACCAGCGCGGCGGAGCAGCGCCAGCTCTCGAACCACGAATTCTTTGTCCGGCTGGGCAAGAAACTGATTCATGCGATCGCGGAAATCGAGGAAGACGGCTTCACTTTCCGGGTCGATATGGCGCTGCGGCCGAACGGCAAATCCGGCCCGCTGGCCGCCAGCTTCAACATGGTGGAGGAATATTTCATCGTCCAGGGCCGCGAATGGGAACGCTACGCCTGGGTCAAGGCGCGCGCGCTGACCGGGCGTCCAGCCGACATCGCATTACTGGATAGCATCATCCGCCCGTTCGTGTATCGCCGCTACCTCGACTTCGGCGCGATCGACGCGATCCGCAACATGCACAGCCAGATCCGCGCCGAAGTCATCCGCCAGGAAACCCGCCACCCGGAGCGCAGCAACAACGTCAAGCTGGGGCGCGGCGGCATTCGCGAAATCGAATTCATCGCGCAGGTATTCCAGCTGATCCGCGGCGGGCGCGACCCGGCATTGCGCGACCGCTCGACCCGCAATGTGCTCAGGACACTGGCCGAAAAAGGCATCCTGAGCCAGCAATGCGTGGCGCAGCTGCTGCATGCCAACGAATTCTTGCGCAATCTGGAACACCGGCTGCAATACATCGAGGACGCCCAGACCCACACCCTGCCAGCCAACCCGGCCGACCAGCTAACGGTAGCCAACATGATGGGCATGGCCGACGTGCCCTCGCTGCTGCAGGCGCTGGACGCGCAGCGCCAGCTGGTCGCGGCCCGGTTCGATGCGATTTTCAGCGAAAAGGACGACACTCAGGACGCGGCGGGCGCGCCTGCCGGATCGCCGCCCATCGACTTGCAGATGTTCGCCAACCTGCCGGATGCCGAAAAGGCCGAAGCGATCGAAACCCAGCTGGCCGCAATCGGCTTCGACGACGCCCCGACGGCAGCGCAGCGCCTGCTCGAAACCGGAAAGTCTTCGCGCCTGCAAGCGCTGCCGCTGGACAGCCGCAAGCGATTCCTGGCTCTTATCAATACCGCGCTGCCGTTCATTGCACAAGCCAAAAAAGACCAGCTGGCTACCCTCTCGCGCCTGCTCGACCTGCTGGAAGCGATCGCCCGCCGCTCCGCCTACCTGTCGCTGCTGACCGAATACCCGCCGGCGCTGGAACGCGTGATCCGCATGATGCAGGCCAGCGACTGGGCGGCAAAATACCTGACCCGCCACCCGATCCTGCTGGACGAACTGCTCGATCAAAACGCAGTGCGCACGGCGCCGGCGTGGGCCAATTTCAGCGTCGAACTGCAGCAGCAGCTGGAAGCCGCCACCCTAGGCGGCGAGCCCGACACCGAACTGCAGATGAACATCCTGCGCGACATGCACCATGCGCAACTGTTCCGGCTGCTGGTGCTGGACCTGGAAGGCAATCTCAGCATGGAGCATCTGGCCGATCACTTGTCGCAACTGGCCGACATCATGGTCGCCGCCACCATCCGCGCGGTCTGGAAAACCATTCCGAAACGCCACCTCGAGACCCCGAAATTCGCGGTCATCGCCTACGGCAAGCTGGGCGGCAAGGAACTCGGCTACGCGTCCGACCTCGACGTCATCTTCCTCTACGACGACGACGATCAGGAGGCGCCCGCGCTGTACGCCAAGCTGGCGCAGCGCTTCATCACCTGGATGACGTCCCACACCTCGTCCGGCATCCTGTTCGACATCGACATCGCGCTGCGCCCGGACGGCGGCAGCGGCCTGCTGGTGTCGTCGGTCGCCTCGTTCGAACGCTACCAGAGCGAATCGGCCTGGGTCTGGGAGCACCAGGCGCTGACCCGCGCCCGCTTCTGCGCCGGCGACACCGGCATCGGCGCCCGCTTCGAAGCGGTGCGCGAAAACGTGCTGCGGCAAATCAGAGCCGAAGCCCAGCTCAAGCAAGACATCCTGCAGATGCGCACCAAGCTGCGCGCCGCCCATCCCAACCGCAGCGCACTGTTCGACCTCAAGCACGATGCCGGCGGCATGATCGACATCGAATTCATCGTCCAGTTCCTGGTGCTGCAACACGCGGCCGAACACCCGCAGCTGACCGCCAATTTCGGCAACATCGCACTGCTCAAAACCTGCGGCGCGCTGGGGCTGATCGACCCGGCGCTGGCGGAAGCCGTCGCCAGCGCCTACCGCGACTTCCGCAAGATGCAGCACAACATCCGCCTGCAAGGCAGCGACCGCGCACGAGTGGAGCCGGAAGAAGTCGCCAGCCGGGCCGATGCCGTGAAACGGCTATGGGAAGCGGTGTTCGGGGTTGTCGGCTGAGGCGCACGTTGAGTGGCAGCGATTGCCGGGCTTCGCTGCGACCAACGTAAGCTACCCGTTGTATTTTTTAACAGCGCTTTAAATATATGCAGTAAATGACATATTTATCGATATACCCATTGAATTTTATGGAATTCAGTAATTATTTAGCTCGCTATGAAAGCCCCCTCTCCCGCTTGCGGGAGAGGGCTGGGGAGAGGGCGGCTGCAAAGTCGATGACTTAATTAATCGCTGCACTCTTCGTGGATGCTTTGTCGGGGGTAGCCCGACAGCTAC
>NZ_AVCC01000083.1 GCF_000622895.1 Herminiimonas sp. CN
AAAAAAACGGCCTTATGTATTTATTTTTTATGGATTCCGGTTTCATTTGTATTTTTCCATTTTTTCGCCAATAGGAGAATGCAATGTCGACACGTGAACAGCAAGTGGCAGAACTGCAAAAGGATTGGGATACCAACCCGCGCTGGAAGGGCGTCAAGCGCAACTACACAGCGCAAGACGTAATCCGTCTGCGCGGTTCGATCCAGGTTGAGCATACTTTGGCCAAGAACGGCTCCATCAAGCTGTGGAATCTGGTCAACAACGAACCGTTCATCAACGCGCTCGGCGCCTTGACCGGCAACCAGGCAATGCAACAGGTCAAGGCCGGCTTGAAAGCAATCTATTTGTCCGGCTGGCAAGTTGCGGGCGACGCCAACGTCGCTGGCGAAATGTATCCTGACCAATCGCTGTACCCGGCCAACTCGGTACCGCTGGTGGTCAAGCGCATTAACAATACATTGACCCGCGCCGACCAGATTCAATGGTCCGAAGGCAAGGGCGACACCGATTTCTTCGCACCGATCGTGGCCGATGCAGAAGCCGGTTTCGGCGGCGTGCTGAACGCATTCGAACTGATGAAGGCGATGATCGAAGCGGGCGCATCCGGCGTGCACTTCGAAGATCAACTGGCTTCGGTCAAGAAATGCGGCCACATGGGCGGCAAGGTGCTGGTTCCTACCCGCGAAGCGGTGGAAAAGCTGAACGCGGCGCGTCTGGCGGCCGACGTGATGGGCACCCCAACCGTATTGCTGGCCCGCACCGACGCGGAAGCGGCGGATTTGCTGACTTCCGACGTGGACGACAACGACAAGCCATTCTGCACCGGCGAACGCACGGTGGAAGGCTTCTACAAGACCAAACCAGGTTTGCAACAGGCAATCTCGCGCGGCCTGGCTTACGCCGAATACGCGGACATGATCTGGTGCGAAACCGGCAAGCCTGACCTGGAATTCGCCAAGGCATTCGCCGATGCAATCCATGCCAGGTTCCCGGGCAAGCTGTTGTCCTACAATTGCTCGCCATCGTTCAACTGGAAAAAGAACCTGGACGATGCCACCATCGCCAAATTCCAGAAAGAACTCGGCCGCATGGGCTACAAGTTCCAGTTCATCACCCTGGCCGGCTTCCACGCGCTGAACTACGGCATGTTCAACCTGGCGCACGGCTATGCCCGCAACCAGATGTCGGCTTTCGTCGAGTTGCAGGAGCTGGAATTCGCTGCTGCTGAAAAAGGCTTTACCGCAGTCAAGCATCAGCGCGAAGTCGGCACTGGTTACTTTGATGCAGTGACCCAGGTGATTCAGCAAGGTCAGTCCTCCACTACTGCGCTGCACGGCTCGACTGAAGACGAACAATTCTTCGATGCCAAGAAAGTTGCATAAGCAGCCTGTACCGCACTGATGCCGCGCCGGGAGGATTTTCCCGGGGTTGCGCTAAAAGAGCCGCCAGGGGCAACTCTGGCGGCTTTTTTTATCGCGCTTTCTGACGGAATGTAAGCATGTTTATACTGATTTCCAGTATATTTATTTTGCGCAATCAATATGTGCGGGAAATTGCATATTTTTTGCAATACTCCCTGTTAATGATTTTTTCGGATGTTCATCCAGGCTGCTGCAAAGCGTTTGTCGGGGTGGCAATCTAATCCACGGCATGTCTGCAGTGCAGACTTGTTAGAATGGCGGCATTGTTGCTGCGCCGATTTTTCATGTGCAGCCCTCACTTACCACGATTGAATTCCCTTTATGTTGAGTTATCGCCACGCCTTTCATGCGGGTAATCACGCTGATGTGCTGAAGCATGTCGTGACCATGCAGCTATTGCAGTATCTCGGTCAGAAAGACACGCCGTACATGTACATCGACACCCACTCGGGCGCCGGCCTGTATGCGCTCGATAGCGCTTACGCGGCCAAGAATGCCGAATTCGAAAGCGGCATCAGCCGCCTGTGGGAGCGCAAGGACATGCCGGCGCCGCTGGCCGAATACGTCAAGCTGGTCAAGCAGCTGAACCCCAGCGGCAAGATGCGTTATTACCCCGGTTCCCCGTATGTGGCCGACAAGACCATGCGCGAGCAGGACCGGCTGCGCCTGTTCGAGCTGCATCCGAGCGATAGCAAGATTCTGGCCGACAACTTCCGCAAGCTCGACGCGCATGCGGCCGAGCAGGGCGTGCGCCAGACCGTGCGCGGCACGCGCGTGATGATCCAGCGCGCCGACGGCTTTGCCGGCCTGCGCGCTCTGCTGCCGCCGCCGTCGCGGCGCGGCCTGGTGCTGATCGATCCGCCTTACGAGGACAAGGGCGACTATCGCCGCGTCAAGGACACCTTGACCGATGCGCTGGTGCGTTTCGCCACCGGCACCTATGCGGTCTGGTACCCGGTGCTGAACCGGATGGAATCGCGCCAATTGCCGGAGCAGTTGAAGCGCTTGCCGTCCAGCAGTTGGCTGAATGTCACGCTGTCGGTCTGCGCGCCGTCGCCGGACGGCTTCGGCCTGCACAGCAGCGGCATGTTCGTGCTCAATCCGCCGTGGACGCTGGAACCGATGCTCAAGGAATTGATGCCGTATCTGGTCAGCGCGCTGGGCACCGATGCTGCGGCCGGATTCACGCTGGAGTCGGGCGCGCCGCTGGCGAAGTTTACCGGTACGCGCCGGGTCTGATTGCGGCCGGCAATGCGATCAAGGCGGTTTTGGCTATGCGCAATCGGCGGCCGCCCGCCGCGCGCTACTGCGCCAATAAGAGAAATACCGTCGGTTTCTTGTGGAACAGCGGCATTTCGCCGGCGCCGAGGGCGCGCCGCCACTTGCCGGCGCTCTGGGTGCGAACCGACTCGCTCGGCAAGGTCAGGTCGGTCGCGATGCAGATCAGGGTTTCCGGCAGGCAGGTTGCCGCCAGCGCTTCCAGCATTGCGCCGTTGCGGTACGGCGTTTCAATGAACAGCTGGGTTTGCTGTTCCAGGCGCGAGCGCTCCTCGAGCGCCTTGATGCGCTTGACGCGCAATCCGGCATCGGTCGGCAAATAGCCGTTAAAGGCAAAGCTCTGGCCGTTCAGGCCGCTGGCCATGACCGCCAGCAGCAGCGATGACGGGCCGACCAGCGGCCGCACCACAATTCCGTGCTGATGCGCCAGGCGCACCAGATTGGCGCCCGGGTCGGCCACCGCCGGTACCCCGGCTTCGGAAATCAGGCCGGCATCCCGGCCGGCCAGAATCGGCGCCAGCAGCGCCGGCAGGGCGGCAGCCGGCGTATTGACATTCAATTCGGCGATGCTGATTTCCTGCAAAGGCTTTGCCAGCGGATGTGCGACAGACAGCAGTTTCAGGAAGGCGCGCGTCGATTTGGCATTTTCCGCTACGAAATAATCGAGAGCGGCGCTGACGGCCTGCACTTGCTGCGGGATGATATGCGACAGCGGATCGCCTGCTGCGCCGTCGGCCTGGCCGAGCGTATTGGGAATCAGATACAGAATGCCTGGCATGGTGTTTATAGATGATATTGTGGGTATTTTTTACATGCGCATAATTTATATGCGGGAAAGTCATTATAAAACGCCATACTCAGTGTTGTATCAATGCGGAAGCATAAAACGGCACGCCGGCGCGGCGCAACATCGTGGTCAGCGCGATTAGCGGCAGGCCAGTCAGGGCGGTGGGATCGGTGCTTTCGATTTTTTCAATGACGGTAATCCCCAGGCCTTCGTTTTTGGCGCTGCCGGCGCAGTCGTAAGGTCGCTCGAGATGCAAGTAAGCGCTCAATTCATGGTCCGGCAGGTCGCGGAAGGTGACGAAAGTCTGGATGTTTTCGACTTGGACCTGCTTTTCGGGTGCGCTCTGGCGGCTATCCCACAGACATAAGGCCGTATGGAAAATTACCTGCCGGCCACGCATGGTTTGCAATTGCCGCAATGCGTTTGCATGGTTGCCCGGCTTGCCGATCTGCAGACCGTCGAGTGTGGCAACTTGGTCCGAGCCTATTACCAGTGCCTCCGGCGCCAATGCCGCGATCGCCTGCGCCTTTGCCCGTGCCAAGCGCAGCGCGGTCATGGCCGGCGTTTCCCTGGCAAGCGGAGTTTCGTCGATATCGGGGATCAAAACTTCGAATGGCAGCTGCAGGCGGCCCAGCAGTTCCTGCCTGTAACGCGAGCCCGAAGCCAGAATTAGCCGTGGCGGCAGAGTGTGAATCGAAATGGATGGCATGGTTGGCTATCGGAGATGAATATGCGTCGATAAAAGTGCGCTAACACTTTGACGAACAATCTGAATCCCTGTTATTATCGCAGGTTTTCCGGGTTCAGCTTTGCCTATGAATGCTTTTGTAATAGACGCTTTTGAATTTTGCCGGCATAAGGAACGCCGACAAGGCGAGATTGCTGTCGCGGATTCGGCACGGCTTGCGGGCGAATGTGCTGATAAATCGGCGGTTCTGTCCTGGATGATCGAGGGCGGCACCAGCGGTTTGGGTTTTTCGCAACTGACGCTATCCGTATCCGGGTCGGTTTCGTTACTGTGTCAGCGCTGCTTGACTCCATGCACATTTGATATTGCATCCGAATCGATTCTGATTCTTGCCAAAGACGATGCGCACGCGGATGAAATTGAAGCGATGCAAGACGACGATACAATCGACGTTATCGTCGGATCGAAAGCGCTGGATTTGGTGGCGCTGATTGAGGACGAAGCATTGCTGGCAATGCCTCTTTCTGCCAAGCATGAAGTGTGTCCTGACGTAGCGGCTCTGGATGCCTTGAATGGGGTAAAGAAAAGTTCTCCATTTGACGTATTGAAGCGGTTGAGCTAGTCTCGAAATTAATTTTCAGCAAGGATTTGGTTTGCCTGTGGGTTTGCAAGCTGAATATGTTTACTATTTTAGAACTTGAGTATTAGGAGTTATCATGGCTGTTCAGCAAAATAAGAAATCCCCGTCCAAGCGCGGCATGCACCGTTCGCACGATTTTCTGGTCGCGCCGCAATTGGGCATCGAGCCAACCACTGGCGAAACCCATCTGCGTCACCATATCAGCCCAAATGGATTCTATCGCGGCCGTAAAGTGCTGAAGACAAAGAACGACGAGTAAATCGCGGTTCCGGATCAAGAGCGGCGTGACGAGTTTTTGACTTGGCGCCGTTTTTTTATGCCTAAAATTAACGATTCGGCCATTTTGGCCCGCACCGGTTCTGCCCCATAATGCGTGGCTTGTGTAAGGCACTGAATCAAAACGATGACAATTAAAATTTCTATTGACTGCATGGGCGGCGATCATGGCCCGTCAGTTACCGTACCGGCTGCGATTGCATTTCTTGAGCGCGAACCCGATGCCGAATTGGTTCTGGTCGGGCTGGAGGATGCAATTCTGGCTGAGTTGAAAAAACATAAGATTGCAGCTCATCCGCGGCTGTCAGTGCGGCATGCATCCGAAGTCGTCACAATGGACGACCCGGTGGAGGTTGCCCTGCGCCGCAAGAAGGATTCCTCCATGCGGGTGGCAATCGGCCTGGTCAAGGATGGCGGGGTGCAGGCCTGCGTATCGGCAGGTAACACCGGTGCGCTCATGGCGGTGTCGCGCTACGTGCTCAAAACCATTGCAGGCATTGAGCGTCCAGCCATTTGCGGCATACTTCCAAATCAGAAAAACGGCCCGACTTACATGCTTGACCTTGGCGCGAATGTGGACTGCAAGCCGCAGCATCTGCACCAGTTCGCTATCATGGGCGCGGCGCTGGTGTCGGCGATTGAAGGGAAACCGAGGCCGACAATCGGCTTGCTGAATGTGGGTGAAGAGACAATCAAGGGGAATGATGTCGTCAAGCAGACCGGCGAATTATTGCGAGCAGACAGCGCCAGAGGCGTATTGAACTTCTATGGCAACGTCGAAGGCAATGACATCTTTGAAGGCACGACCGATATTGTCGTTTGCGACGGCTTCGTCGGCAATGTGACCTTGAAGGCGGCCGAAGGCATGGGGCGTCTGGTCAAGTCGGGTTTGACGGCAGAATTCAAGAGCAATTTCCTGAGCATGCTGGGAGCGTTGCTGGCGCGGAAGGCGATTAAATCTTTTTCCGCCCGGATGAATCCTTCCCGCTACAATGGTGCCAGTTTATTGGGGTTGCGCGGTCTGGTATTCAAGAGCCATGGCGGGGCCGATGCCTATTCATTCGAATGGGCCATCAGACGTGCCTATGGGGCAGCCAAGTATGATGTTTTGTCGCGGATTTCAAAGACAATCGAAGACTTGATGCCAACTACAGACAGTGCAATTTTGCCAGCTCAGGATGCGATTGCATCGGCGAATCCAGCAAGTAATAATGAACCTAAAACGGCATGACTCTCTATAGCAAAATTATCGGAACAGGTAGCTGCCTGCCTGCAAATCGCGTAACGAATCAGGATCTCGCCAGGCAATTGGCCGAAAAAGGGATCGAAACTTCGGATGAATGGATTGTTTCGCGCAGCGGGATTTCTGCCCGCTACTATGCCGACCCGGGCACCCGATCCAGCGACTTGGCTGTCGAAGCCGCAAAAAATGCGCTGCAGATGGCTGGCCTGCTCGCCAATGATATCGATCTGATTATTCTCGCTACGTCAACCCCGGATCATCTTGGTGGTTTCCCCAGCACCGCGACCGTAGTGCAGCGCAAGCTTGGCATTACCAATGAATGCGCTGCAGTGGATGTGCAAGCGGTGTGCAGCGGATTCATTTATGCCGTTTCGATTGCCGACAGTTTCATCAAGTCTGGTGCGCATAAAAACGTACTGGTAATCGGCGCTGAAGTATTTTCACGCATTCTCGATTTCAATGACCGCGGCACTTGCGTATTGTTTGGCGACGGTGCCGGCGCCGCTATCCTGTCAGCTTCGCAGCAGCCAGGAATTCTGGCCACTAAATTGCATGCGGATGGACGTCATTCCGAAATTCTCTATGTTTCCGGCAATGTGAGCGGTGGCGTCCTGGAAGGAAGTGCTTTTTTGTCGATGGATGGTCAGGCCGTATTCAAGCTGGCGGTGAAGGTATTGGACCAAGTTGCGCATGAGGTGCTTGAGAAGGCTGAGTTGAACGCATCGCAAGTTGATTGGCTGGTGCCGCATCAGGCAAATATCCGTATCATGCGGGGGGCTGCCAAGAAACTCGGTTTGCCAATGGACAAAGTGATTGTCACGGTGGACGAGCATGGCAATACTTCTGCGGCCTCCATTCCGCTGGCACTCGATGTCGGCGTGCGCGATGGACGCATTAAACCCGGGCAAACCGTGATGATGGAAGGCGTAGGCGGTGGCTTTACCTGGGGTGCGATCCTGGCACGGATGTAATTAATCTATTATTAATAACAAGCATGAATAAATTTGCATTCGTATTTCCGGGGCAGGGTTCTCAAAGCATCGGGATGTTAAATGGCTTTGCGGACAATCAGGTCGTGCGGCAAACCATCGCTGAAGCATCAGAGGCGTTGCAGTTTGATCTTGCCAGGTTGATCGGGGACGGCCCGAAAGAGGA
The DNA here is from genome assembly GCF_000622895.1 of Herminiimonas sp. CN. Taxonomy (GTDB): domain Bacteria; phylum Pseudomonadota; class Gammaproteobacteria; order Burkholderiales; family Burkholderiaceae_D; genus AVCC01. The sequence continues at coordinate 7,489 of NZ_AVCC01000083.1, forward strand.
TCTTGATCTGACGACGAATACACAGCCGGTAATGTTGGCTGCTGCAGTAGCGTTTTATCGGGCGTGGATTGCAGCCGGTGGTGCTGTGCCGTCACTTGTCGCGGGGCATAGTCTTGGCGAGTATTCGGCCCTGGTAGCTGCAGGCGTGATCCCGTTTCATGATGCAGTGCGTTTGGTGCGTTTTCGAGCACAGGCAATGCAGGAAGCGGTCCCTGTTGGCCAAGGCGGCATGGCAGCGATTCTCGGCTTGTCGGACGCGGATGTGCAGGAAGTCTGTGAAGCCTCAGCGCAAGGCGAGGTTGTGGAGGCGGTAAATTTCAATGCGCCAGCGCAAGTGGTGATTGCCGGCCATAAAAATGCCATTGCCCGCGCCTGCGAGGCTGCCAAGGCCAAGGGTGCGAAGCGCGCCTTGCCGCTGGCGGTGTCGGCGCCATTCCATTCTTCTTTATTGAAGCCGGCATCCGACCGCTTGCGTGCCTACATGGCGGACATGGTTTTTGCTGCGCCGCAGATAGCGGTAATCAATAACGTCGATGTGGCAATCGAAAACGATCCCGCCAGAATCAAGGATGCGTTGGTGCGGCAAGCTGCCAATCCGGTCCGCTGGGTCGAGACCGTACAAAGGGTGGTGGCGGAGGGTATTACGCATGTGGCCGAATGCGGGCCGGGCAAGGTACTGGCCGGATTGACGAAACGTATCGATGCTGGCCTGACGGCAGAAGCAATCGTTGATCAGGTGTCGCTGGATAGAATTTTGGAGTTATTGAAGTGACGACGCACAATTTTAACAATCAAGTGGTTTTAGTCACTGGCGCTTCACGCGGCATTGGTCGTGCGATTGCACTCGAATTTGCCAAGCAGGGTGCAACCGTTATCGGCACAGCTACTTCCGAAACCGGGTCTGCTGCAATCACCGAGTATCTGACTGCCGTTGGCACCGGTCTCGGCAAGGGCGTGGTGCTGGATGTGAACGACGCTGTGGGATGCGGTGCTCTGATTGATCATATTCAGAAGCATTACGATGGATTGTCGATTCTGGTCAATAATGCGGGCATTACCCAGGACCAGCTTGCTTTGCGCATGAAAGATGCGGAGTGGGATGCTGTGATTGCGACCAATCTGACGGCCGTCGCGCGTCTTTCCCGTGCCGTACTGCGCGGCATGATGAAAGCGAAAAGCGGACGCATTATCAATATTACTTCGGTGGTCGGATCGACCGGCAATCCGGGGCAAATGAATTATGCCGCGGCAAAAGCCGGCGTGGCAGGTATGAGCCGTGCGCTGGCGCGAGAAATTGGCAGCCGCAATATCACGGTCAATTGCATTGCACCGGGCTTCATCGATACCGACATGACAAAATCATTGAATGAACAGCAAATCGCCGCTTTGTTAGGCCAGATACCCCTGAATCGTTTCGGTTTGCCGGAAGATATCGCGGCCGCCGCACTGTTCCTTGCTTCGCCCCAGGCCAGTTATATTACCGGTACGACGTTGCACGTTAATGGCGGAATGTACATGGGATGATTTGTAACTGATTGAAGTTATTTGTTTTTAAGTTAAATTTAAACGAAGAAGCTGAAATTCATTTTTTGCGCCGCAAACCTGATAAAATGCGCGCACTTTCTGTAACCAACACACTGGAGGCAATATATGTCTGATATCGAACAACGCGTAAAAAAAATCGTCGCCGAGCAACTGGGCGTCGCTGAAGCTGACATCAAGATCGAATCATCGTTTGTTGATGACCTGGGCGCAGACTCGCTCGACACCGTTGAACTCGTCATGGCATTGGAAGACGAGTTCGAGATGGAAATTCCGGATGAACAAGCCGAAAAAATCACCACTGTGCAACAGGCGATCGATTACGCCAAGGCACACGTCAAGGCTGCTTAATTTACTTTGATTGACTTCTGGAGAACTGTTTGAGCCGCTCACGTGAACGTCGTGTCGTCGTAACTGGTCTCGGTTGTGTTTCGCCTATCGGCAACACGGTTGCCGATGCGTGGAGTGCAGCGCTTGCGGGTAAATCCGGTATCGCGACCATCACCAAGTTTGACGCTACATCTTTTTCTACCCATTTCGCCGGGGAAGTGAAAGGCTTCAATATCGAGGATTACATTCCCGGCAAGGAAGCGCGGCACATGGATGCTTTCATCCATTTTGGCGTTGCTGCTGGAATCCAGGCAATACAAGATAGTGGTCTGGTTGTTACAGAGGCTAATGCGGAGCGTATCGGGGTCATTGTGGGGTCGGGTATCGGTGGTTTGCCGATGATCGAGCAGACGCATGCCGAATATGTCAGCCGCGGCCCACGCCGGATTTCGCCATTTTTTGTGCCCGCATCGATCATCAATATGATTTCCGGGCACTTGTCGATCAAGTACGGCTTGAAAGGCCCCAACCTTGCCATGGTTTCCGCATGCACAACGGGCTTGCACAGCATTGGCGCAGCCGGGCGCATGATTGAATACGGCGATGCGGATGTGATGATCGCCGGCGGTGCCGAGTCGACCATATCGCCGCTCGGGCTGGGTGGATTTGCTTCAGCGCGTGCGCTTTCTTCGCGTAATGAGGATCCGCAGACAGCTTCCCGCCCTTGGGATGCTGATCGTGACGGATTTGTGCTCGGCGAAGGTGCTGGCGTGATGGTTCTCGAAGAGTATGAGCACGCGAAGGCTCGAGGCGCCAAGATATATGCGGAGCTGGTCGGATTCGGCATGAGCGGTGATGCCCACCATATTACCGCGCCGAATATGGACGGTCCGCGTCGCAGCATGGTGAATGCGTTGCAAAACGCGGGTATTAATGTCGATCAGGTGCAGTACCTGAATGCACATGGCACATCAACACCGCTTGGCGATAAAAATGAAAACGATGCGGTCAAGGCTGCATTCGGCCAGCATGCCAAGAGTCTGGTCGTTAATTCGACCAAGTCAATGACCGGTCATTTGCTGGGTGGTGCAGGTGGCCTGGAATCGGTCTTTACTGTGTTGGCCTTGTATAACCAGGTGTCGCCGCCGACCATCAATATCTTCAATCAGGACCCGGAGTGTGATCTGGATTATTGTGCGAATACGGCACGCGACATGCCTATTCAGTATGCGGTCAAAAACAATTTCGGTTTTGGCGGCACAAATGGCACTCTCATTTTCGGAAAAGCTTAATTAGTACAGTCCATCCTTTGCACAAGGATGGATTTTTTTGTCTCCAATCATGTCCATAGCGGTCAGTGCCGTTGTGCGTCCCTCCCGATTATTGCTGGTCATGGTGACCGCAGTTTGTCTGTGCGTTATTCTGATTGCAGTTCTGCTAGCTGGTAATTATTTTGGCATTGCCTCCGGGCGGCGGGGCTTATTGCTCGCACTGACATATCTTGTCACGGCAATTTCATGCTGGAGCTTATTCTTCTTTTCGCAAAAATCTTATTTCATCGCAATATCCGCAGCCGGGCAGATACGAATATTGGAGTTGGACGGATTGGTCAGCGAGACGCAGGAAGTATCCGATAGCAACAGTGACAGCTGGTTTGTAGTGAAGTTGCTGGATGATTCAACTTTATGGCCGAGATTATTGTTGTTGCGACTGCGTTCTGAGAGCGGCCGTCTTTTTGTTTTACCCATATTGCCGGATAGCGTTTCACTGCAGTCGTTCAGGTCGTTGTCAGTTGCTTGCCGCTGGATTGCGGTGCGGATCAAGGGCAACGATAACCAAATTTTATGAGGTTTTTAATCACACAAGTTGAACTTAATGCATTGCATGTAGTCAATTGTTTAGGCCGCGTGCATGTTGCGAAATACAAGGGAATGAGGATTGACAACAGAACGCGACATTGATAAACGACTTGTCGAACGTGTTCAGCATGGCGACAAAAAGGCGTTCGAGCTACTGTTTTCCAAGTACCAGCGGAAATTGATGCGGCTCGTGTCCCGTCTCGTCCGTGATCAGGCAGAGGCAGAAGATGTAGTGCAGGAGGCTTTTATCAAGGCATACCGCGCCTTGCCGCAATTTCGTGGAGACTCGGCTTTTTATACATGGTTGTATCGAATTGGCATAAATACGGCGAAGAATTATTTGGTCACGCAAGGGCGGCGTGCGCCAACCTCAACCGATGCAGATGTAGATGAAGCGGAAACTTTTGACGATGGAGAGCACCTAAGAGATATCAATACGCCGGAATCCATGCTGGCTACCAAGCAAATTGCTCAGACCGTAAATTCGGCGATGGAAGCTCTTCCTGAGGAGCTGCGTGTAGCTATTAGTCTGCGTGAAATTGATGGTTTGAGTTACGATGAAATTGCGGACTTGATGGATTGTCCGATTGGTACAGTGCGGAGCAGAATATTTCGTGCTCGGGAAGCGATAGCAGAAAAATTAAGGCCGTTGTTGGATACGGCAATTGATAGGCGTTGGTAGAATGGAATCAACCATTTTGGCTGAAGGGGTTAACCAAGCTGCGGCAAGGTGATTTATGAATATGAAAAAAATGACCCAAGAACACATTTCGGCTTTTGCCGACGCTGAATTAGCAGATCAAGAGATCGGTGCGGTATTGGCGGCGCTGCGCGTTCCCGAGCGACGCGAGGCATGGGATGTTTATCATCGTATTGGCGATGTATTGCGATCGCAGGATCTGGCCTACGAAATGCGGCCCGAAGCACAGAAACGGATGGCGGCATTGCTGGATGCGGAGCCGGTCGTATTTGCTCCTGCGCAGGCAGGCGACCGTGCCAAAAAGCTCCCCAATGATTCCGCCGAGTTGTCCGTAGCGCAAGCGGGGTCGGGACTCATCAGGACTGCAAGGCATTTTTTCAGGCCGGGAGTCGCCGTTGCCGCAACTGCCGCAGCAGTTGCATTTTTTGCCGCACCTCCGCTGCTGGTCGCATTCAATGGCTGGCGTGCGGGCGATGTTTCCCAGATGGCATCGTCGTCCTCGCCTGCACTAAGAACGGTTGAAAATGGCGATATCAATCTCAAAGCAGGGACGATGACGCAGAGCAGGACTGCAAACGTAGCCGATATGGCATCTTCCGATGTGATGCTGCGCGATACCAATGTGGATGAATATCTTTTTGCGCATCAACGCTTTTCCCGTTCTGGCTATAGCAATGCACAGTATGCAAGTCCGGCGTCCTTTACAACCGACAGCGCAAAGTAATTAATATATGCGGACGGTATTGGTTGGGTTGAAATTTGTTGGCATTTTCTTTATTTTTTGTGCATTTTCTGCGCGGGCAGGCAATAGTAATCCGTCCGAAAATCTTCATGAACAGGCGGTGTTCAAGAAGATGCAGATCGCCGCACAAAAAAATAATTATTCCGGTACATTCGTCTATCAGCAGGCCAATCAAATGCGGACTTCGCGTATTACGCATTTGCGTGAGGGGAAAAATGAGTTTGAAAAACTCGAGATACTCGACGGCAATCTGCGCGAATACATACGCCGTAATGAAGAAGTCACCTGTTACATTCCGGAAGAAAAAACACTTCTGCTTGAAAAACGCGTAACGCAGGATGTCTTTCCTGCAATTTTTTCGGCGAATTCAGAGGATGCCGCGCTGTATTACCATTTCAGGAAAGGCACCGATGGTCGTGTAGCGGGCTTTTCTTGCCAGTCCATTCTGCTGGAACCGAAGGACGATTTGCGTTACAGCTATAGGCTTTGTGTCGAGAAATCAACTGGTCTGCTGTTGCGTGCACAAACCCTGGATCAGAAAAATGAAGTGATCGAGCAGATCTTTTTTACCCAGGTTGAAATTGGTAAAATCGACCGTAATCGCGTTAAATCCAGTTTCGGGAATGTTTCGGGCTGGCGGTTGGAGAATGCCGCCATGAAACTCGTCAGGATTCATGACTGGGAAGTCAAATGGGTGCCGCCCGGATTCAAGAAGATTGGCGAGATGAAGCGCCTGGTTTCGGACAATTCGGCTTCTGCTGGCGACAATCCCAATAAGCAGACGCTAGCCCAGCGCGAGATTGCGCAAATGGTGTTCTCCGATGGACTTGCTGCGATTTCGGTCTTTATCGAACCAAGTGCGCAAAGCCGCAC
>NZ_AVCC01000084.1 GCF_000622895.1 Herminiimonas sp. CN
AGCAGCCGTCCCGGAAAAACAAGCCCCTGAATTCACTGCGTCCGGCGTGGGCTCGATTGAAAATGGTGCAAGTGCAGCAAAACTACTGTATGATGCTGCTCTTGCATTGCAGTACGCAGCGCAAAATAACAAACCCGCAATAAATTAGCAGCTTCGCAAGCCTATGTTGCATTCCACTGGATGCAGCATTTAAAGCCACCCCGCCTTTTGTGTCACACAGACACAGTCCCGGCGCAAAGCTTTTGTGCCGAAATTTCTTTGTATTCACTTCAAGTCATTTCGTTGGTTGGCGTTGCTATTTTGCGTTCTCCGCATCTGCATGAACGCTGACATTTACGAAAGAAAAGAATGACTTTTGAATCCCTAGGCCTGCACGCGTCCGTAGTTAAAGCATTGACCGATGCCGGCTACACTAAACCGACTTCGGTCCAGGAACAGGCAATTCCGGCAGCGCTGCAGGGCCGCGACCTGATGGTATCGTCGCAAACAGGTTCCGGCAAAACCGCCGCGTTCATGTTGCCCGCACTGCACAAATTCGCCTCCGCCGAACAACCGGCCGATGCAGCAGCAGGAAAAACCTCGAACCAGGAACGCCAGGCGGCCCGCGCCCGCGGCGACCGTCCGCGCTTTCAGCCGGCCCAGCCAAAAATGCTGGTGCTGACGCCGACCCGCGAACTAGCGCTGCAAGTGACTACTGCCACTGAAAAATACGGCTCGCACATGAAACGCGTAAAAGCGGTTTCGATCCTGGGCGGCATGCCGTATCCGAAACAAATGCAATTGCTGTCGAAAAATCCGGAAATCCTGGTCGCCACCCCTGGCCGCCTGATTGACCACATGGAATCGGGCAAGATCGACTTTTCCCAATTGCAGATCCTGGTGCTGGACGAAGCCGACCGCATGCTGGACATGGGTTTCATCGAAGACATCGAAAAAATCGTCGATGCCACTCCTGCCACCCGCCAGACCATGTTGTTCTCGGCTACGCTGGATGGCACCGTCGGTCGCATGGCGCAGCAAATCACCAACAATCCGGTTGTCATCAAGATTGCAGGTTCCGCCACCAAGCATGAAAACATCACCCAGAAAGTCCACTTCGTGGATGATCTGTCGCACAAGAATCGCCTGCTCGACCATCTGCTGCGCGACGTCACGATGGATCAGGCCGTGGTATTTACCGCCACCAAGCGCGACGCCGACACCATCGCCGACCGCCTGAACATCGCCGGCTTCTCCGCTGCCGCGCTGCATGGCGACATGCATCAGGGCGCGCGCAACCGCACGCTGGATTCGCTGCGCCGCGGCCAAGTCCGGGTGCTGGTTGCCACCGACGTTGCCGCGCGCGGCATCGACGTGCCTGCGATCACCCACGTCTTCAACTACGATCTGCCGAAATTCCCGGAAGACTACGTGCACCGTATCGGCCGCACCGGCCGCGCCGGCCGCAACGGCGTCGCGGTGTCGCTGGTGAACCACGCTGAAGGCATGAACGTCAAGCGCATCGAACGCTTCACCAAGCAATTGATTCCGGTTGATGTGGTGGAGGGTTTCGAGCCTAAAAAGACGGCGTCTGCTTCACGTTCGCCTTCCAAACCAGGCGGCTGGAAGCCGGGCGACAACCGTTCCGGCGCCAAGCCGGGCCAACGCACTTTCAGCAATCCGAACGCCGCACCGCGCAGCGCCAATGGCGGCGGCTACAAAGGCCGCAACGGCGACAGCGGCGGCGCGCGGCGCTCGTACGGCGACCGTTAATCGCACGCAGTCTGCCAGATCAGAAAACGGCCGCCGGATAAATCCGGCGGCTTTTTTATTATGCGGAGTATATGAAAAAACATGCGATTTCCCGCTTATATTTACTGACATGTCAAATAATACATTGCGGTGTATGATTTCCCGTATGAGGCACGAAAAATATGCAGGGCATGAATGACGCAAGCAAACGTCAAAACATAGTTGTTGCAACCATGACAGGCCCTTGATAACGCTCTTGTCCGACGCGAATCTCCCTGCATTTTTCACGCCTTGCCAACCCACTTACAACTACCATCAAAATGCCTGCTTCAACCGACCCGAAAATCAAACTGACTTCCTTCTCGCACGGCGGCGGCTGCGGCTGCAAGATCGCGCCCGGCATCCTGTCCGACATCCTGAAAAATTCGACCGGGTTCCCGGTGCCGAAGGAGCTGCTGGTCGGGATCGAGACCGCCGACGACGCTGCAGTCTACCGGCTCAATGACGAGCAGGCGCTGATCGCCACCACCGATTTTTTCATGCCGATCGTCGACGATCCGTTCGACTTCGGCCGGATCGCCGCCACCAATGCGATCTCCGACGTATACGCGATGGGCGGCGCGCCGATCATGGCGCTGGCGCTGGTCGGCATGCCGATCAACCAACTGCCGGTCGAGGTGATCGGGCAAATCATCCGCGGCGGCGAAGCTATCTGCGCGGAAGCCGGGATTCCGATTGCCGGCGGCCACACCATCGATTCGGTCGAGCCGATCTACGGCCTGGTCGTCATGGGCCTGATCCATCCATCCAAGGTCAAGCGCAATGCCGATGCCAAGGCCGGCGACCAGCTGATCCTCAGCAAGCCGCTCGGGGTCGGCATCCTGTCGGCCGCGCTGAAGAAGGGTGCGCTGGACGCTGCCGGCTATGCGGCGATGATAGCCAACACCACCAAACTCAACAAACCGGGGCGCGCGCTGTCCGACCTCGGCGCGGTGCATGCGATGACCGACGTCACCGGCTTCGGCCTGCTCGGCCACCTGCTGGAAATGGCGCGCGGCGCGCAACTCTGCGCCCGACTCGACATGGGCAGCATTCCGCTGCTGCCGAATGTGCAGCGACTGGCAGAACAGGGCTGCATCACCGGCGCGTCGGGCCGCAACTGGGCCGCCTACGGCCACGACGTGACGCTGGAAGCTGCGATCACGCCGACCCAGCAAGCGTTGCTGTGCGATCCGCAAACGTCCGGCGGGCTGCTGGTTGCCTGCGATCCGGCCGCGGTGGAGGAAGTGCTGGCGCTATTCGCCCGCGAAGGCTTTGCCGACGCGGCGGTGATTGGCGAAATGACGCAAGGGCCTGCCAGCGTGGTTGTAGCGTAGTCAAGGAAAATGCGGTCAGGGGCTTGACAAACCCGGCCCGCTCCCACTACATTCAAGCCATGCCATCCGCTCGATTCCCGTTCCCGCATTTTGTACAGCCCGCCAGCGCTGCGCTGACAGGCTTGCTACGACTACCGCTGGCGTAACCCGCCCGCCCCTGCTTTACCCCGCCGGCATCACGCTACCGGCAATCCAGCAAGAAAACAATACGGTCCACCCAACATGCATTCCACATCGCATCCTGCAACGCTCAGTCAACGCGCATCTGTCGCTGTGATGCCGGCTGCGCGCCCGCTGCCGCAACCGCTGTTGCAATTTCTCCTGCTGCTACCGCTACCGATCGGTTGCCTGGCCTCGCGTTAAGTGGCAGTCAGGCAGCCTCGCTGCCACCTCCGTTGTTCCGGCTTGTTCTTACCATTTCCTCTCAAAATACCAAGGATTCATCATGATGTTGTCCAACCCTGCAGCCAAATACCGCCCAGCTCCCGTAGTCCAGATAACCAACCGCAGCTGGCCGGACCAGGTCATTACCACGCCGCCGATCTGGATGAGCACCGACTTGCGCGACGGCAACCAGGCCTTGATCGAGCCGATGAGCGCGGACAAGAAGCTGCGTTTCTTCGAGATGCTGGTCAAGATCGGCTTCAAGGAAATCGAAGTCGGCTTTCCTTCCGCCTCGCAAACCGATTTCGATTTCGTGCGCAAACTGATCGTTGAAAACCGCATTCCGGACGACGTCACCATCATCGGCCTGACCCAATCGCGCGACGAACTGATCGACCGCACCGTGGAATCGATGCTCGGCGCCAAGCGAGCCATCGTGCACCTGTACAACTCGGTGGCGCCCGGCTTTCGCCGCATCGTCTTCAACATGTCGCGCGAGGAAATCAAGGCCATCGCGGTCAACGGCACGCGCCGCATCAAGGCCCTGACTGCCGCCCATCCGGAAACCGCCTGGCGCTTTGAATACTCGCCGGAATCGTTCAGCCAGACCGAACTCGATTTCGCCAGGGAAGTGTGTGACGCGGTGTCCGCAGTCTGGCAACCGGAAGTCTCCAGCAAGATGATCTTCAACCTGCCGGCCACCGTCGAATGCAGCACCCCGAACGTGTACGCGGACCAGATCGAGTGGATGCACCGCAACCTGGCGCGGCGCGACGCGATCGTCATCAGCGTCCATCCGCACAACGATCGCGGCTGCGCGGTGGCTGCCGCCGAACTGGCTGTCATGGCCGGCGCCGACCGGGTCGAAGGCTGCCTGTTCGGCAATGGCGAGCGCACCGGCAACGTCGATCTGGTGACGCTGGCGATGAATCTGTACACCCAGGGCGTGCATCCGGGCCTGGATTTCTCCGACATCGACAGCGTGCGCAAGTGCGTCGAGGAGTGCAACCAGTTGCCGGTGCACCCGCGCCATCCGTATGCGGGCGACCTGGTGTTTACCGCCTTCTCCGGCTCGCATCAGGACGCGATCAAGAAAGGCTTCGCCCAGCAGCAGCCCGATGCGCTGTGGGAAGTGCCGTATTTGCCGATCGATCCGGCCGACCTCGGGCGCAGCTACGATGCGGTGATCCGCGTCAACAGCCAGTCCGGCAAGGGCGGCATGGCGTACTTGCTGGAGCAGGAATACGGCTTGTCGCTGCCGCGCCGGCTGCAGATCGAATTCAGCCGCGCAGTGCAGGCCACCACCGACCGCACCGGGCGCGAAGTCGCCGCGACCGACATCTACGCGATCTTCCAGCAGGAATACCTGGCGCAGACCGCGCCTTACGCCTACCAGGCCCACCGCATGGAGGAGGATTCGGCCCAGGACGAATCGGTGCAGATCGAAATCGACATCGTCCAGGACGGCGCACAAGTGGCGCTGGCCGGCGGCGGCAACGGCCCGATCGATGCCTTCGTCAATGCGCTCGGGCTGGATATCCAGCTGATGGATTACCACGAGCATGCGATCGGCTCCGGCGCCAATGCGCAGGCAGCCTGCTACGTCGAATTGCGGCTCGACAACGGCCCGACCCGGTTCGGCGTCGGCCTCGACGGCAACATCGTGACCGCCTCCTTCAAGGCGGTATTGAGCGCGGTCAACCGGCAATTGGGGCAGCGTTCGCAGCAACCGGCTGCGGCGGTGGCCGCGTAATTGCAGCAACGGCGCAGCGGCATCGGCTGTCCCCAGCCCTGCCCTTCGCCGTGCTGCGCACGCTGGCGTTTTCGGGACAGCAGATCGAAACCGGCGACGGCCGCCAGTTCAAGGCGCGCATCATGCCGTACCGCACGCTGGAAAACGTGATCAACGGCGTGGTGTTGAGCTTCGCCGACATCACCGCCGCCAAGCACATGGAAGCGGAGCTGCGCCTGAAGATCAGCGCCGGCACCCAGTAACATGCGGCCCGGATCCAGGCCGCCGCAATATACTGCGGATAGGTATTATTATATAACGCAGTTAATCATTGCGGAATCAATACGGTTTTTAGCATACTCCTATATGGTTGGAAGACGCCCTTGAGAATACTCCGGCATCCGCCGGAAAAATCACGCACGCGCGTATCGACATTCATGGCGTCCGACCTTATATTGCGTATGAACAGGCATTACATTCCAGCATGCTGCGCACAAACCGGAAGGAAAATACCAATGGCTGCCACGGAGCGAGACATGGATGGACCCGAAGGCAGCGACCTGCTGCGCCTCAAGGCGGAACAGGCGTTGCGCAACAAGGGCGCCGAGCCGGCGGCATCGTCAAGCGACATCGATGTGCGCAGGCAGTTGCACGAGCTGCAAGTCAGTCAAATCGAACTCACACTGCAAAACAGCGAATTGCTGGAACTGCAACAGGCCCGGCGGGAAATCGAATTGCTGCTGGCGCGCTATACCGACCTGTATGAGTTTGCCCGATCGGCTATTTCACGCTGGGCCGCGACAGCATCGTATACAAAGTCAACCTGACCGGCGCCAGCCTGATCGGGCTGGAGCGCTCGAAGCTGGTGATGCGGCGCTTTTCCGCCTTCATCTCGCCCGAGTCGCGCCCGGCTTTCAATGCTTTCCTGACGCGCGTATTCGCCGACGAACTAAAGCAGTCGTGCGAGGTGCAGCTTCTGAATGCCGAGAAACATCCGTTTTTCGTCCATATCGAAGCCAATGCCGATGCCGCCGAACACACCTGCCGCCTGGTGGTGGAAGACATCAGCGCGCGCAAGACGGCCGAAGCGGCGCTGCACAACGCCCATGACGAACTCGAAGCCAAGGTACGGGAGCGCACTGCGGCGCTGATGCAGGCCAACGCGCAGCTGAACGCTGAAATTGCCGAACACAAGCGCACCGAAGCAGCGCTCCAGCACACCCAGCACATCCTGAATCAGGCGCAGCGCGTCGCGCATGTCGGCAGCTGGGAGCGCGACATTGCCGGCGGGATAATATCCTGGTCGGATGAACTGTTCCGGATTTGCGGCCTGCCGCCGCAAACATTTTTCCCCAGCATGGCAAAGGCGTTGCAAGCGATACACCCGGAAGACCGCAACGCGGTGCATCGGATGCTGCGGGGCGCCGTCGAGCAGGGCCAGAGCTTTAGCGGCAATTGCAGGGTTGTTCGCCCGGACGGCACGATACGGCACGTCCGGCTGCAGGGCAACGTGCTGCGCGACGCCAACCGCAAGCCTCGAACGGTGATCGGCTCGATGCTCGACATTACCGACTTCAAGCGCACCGAAGAAGCCTTGCTGCAATCGCAGGAAACCATCCGCCGCCTGGCCGCCCATCAGGAATGGGTCAAGGAAAGCGAACGCAAACGCATCGCGCGCGAGATTCACGACGAACTGGGGCAGAATCTGCTGGCCTTGCGCATCGACGTGTTGATGCTGGCCACACGCACCGAATGCAGCCATCCGCGCCTGAACAAGAGGGCCAAGCTGGCGCTCGATCATATCGACACCACCATCAAATCGGTGCGCAACCTGATCAACAACCTGCGTCCGGCGGTGCTCGACCTGGGCCTGCCAGCCGCGTTCGAGTGGCAGGTCAAGGAATTCCAGCGCCGCAGAGGCATTGCCTGCACGTTGGACATCAGCGGCGAAGATGCAAGTTATCAGCTCGATGATGACATTGCCAACACCCTATTTCGCATTCTGCAGGAATCGCTGACCAATGTCAGCCGCCACGCCCAGGCCGACCGGATCACGATCAGCCTGTCGAAGGACGGCGGCAACGTGACAATGAAGGTATCAGACAACGGCATCGGCATACGCCAGAATTGCCGCAGGAAAGCAAATTCATATGGCTTGATCGGCATCCGGGAACGCGTCACCAACTTGGGCGGCGAACTGGCCATCGACAGCCGCGAGAACGAAGGCACTACCTTGACCGTCACCATTCCGGCCGAGCATCCGAGTGGGAACGCTGCATACCGTGGCCCCGGCAGGCTGGGTTCCGGCCCGGATCAAAATTTCTATAACTGATTGCACGCAATGCAATTTCACGCTGACCATTACCGAACCGGCACCGCACTCGAACCCAGTGAAAAAGCGCATCTGTTCCAACCCATTCCATAACGATGGCAATGCCGATAGCAATGCGACGCGCTTACAGGGAGCGCGCCAGACGGATGCCGGTAAATTGCCAGCGCGCGCCAGCCGGGAAAAAATTGCGGTAGCTGGCGCGCGCATGGTCAACCGGCGTGGCGCAGGAGGCGCCGCGCAATACGTATTGATTCACCATGAATTTGCCGTTGTATTCGCCGATCGCTCCGGCCGATGCCCGAAAGCCCGGATACGGCGCGTAGCTGCTCGATGTCCATTGCCACGCGGTATCGAATAAGTGCAGTAAAGCCGGCGCATCCGGCGGGCCGACCACCGCAGATTCCCACTCGGCTTCGCTGGGCAGCCGCGCGTCAGCCCAGCGGGCATGGGCATCGGCCTCGAAATACGACAGGTGGGTAGCCGCGCGCTGCAGATCCAGCGGCTGCAGGCCGTGCAGGGTAAATTCGTGCCACTCGCCGTCGATCCGGCGCCAGTACAGCGGCCACTCAAGTTGCTGCGCTTGCAGCCAATCCCAGCCTTCGGACAGCCACAGCGCAGGATTGCGATACGCACCGGCCTCGATAAAGGCCAGATATTCGCCGTTCGTCACCAGCCTTGAGGCCAGCGCAAACGGTTCGACGAACTGGCGGTGGCGCGGCAACTCGTTGTCGAAGCAGAAGCCGTCGCCGGCATGGCCGATCCCGACCACGCCGCCCGCGTGCTGCCGCCATTCCAGCGCCAGCACCCGCGCCAGCGGCGGCACAGCCCCGGCCGCGTAGGCCGGCAGCATCGGATTGCAGGAAAACAGGTGCAGGATGTCGGTTTGCAGCAACTCCTGATGCTGCTGCTCGTGCTGCAAGCCCAGCGTCACCAGTTGCACCAGTTCGGCCACCCGTGCCGGCGGCAACGCGGCGGCGATCAGGATCAGGGCCGCCATCCGGGCATCGACATTGCTGCGGTAATCCTCCACCTCGGCCATCCCCGGGCGCGTGATCAGGCCGCGCCGGGGGCGCGGATGCTGGCTGCCGATGCCGTTGTAATACGAGTTGAACAGCACCCGGAAGGCCGGCTGATACGGCTTGAAATTCAGCTCGAAATGCTCCAGCACGAAGGTCTCGAAAAACCAGCTGGTATGCGCCAGATGCCACTTGGCCGGACTGGCGTCCGGCATCGACTGCACGCAGCAGTCCTCGTCGGACAAAGGCTCGGCCAGCGCCATGGTGGCTTGCCGGATCTGGTCGTATTCTTCCAGCAGGGATGTCAACGTGGTCATGTCGAACTCCATTTAAAACACCTTAAATCGCCCGCGCATGCATGACGGCAAACCAGCCGTGCGCATCGGTCCAGCACTGGATTGCGCCGAAACCGGCGGCGCCGAGCTGCTCGGCGAATGCCTGCGGGGTGTATTTGTAGCTGTTTTCGGTGTGAATGCGCTCGCCCTCGGCAAAGCGCCGCTGGCCGCCCGGCCAGCGCACGGTGCGCGGCTGGCGCGCTTCCAGATGCATCTCGATGCGGCTCTGCTGCGGGTTGTAGAACGCCCGGTGCTGCCAGTCGCGCACCTCGAAATCGGTCCCGAGCAGGCGGTTCAGATGGCGCAGCAGGTTCAGGTTGAAGGCCGCCGTCACGCCCAGCGCATCGTCGTAGGCGGCGTCGAGGATCGCCTTGTCCTTGACCAGGTCGACCCCGATCAGCAGCGCGCCATCGGCGCCGCAGGCGGCGCGTAGCCGCGCCAGGAAAGCCGCCGCCTGCTCCGGCGTGAAATTGCCGATCGACGAGCCGGGATAAAAAAACAGCCGCTTTTCGGGCCTGACGCTGGCCGGCAGATCGAGGCTATTGGAGAAATCGAGCCCGATGCCGGTCATCTCGATGGCCGGAAAACGCGGCCGGATCAGCCCCAGCGCCTGCGCCAGAAAATCGGCCGAGATGTCGATCGGCACATACTGGCGCGGCAGCAGGGCGGGAAACAGGCGCGCCGCCTTGGCGCAATTGCCGGCGCCGAGGTCGATCAGGGTCGCCCCGATGCCGGCCGCCTGCGCGATCTGCGCCAGATTGGCATCGAAGATCGCCGCCTCGGTGCGGGTCGGATAATATTCCGGCAACAGGCTGATCGCCTCGAACAGGCGGGAGCCGAGCGCGTCGTACAGGTATTTGGGGGAGGTGAAGGCCGGCGTTGCCAGCAAGCCGGCCTGCAGCTCGGCACGCATGGCTAAATGCATCACGGAATAGCTCTGATCTGGCGGCATAAGCATGGATTGAAAGTGGTTTATCAGGAAAACCCAGCAACACCTGCAACGCGCATTTGCACCAATTATGCTTGCATACGCCAATTCGCGGATAATACCGCCTTTACATTGCGCGAAATAATCTGGTTTCGCCGTAAAACGAAGATCAACTCACCTAAGGTTTCCCATGTCGTATCTTTCCTCCTCCAAAGTCCTCAAGACGCTGCTGTCGACCGCGCTGGCATCCGCCATGCTGCTGTCGTCCGGCCTGACCCATGCGCAGCAGGTATTGCGCGTCTCGGCCATTCCCGACGAAGCGCCGACCGAACTGCAGCGCAAGTTCAAGCCGCTGGGCGACTACCTGGAGAAAAAGCTCGGCATGAAGGTCGAATTCACGCCGGTGACCGACTACGCGGCCTCGGTCGAAGGCCTGATCAACCACAAGCTCGACATGGTCTGGTTCGGCGGCTTTACCTTCATCCAGGCCAAGGTGCGCAGCAACAACCAGGTAGTGCCGCTGGTGCAGCGCGCGGAAGACGAGAAATTCAAATCGGTCTTCATCACCACCAGCCGCGACATCGCCAAGCTGGACGACCTGAAAGGCAAAACCTTCACCTTCGGCTCCGAATCCTCGACTTCCGGCCACCTGATGCCGCGCTCCTACCTGCTGGCAGCAAAGATCAATCCGGACACCGACATGAAGCGCATCGCCTTCTCCGGCGCGCATGACGCCACCGTGGCGGCAGTTTCCGGCGGCAAGGTCGATGCCGGCGCGCTGAATATTTCGGTCTGGGAAAAACTGGTGGCCAGCGGCAAGGTCGATACCAAAGTCGTGCACGTGTTCTACACTACGCCCGGCTACTACGACTACAACTGGAGCGTGCGCGCCGACATGAATCCGGTGCTGCGCAAGAAGCTGAGCGACGCCTTCCTGGCGCTGGACGCCAACAACCCGGCCGACAAGGAAATCCTCGACCTGCAGCGCGCCAGCAAGTTCATCCCGACCAAGGCTGAAAACTATGCGGCGATCGAAGCGGCAGCGCGCAACGCCGGCTTGCTGAAATAAGACTGAAAAGACCGAAGCAAGAATGTCCTTCGTACTGCGTGGCGCCAGCGTGCGCCACCCTTCCACCGCTGCATCGGACCGCACTCCGGCCGGCTTCGCCCTGAACGATATGAGCCTGTCGATCGGCCAGGGCGAGCAGGTCGCGCTGATCGGGCCGTCCGGCGCCGGCAAGACCACCTTGCTGCATACCCTCGCCTGCGCCCATCGCCCGCACTCGGGCGCATTTTCCGCTTTCGGGCTGGCGCCGTGGAATTTGAGCCATGCCGAACGCCATCGGCTGCGCGCGCGGCTGTTCCTGGCGCCGCAAACCCCGCCGCTGCCGCCGCGCCAGCGCGTGGTGACTGCAGTACTGGCCGGGCGCTTGCCGCAATGGGGCTTCTGGCGCGCGCTGGCTGCGCTGATCAGGCCGGGCCAGCGCAACGCGCAAGCCGCCTATGACGCACTGGCGCGCTTCAATCTGCAAGACAAGCTGTATGCGCGGGTCGACCGCCTGTCCGGCGGCGAACGCCAGCGCTGCGGCATGGCGCGCCTGCTGGTGTCGAGCGCCGAAGCCTTCCTGGTCGACGAGCCGCTGTCGGCGCTGGACCCGACGCTGGCGCTGCAAACCCTGGCCGCGCTGCAACAGGAATCGGCCAGCCGCAACGCCACGCTGATCTGCAGCCTGCACCAGGTGGAACTGGCGCGCAGCCATTTCCCGCGCATCGTCGGCCTGCGCGACGGCCGCATCCTGTTCGATGCGCCGCGTGCGCAAGTGACTGACGCGATGATTGCGGCGCTGTACCAAAACACCAGCGACACCACGCCGGACGCCGCCGCAATTACGCCGCTGCCGGACATTCTCGCCGCGCACTGCTGACACTGTTCATGCCTGTCACGACAACCGGTTTGCAGCCTTCGCAACATCCCGACCCGGCCTGGCGCGGTCGCGTGATGGGCACCATCATCGCGCTGGTACTGCTGTGGCCGATGCTGGTGGCGAGCGAATTCAAGCCCTGGCTGCTGCTCGATGCGCAAAGCCTGCGCGCGACCGGACGCTTCCTAGCCGATTTCGCGCCGCCCGCCCATTCCGCCGAATTTCTGCAACTGATGCTGACCGCCACCTGGCAGACCGTCGCCATGGCCACTGCCGGCCTGACGCTGGCGCTGCTGGGTGCCATCCCGCTGACCTTGCTGGTGACGCAATCGCTGTCGATTTCCCGCCTCGGCGGCGGTCGCATGCGGCCCGCCGGGCTGCTGCTGCGGCACGCTGCGCGCTGGCTGCTGGTGCTGTTGCGCAGCGTGCCGGAACTGGTCTGGGCGCTGCTGTTCGTGCGCATCGTCGGTCTGGGGCCGACTGCCGGCGTACTGGCCATCGCCCTGACCTACTGCGGCATGCTGGGCAAGGTGTATGCCGAAATCCTCGAATCGTCCGACGCCCATGCCTGCGACAGCCTGCTGAAAAACGGCAGCGGCCGCCTGAACGCGCTCTTGTACGGCGCCTTGCCGGAAGCGGCCTCGGAACTGGTGTCCTACACCACCTACCGCTGGGAATGCGCAATCCGCGGCTCGGTCATCATGGGCTTCGTCGGCGCCGGCGGGCTCGGACAACGGATGGACGAATCGATGAAAATGCTGGCCGGCGGCGAAGTCGCCACCATGCTGATCATCTTCGTGCTGCTGGTGGCCTGCGCCGACCTGGTCAGCACCTTTTTACGCCAGCGGCTGGGTTAAGCGATGCAAAAGCGCCCTTCTCTACCCCCGGCCCTGGCGCCGCTGCCGGCCGCGCCCGCCACCGATATTTCGGCCATCGCGCTGGCGCTCGGCTTGCTGGCGCTGGTGGCGGCCAGCTTTGCCTCGCTGCCGCTGCAATGGGGCGCGCTGTTCAGCGCCGATGCGCTGCGCTCCAGCATGGAATTCCTGCGCGGCTTCGCGCCGCCCGAACTGGCCGCGCCATTTTTGCTGAAAATCGCCATCGGCACGCTGGAAACCCTGTCGATGTCGGCGCTCGGCACCGGCATCGCGGTACTGCTCGGGGTCGCGCTGGCGCTGCCGGCCAGCGGCCGCTTCGGCCGCGCTGCGCGCGCGGTGATCCGGCTCATACTGAATGTATTGCGCTCGATACCGGAACTGGTCTGGGCCTCGATCCTGCTGATCGCCGCCGGCCTGGGGCCGTTCGCCGGCACGCTGGCGCTGGCCGCGCACACCACCGGCGTGCTGGGCCGGCTGTTCGCCGACGCGCTGGAAAACCTGCCGCCGGCGCCGGAAGCAACGCTGCGCATCAACGGTGCACAGCCGATGACCGCGTTTTTTTATGCGACACTGCCGCAAGTGCTGCCGCAAATGCTGTCGTATACTTTGTACCGCTGGGAAAACAACATCCGCGCCGCCGCCATCCTGGGCGTGGTCGGCGCCGGCGGACTGGGACAGATGCTGAAATACCACCTGTCGCTGTTCCAGATGCAGCAGGCCGCCAGCGTCATCCTTGCCATGCTGGTCATGGTCGGCGCGGTCGATGCGATCAGCTTCTGGCTGCGGCGCGCGATGACCAAATAGCCAGACAGCATTATGGGCGGGAGCAGGCCCCAAACCTGCGGCCGCCGGCCAACCAAAAAACAAGAGTATCACAA
>NZ_AVCC01000085.1 GCF_000622895.1 Herminiimonas sp. CN
CACAACAGGCGCACATTATATAATACGTAAATTGCTTGTCAAGAACTTAGAGCAATCTGCCTGCATTTTCCCTGATTAGCGGCCAGGCGCGACGCAGGTAATAAAACATCGACCAAACGGTAAGAACCGCCGCCACTGCCATCAACCAGGCACCGTACAGACGCGTGTCGATTAGGTCAAAGGCGACATCATAGTAAAGCAGCATCGGGATTGCAATCATTTGCGCGGCCGTTTTTATTTTCCCGATGGAGCTGACTGCGACCGATTTGGAGGCGCCGATCTGCGCCATCCACTCCCGCAACGCCGAGATAGTGATTTCCCGCCCGATGATAATGAACGCGATTACTGCATCGACGCGATTCAGCTGCACCAATACCAGCAACGCTCCGGCCACCATCAACTTGTCCGCCACCGGGTCCAGGAAGGCGCCGAAGGCGGAAGTCTCGTTCCAGCGCCGGGCCAGAAAACCGTCGAACCAATCCGTCACCGCAGCCACGATAAAGATGATCGTCGAAGCCAGGCCTTTGGCGCCGGGCGACAGCATTGCGTCGGGCAGATAAAATACGCCAACCACCAGCGGAATCAACGCGACGCGCAACCAGGTCAGAAAAATAGGAATATTGAATGGCATAAGTTTATCTTTTGATTCTTGTTTTCCGGTGCAAATCGCCGATAGGCAACTAGTGTAGTTGCTTATAGATATCTTCGGCCAGCTGTCGCGAAATCCCTTCAACCGAAGCGATATCCTCCACGCTGGCATCGACCACGCCGCGCAGGCCACCGAAGCGTACCAGAAGTTTCTGGCGGCGCTTGGCACCAACGCCCTCAATCTCTTCCAAACGCGAAGCCTGCCGCGTTTTGGCACGTTTGGCGCGCATGCCTGTGATAGCGAAGCGATGCGCCTCATCCCGGATTTGGGCCACCAGCATCAGGGCGGCAGATTCGCGCCCCAGTTCCTGCGGTGCACGGCCGTCGACGAATACCAGGGTTTCCAGCCCGACCTTGCGCCCCTCCCCTTTGGCGACGCCGACAATCAGGCCGGTATCGAGGCCAAGTTCGCTAAACACTTGCCGCGCCATCTCGACCTGCCCCTTGCCGCCGTCGATCAACACCACATCCGGCATGATGCCGTCGCCGCTGGCAATTTTCTCGTAGCGCCGCTTCAATACCTGGCGCATTGCCGCGTAATCGTCGCCAGGCGTAATGTCGGTGATGTTATAACGCCGGTATTCGCCATTTTGCATCGCATGATGATGGAACACTACGCACGATGCCTGAGTCGCTTCGCCTTGCGTATGGCTGATGTCGAAGCATTCGATGCGCAAGGCGGCGATATCGGCAATATCGATGCCCAGCACATCGACCAGCATGCGGGTGCGCGCTTGCTGCGAGCCTTGCTCCGAGAGCAGCCGTGCAAGGGATATTTCTGCGCCTTTGGCCGCCATTTCCAGCCATTGGCGGCGCTGTCCCTGCGGCTGAAACAGCAGGTTGATGCGATGGCCGCATTGCTCCATCAGCGCCATCATCAGTGCGGGTTCATCGAATTCAATGCTCAGGATCAGCGTACCAGGAATGAATTTGTCGAGGTAGTGCTGGGCCAGAAACGCCTTCAGAATCTCGGCTTCCAGCGTTTCTCCGGCACTCAGGTCGGCGCAGTCGATCTGGGTCGGGAAATAAGCCCGGTCGCCCAAATGGCGCCCGCCCCGCACCATCGCCAGGTTGACGCAGGCGCGCCCGCCCTGCACCAGCACCGCGATGATGTCGATATCGGCATCGTTGCTGGTTTCCATGCTTTGCTGGTGCAATACCCGCGACAACGCCTGTATCTGGTTGCGCACTGCCGCCGCCTGCTCGAACTTGAGTTCGGCGGCAAACGCGCGCATCTTCGCTTCCAGCGTCTGCAGCACCTCGGATTGGCGCCCGCGCAGGAATTTGGCTGCGTTTTCGACATCGAGCAGGTAATCCTCGGCCGCGATCGCATTCACGCACGGCGCGCTGCAGCGGCGAATCTGGTGCAGCAGGCAGGGCCGGGTGCGGTTGGCGAACACGCTATCCTCGCAGGTGCGCAACTGAAACACCTTTTGCAGAATCTGCATCGATTCCTTGACTGCCCAGGCACTCGGGAACGGGCCGAAATACTGGTTTTTCTTGTCGATCGCACCACGGTAATACGCCATGCGCGGCGTCTTCTGCGCGCTGATTTTCAGATACGGATAGGATTTATCGTCGCGAAACAGGATGTTGAAGCGCGGCTGCAGCGACTTGATGAGGTTGTTCTCGAGGATCAGAGCCTCGGCCTCGCTGCGGGTCACCGTGGTTTCCAGCCGGACGATGCGCTCGACCATCATGGCGGTACGCGGGCTGGCGAGGGTTTTCTGAAAGTAACTGGCGACGCGCTTCCTCAGGTCGCGCGCCTTGCCGACGTACAGAATCTTGTCTTCCGCATCGAAATAGCGGTACACGCCGGGCAAATGCGGCAGCTTGGCAACCGTTGCCAGGACAAGATCGCGCGGCTGTGGGATGGCGTTTTCGGTCATCGCGAGGGCATCAGTGTGTAACGTGACGAGCGGGAGCAGCAGCCGGCATCTGCCGCTCATACCCCATTATGTATATAAATAAACAACGCCATTCCCGCTTGCATTCAGGACGGGAAAAAATATACTCCATAAATTACGCTCATAGTGACTGCACTAGGCGCAGCGCAGCCTGGTAGCGCAGATCCTGCTGCAAGTCCTGCCAATCGGGCGCCGCCGCAGTCGGCAGCAAAGCCAGCAGGCGTGCCGCCGAGCGCGCAGCGGTTGCACGGGCCACTGGACTGGTGCCGGGCCTGAGTCCGGCCAGCAATTGGTCCGCCTTGTCCGGCGCATTGCAGATCAGCACCATGTCGCAACCGGCCTTTAGCGCCGCCCTGGCGCCGTCGAGCACGCTGCCGGCCACGCTGGCGCCTTCCATGCTCAGATCGTCGCTGAAAATGACGCCTTCGAAGCCCATCTTGTTGCGCAGCATCGACAGCCATTTTCTGGAAAAACCGGCCGGATGCTTGTCCACCTTGGGGTAGATCACATGCGCCGGCATCACCGCCGACAGGCTCATGCCGAGCCAGTCATACGGTGCGGCATCTTCCGCCAGAATAGCCTGCAGCGGCCGCTCGTCAACCGGGATGGCGACATGCGAATCGGCCTCGGCAAAGCCGTGACCGGGGAAATGCTTGCCGCAATTGGCCATGCCGGCCAGCAGCAGGCCGTGGTTCAGGCTTTTTGCCAGCAGCGTGACCACGCGCGCGTCGCGATGGAAGGCGCGGTCGCCGATCACGCCGGATTCGCCGTGATCGAGGTCCAGCACCGGCGTAAACGACAGGTCCACGCCGCAGGCGCGCAACTCGGCGGCAAGAATATAGCCCACCGCTGTGGCGACATTGGTGGCCTGCAATACATCGCGCTCCCACAATGCACCCAGGGTCCGCATTGCCGGCAATTTGGTGAAACCACCAGCTTTGAAGCGCTGTACCCGCCCGCCTTCGTGATCGACCGCAATCAGGATGCCCGGGCGGGCCGCATGGATCGCGGCAGTCAGTGCGGTCAACTGCTTGCGGTTGGTGTAGTTGCGCGCAAACAGGATGACGCCGCCGGTCTGCGGATGGCGGATGCGGCGGATATCCTCGGCATCCAGCGTGGTGCCGGCCACGTCGAGCATGATGGGACCAAGCGTGGTAGCGGCCAAGGATGGCGCGATGAAATCTGCCTTGCGAATTGTTCTCATGTTCTCTCGATGATTTTTATATGTTTGTTGCACGATTTTTCTATGCTTTTTCCACGATCACGAAGGCGACCGCATACTCGCTCTCGTCGGTAATCGAGACTTGGGCGGTCAGCCGGTTGCTGTCCATGAATTCCTTGAGCGCACCGCTGGTGACGACGACCGGCTTGCCGCTCGGCGCATTGATGGTCTGCATCGAACGCCAGGTCATCGGCATGCGCATGCCGAGGCCGATCGCCTTGGAAAACGCTTCCTTGGCGGCAAAACGAGTCGCCAGGAAACGCAGGCCGCGGACGGCGACCTGCTGCTTGCGCCGATGATATTTTTCCAGTTCCAGCGGGCCGAGTATCTTTTCTGCAAAACGCTCGCCATTGCGTTGCAACGCAGCCTCGATGCGCTGGATGCGGATGATGTCGGTGCCGATGCCGAAAATCATGCGATTCTATCCGCGATACCCATCACGCTTGCAATGCGGCCAGACGCGCCTGCACCATGATCGCCTTCATTTCGCGCACTGCGGCTTGCCAGCCGACGAACACGGCGTGGGCGACGATCGCATGACCGATGTTGAGTTCGGCAATCCCGGGAACCGCAGCGATCGCTTGCACATTGGAGTAATGCAGGCCGTGGCCGGCATTGACTTGCAGGCCGTGCCGGATGCCTTCTTGCACACCGGCCTGAACACGCGCCAACTCCTTGGCCTGCTGCTCCGGCGTATGGGCATCGGCGTAGCGGCCGGTATGCAGCTCGATCACCGGCGCGCCGACTTGCGCCGCCGCCGCAATCTGCTCCGGGTCGGGATCGATGAACAGGCTGACGCGGATATTCTCAGCCTGCAACTGGGTAATTGCAACCTGGATCTGGGTGAAATAGCGCACCACGTCGAGCCCGCCTTCGGTGGTGACCTCAGCGCGCCGCTCCGGCACCAGGCACACATCCTGCGGCTTGATGCGGCAGGCGAAATCGACCATCTCGCTGGTGACGGCCGATTCCAGATTCATCCGGGTCAGCAATAGCGGCCGGATCGCGATCACGTCGGCATCCTTGATGTGGCGACGATCCTCGCGCAAATGCAGCGTGATGACGTCGGCGCCGGCCTCTTCCGCCAGCAAGGCGGCGCGAATCGGGTCGGGATACACCGTGCCACGTGCATTGCGCAAGGTTGCTACATGATCGATATTGACGCCGAGATCGATGATTTGACTGTTGGGTTGCAGGAAGCTCATGGAAGTGATGACGATGACGTTGGTTGACTTATAACTGCATCAAATCTATCAGAATTTGACGCGTATTGAGCGGTGCGCCGCCCAAATGATGTGCCAGCAGTGCGCGCATCAGGAATTTGCTCTGGGTTTGGGTGGCGGATTTGTCATAGTTGCCGCATTCCATATCCAGCAAGGTCTGTCCGCACACGCGCGGCCAGAGATCGGCCGGACGCGCCAGGCGCGCGCCGCGTTCCGGATCGACCACATATATCGCATCCGCGCTCACCGTCGCCCGGGTGGTGGTGCATAGCGTCAGATCGGCCGCCACTCCGGTCTCTTTCAGCAAAGCACGTTCGAAGCGACGCAATACGATCGGAGCAGCTTCGCCATGCGCCAGCTGGTTCAGGGTCGAGACGTAGTGATTGAAGAGCGTTGGATGCGGATCATCGCGGGCCAGCAATTTGAGCAGCAATTCATTGAGATAGAAGCCGCACAGCAGCGCGGATTTTTCCAGCGGCAGCAAGCCGCCGACCCATTCGACGCCAATCAAGGTGCGAATTTCGCCCTTGCCGCTCCAGCCCACCGATAACGGCTGGAACGTCTGCAGCACACCGCGCAGCGCGGAATGGGCACGCTTGGCGCCTTTCGCCACCAGCGCCACGCGGCCATGATCGCGCGAAAAGAAATCGACGATCAAGCTGGTTTCCTTGTACGGATAACTGTGCAGCACGAAACCGGGCTGGGCCAGAATCCGGCGGTCCTTTTCCGGAGATTTCAATTTTTTGGGAGGCAATGCCGCAACTCCGGCTGCGGGACTGGCAATGCGCCCGGTTCGCGGACTGCGCTTTACGGCCGGTTGCACATCGCCAGGAGCGGCTGCTGCTCGCCCCGACGGCTGCCCTGGTGCGGTGGCATCTGGCGGCTGCGCGGGCTTGGCGCTTGCAGTCACATCCATCGGGTTTCCGGCCTTACTCGTAGCCGTAGGCGCGCAATCCGGCTTCGTTATCGGCCCAGCCGGATTTGACCTTGACCCAAATTTCAAGGTAAACCGGGCCACCGAAGAGTTTTTCCATATCGAGCCGCGACTGCGTCGAAATATCTTTCAGGCGTGCGCCTTTCTGGCCGATGACCATCGATTTGTGGGTGTCGCGCTCCACCAGGATGGCGGCGAAAATGCGCCGCAGGTCGCCTTCCTGTTCAAACTTCTCGATCAGTACCGTGCTGGTATACGGCAGCTCATCACCGACGAAGCGGAATACCTTTTCCCGCACAATCTCGGCGGCCAGGAATTTTTCGCTGCGATCCGTGATGTCGTCAGGGCCGAACACCGGCTGGTTTTCCGGCAGGAAGCGTTTGATTTCCCCTTGCAGATTATCCAACTGAAAGCGCAGCTTGGCCGACACCGGCACCACCGCGGAAAAATCATGCATCGCTGCGATTTTCTGTGCAAACGGCAGCAGCACTGCCTTGTCCTTGATGCGGTCGGATTTATTGATGACCAGGATGCAGGGCACGTTTTTGGGGATCAACGCCAGCACCTGACTATCCGCAGGGCCGAAGGTGCCGGCCTCGATGATGAACAGGATCACGTCGGATGCGGTGAGCGTATTGGTCACGGTGCGATTGAGCGTCTTGTTCAGCGCATTCGAATGGCGGGTCTGGAAACCGGGCGTATCAACGTACACGAATTGCGCATCCTCAACTGTCTGGATGCCGGTGATGCGATGGCGCGTGGTTTGCGCCTTGCGCGACGTAATGCTGACTTTGGCGCCAATCAGGGCATTCATCAAGGTCGATTTGCCGACATTCGGGCGGCCGACAATGGCGATGTACCCACAGCGGAAATTGGCGGGAGATGCGGATTCAGTCATGCGTTTTCGGGTATCGGTGGCGATAATAGGTGGTTGAGGTTCGGATATGACAGCATCATATTACTCTTGCGCGGCAGAGTCGGTACCGCCCTGGACTTCGTGCTCGGCAGTCGGATTTGCTGACGCATCGGACTGGAGCGTTGCGATTCCGGCCAGCTTCAACTGCGAGGTGCGCGGCTTGCTTTTGCGCGCAGACGGCTTCAGGGCTGCAGCCTTTGCCGCCTCCAGCGCCAATTTGGCCGCAGCCTGCTCCCCTGCACGCCGGCTGCCGCCGGTGCCGAAAACCTGGATCTCGAGCTTGGGAACCAGGCATTCAATTTCAAACTCCTGATTGTGCGCGGCCCCGTGCGTGGCTACCACATTGTATTGCGGCAGCGCTATTTTTTTACCCTGAAGAAACTCTTGCAATAAGGTTTTGGCATCCTTGCCCAAGGTAGCCAGATCGACCGTATCCAGAATCGGATTGTATAACGCGCAGATAACGTCGCTTGCCGCATCGAAACCGGTATCCAGGTAAATCGCGCCGAACAGCGCTTCCAGCGTATCGGCCAATATCGAGGGACGACGGAATCCGCCGGATTTCAGCTCGCCTTCCCCCAGTCGCAGAAAATGCGGCAAGCCCAGGCTCTGGGCTATCTCGAACAGCGCTTGCTGCTTGACGAGATTGGCGCGCACGCGCGATAAGTCCCCTTCATCGATGTCGATGTAGCGCTTATACAATAATGAAGCAACCACGCAGTTCAGAATCGAGTCGCCCAGGAACTCGATACGTTCATTATGCAAGCTGCTGTGGCTGCGATGCGTCAAGGCCTGCTCCAGCAAGGCAACATCCTTGAACGTGTAGCCGATGCGGTTTTGCAATAACATCAAATCCATTTTGATCCGTAACTCAATCTATCGCTTTGGTCTCAGCCCTGGCAGTCTTCGCAGACGTACCGGCATATTCAAGCAGCAGACTGGCGGGGCCGAACAGCGGAATTTTCTTTTGGTAAGCAAAGCTCACTTCCATCTCACCGTCAACTTTGACGATATCCAAATCCTTGCCGGCAATTGCCTCGATGTAACCAACATTGGCCTGCCGGTCAAACGCAGCCCGAATTTCGCCAGTGGTGGTGCCGGCGGCCTTGGCCGCCACGATGGACTTGCGGATTGCGCTATATTCAATCACTGTCGGCACCACCTTCATGCCCAATACGGCAATGACGGCGACAATCGCCAGCACAAAAATCAACCCTACCAGGGTAAGCCCCTGCTGCCTGATTTTTACTGTGGTGCGCATACATCCACTCCCCGTTTTGATTTAATGGAAACTGCCGATACGTTTGATATCGCCCAGATTCATCCAGACGAAGAATGCCTTGCCAACTATATTCTGATCCGGCACGAAACCCCAGTACCTGCTATCCAGACTATTGTCGCGATTGTCGCCCATCATGAAATACTGTCCTTGCGGCACGGTGCAGGCGAAGCCTTCAATATTATAGGTACACAATTCATGCCGCGGAAACGCATCGGGGTTTTGCACGTAGGATGGCGCACGCTCATCGTTGAGTATCCGGTGCGTGACTCCGGTCAAATTCTCCGCATATTGCTTCGAATAGCTCAAATGTTCTTCGTCCAGGTAATCCGGCAGCGGCTGGTAATCGACTTTCTTGCCATTCACCGTCAAACGCTTGTTTTTGTTAGACTATTTTGTCGCCAGGTACGCCCACCACCCGCTTGATGTAATCCAGCGCAGTATCTTTCGGGTATTTGAATACCATCACATCGCCGCGCTGCGGGTTGTTGATATTGATGATTTTCTTGTTGATGATCGGCAGACGAATGCCGTAAGTGAATTTGTTTACCAGGATCAAATCCCCTATCACCAGGGTAGGCACCATCGAACTCGACGGTATCTTGAAAGGTTCATACAAAAACGAGCGCAGGAAAAAGACCATCGCAATGACCGGGAAAAAACTGCCTGAATATTCGATCCAGGTCGGCTGTCTGAGAATATTGGCTTCCAACGCCGTACGCCCGCTGGCATCGCGCTTGATGCCATCGGCCTGCAACTTGGCATTGCGTGCATCGAATTCAGCCAAAGCGGCATTTGCTGCAGCGCGTCGTTGTTTGGACAGGTAAAACTTATCCAGAAACCAGACCACGCCGGTAACTACCGTCAAAATAAACAGAATTAAGGCGAAATTTCCCAAAAGAGCTTGCAGGTTCATTTGTCATCCACTTGTAAAATTGCCAAGAACGCTTCTTGCGGAATCTCCACCGAGCCGACTTGCTTCATGCGTTTTTTACCGGCTTTCTGTTTTTCCAGTAGCTTGCGCTTGCGGCTGATATCGCCGCCATAACACTTGGCCAGCACGTTCTTGCGCAAGGCCTTGACGTTTTCGCGTGAAATGATGTTGGCGCCGATGGCAGCCTGGATTGCGACGTCGAACATCTGGCGCGGAATCAGTTCGCGCATTTTCGCAGCCACCGCACGGCCGCGATATTGGCTGTTGGCGCGATGCACGATGATCGCCAGCGCATCGACTTTTTCGCTGTTGATCAGCATGTCGACCTTGACCACATCGGCAGTGCGGTATTCCTTGAACTCGTAATCCATCGATGCGTAGCCGCGCGAAGTCGATTTCAGACGATCGAAAAAATCCAGCACGATTTCCGCCATCGGCATTTCGTAGGTCAGCTTGACCTGCTTGCCGTGGTAATTCATGTCGATCTGAATGCCGCGCTTCTGGGTGCACAGCGTGATCACCGAGCCGACATATTCCTGCGGCATATACAGGTTGACGGTGACGATCGGTTCGCGAATCTCTTCGATTTTCGAGGGATCGGGCATTTTTGAGGGATTATCGACCATCAAGATGGAGCCATCGCGCAACACGACCTCATAAATCACGGTAGGCGCGGTGGTAATCAAGTCCATGTCGAACTCGCGCTCCAGTCGCTCCTGCACGATTTCCATGTGCAGCAAGCCCAGAAAACCGCAGCGGAAACCGAAACCGAGCGCCTGCGATACTTCCGGCTCATATTGCAGTGCGGCGTCGTTGAGCTTCAGCTTTTCCAGCGAGTCGCGCAATGCATCGTACTGGTTCGCCTCGACCGGAAACAGGCCGGCAAAGACTTGCGGCTGGACTTCCTTGAAGCCGGGCAGCGCCTCGGCGGCGGGCTTGTTGAGCAGGGTCACGGTATCGCCCACCTTGGCCGACTTCAATTCCTTGATGCCGGCGATGATGAAGCCCACCTGCCCGGCCGACAAGGCAGTTCTGGACACCGATTTGGGAGTAAATACACCCACGCTCTCGACCAGATGCTGGGCACCGGTGGCCATGAACAGGATCTTGTCCTTGGGACGGATGGTGCCGTTCTTGATGCGCACCAGCATCACCACGCCGACATAATTGTCGAACCACGAATCGACGATCAGCGCCTGCAACGGCGCCTCCGGGTCGCCCTGCGGCGGCGGCACCTTGGCAATCAGCGACTCCAGCACATCCTGCACGCCGAGGCCGGTCTTGGCGGAGCAATGGACCGCATCGGTGGCATCGATGCCGATGACTTCCTCGATCTCCGCGATCGCGTTGTCCGGATCGGCGGAGGGCAAATCGATCTTGTTCAGCACCGGCACCACTTCCACGCCCAAATCGATGGCGGTATAGCAGTTGGCGACGGTTTGCGCCTCCACCCCTTGCGACGCATCGACCACCAGCAACGCGCCCTCGCAAGCGGACAGGGAACGGCTGACTTCGTAACTGAAATCGACATGCCCCGGAGTATCGATCAGGTTCAGATTGTAAACCTGGCCGTCGCGCGCCTTGTAACTCAGCGCTGCCGTCTGGGCCTTGATGGTAATGCCGCGCTCGCGCTCGATGTCCATGGAATCAAGCACTTGCGCTTCCATTTCACGATCTGACAAGCCACCGCAGAGTTGGATAATACGATCTGCCAGCGTCGATTTGCCGTGATCAATATGAGCGATGATGGAAAAATTGCGGATATTATTCATTGAGCCAAACGCGGTTACAAAAAAGGCGCTCCAAACCGGGCAATCTCCCCGGCGAGCGCCTTGTTGCTGAAGGTTATTCGAAGCCGGCATTTTACCGGATTTCAGGGGGGAATACCCGAGTAATCGGGATCATCAAGGACAAACCTGTTTCGATCAAAGAGCGCGATTGCAAAACCGGCCAAGAAACCATCTGCCAAATCAGCCCTGTCCGACGATGGGTGCGCTACCCATACAATTTTTCCCCACGCGCGGAAAATCCCTCTAAAATTATCAAATATATAGGGAGTATATGGATAATCATCTGATTTTTCGCGGATATAACTGCGAATTTAAAAAATACCTACTTGTGTATGAGAGTGAATATCTGAACTTGCAAAACCACAATAATGCTTATCGTGCGCCACCAGGTTGCGCTGCCAGAAATGCACTGACTTTTTCCAGGTCCAGATGATAATGGCATAACTGCACCCCATTCGCCCCGCTTTGGTGCCCGACCAGCACTGGCACCAACTCGTCATACTGTCCCAGCAAAACGTCGTCGCGATCGATATCGAGAACTTCAACCTCAAATACAGCCCGTGCGCGGAACGCCTCCAGCGCTTGCAACATGTCATCGCACAGATGGCAATATAGTCGCGAGTAAAGTGTGAATTTGATCATAATCGAGCAAAAACCTTATCAAAGCAAAGGGCTGCAAGCGATCTTGGCTTGCAGCCCTTGAACCGGCAGCCGGATTATTGGCTGTTTGGCCTTAACGGGACGAACTGCGAAGAGTCCCCACGACGCACCAGCAGCACCACCGTCTTTTTCGGCTCGGCTTTGCCCACCAACGCGTTGAATTCTTTTGCATCCTTAACCTCGGTATTGTTAAATTGCAAAATAAGATCGCCTGCGCGCAGGCCGGCACGGGCAGCCGCACCTTCGGCTGCCTCAACCATTACCCCACTACCGACTTTGAGTTCCTTCTTTTGCGCCGCAGTCAGATCGCTGACCACCAGACCCAAGGCATTTGCTACGGCATCCGGCTTGGCTTTCTTGTCCTCTTTTTGCGCAACTTTCTCGGATTCCATTTCCGTGATCAAAAGGGCCAATTCACGGCTAGCGCCCTTGCGCCAGATCGTCAACGAAGCACGGGTACCCGGCTTGGTATTGCCGACCAGCCGCGGCAGGTCGGAGAGGCGCTCAATGGCAATGCCGTTATATTTCAGAATAATATCGCCGGCCTGCAGGCCGCCTTTTTCTGCCGGACTACCTGGCTCGACCCGCTGCACCAGCGCTCCCTGCGCCTTGGCCATGCCAAGCGACTCGGCGACATCCTTGGTAACCTCGCCGATCTGCACTCCGATGCGGCCACGGGTCACCTTTCCTGAAGCCTTCAATTGCTCGGAAACGCGGATTGCCTCATCAATCGGAATCGCAAACGAAATTCCCATGTAACCGCCGGAGCGACTATAAATTTGGGAGTTAATGCCAATCACCTCGCCGCGCATATTGATCAATGGCCCACCCGAATTACCTGGATTGACCGCGACATCGGTCTGAATCAGCGGCAAATAATCCCCGGTATCACGCGCCTTGGCAGAAATGATGCCGGCAGTCACAGTGTTGTCCAAGTCGAAGGGAGAACCGATTGCGATCACCCACTCGCCGACCCGAATCTTGTTGGAATCGCCAATAGTCAAACGCGGCAGACTGCTGCCTTCGATTTTGACCAGGGCAACATCGGTACGCTTGTCAGCGCCAATGATTTTCGCCTTGAACTCGCGCTTGTCGGTCAACTTGACATAGACCTCATCGGCGCCATCGACCACATGCGCATTGGTCATCACATAACCATCCGCCGACAGGATGAATCCCGAGCCCACGCCGCGCGGCACTTCTTCCTCGAGCGGTGGGGGCTGTTTCTTGTTACGCGGAGTGCGGTCCGGCCGCTGGGGCGGGATCGGTATACCGAAATAACGGCGGAAAAACTCCTGCATTTCCTGATCGTCATTGCTTGGCGTAGCGGGTCCGGCTTTCATTTTTTCCGTGGTGCGTATATTTACCACTGCGGGGCCGGTTCTCTCTACCAGTTCGGCAAAATCCGGCAAGCCGGCAGTTACGGCTGCGGCGGGAGCCGCAATCGCACTGCCGCCGAAACCGGGTATTGCCGGTGAAAAAAGCCAGCTCACCGTGCCCAACATCATCATGGAAAGCGTCTTGCTAATAGAAATAGACATTTTCATATCGTTTTACTTGGGTTTATATTCAATTGAGTTGGCCAGTTGCATAACCGATTTAACAGGCACCTCACCGACGATGGTAAGCCAGAAATCGCCATACCGTTTACCCAAAATGGTCATCGCACCCTGCTGACGCACACCCTCC
>NZ_AVCC01000086.1 GCF_000622895.1 Herminiimonas sp. CN
AGTGGTTCCGTCTGGTTCTCTTGGTCATGCTTTTGCTCCTGCATTCGGCCTGATGGCCGAGATTGTGAAGCAAAGCGCCCACCTATCCAACTGTCCGAATTTCCGGGACCACCTCTAATTGTTTAAGGTGCGTGGATGTAGGCATGCTCATTCACCACCATGCTTGCATGCATACCAAGTGACCAAGATCGAAGCGACCGCGACTCCAGCAACCACTATATAGAATCCCATATATCTCTCCTTGTGAATTACGTTTGCCAAGCTGAGTTCGTCATTCGTCCTAGTTACCTCGTCAATAAATTAATCTACCGAAGCTGATTGTTAGATAAACCATTCGCATCAGCCTGCCACATGTGTCGCTTGCTGTCTACTCCACCTCGCAGCTCAGCATCTTATCCACGAAGGACTAGCAGGGCGTGGGCATCGAGTTCGCCAAGGAGGACGATAAAATTGGTCATTTTTTTGTTGTCGGTGCGATCACATACTTGTCAGAAGCATCGCGCATTTTTTTGATAGGCGCTATAGCCAATAGTTGATGTTGCTTTTATGAAATTTTTACAGTTGACGCCGGCAGTGGTTTTCATCCTTTCCGTCTGTCCGTCTATAAGCGTTTTCGATAGTTAATTTAGAGAAAACAAAACAGGCTTAATGTCGTAATTTTAATAACTTCAGAGATTAGTCTGTGCCATGAAAAATTAACAAAATAGTGATATTAAGGCGTTAAGCGTTTATATAAATTACTCAATGTAAATTTATAAATACTATAAAATCAACAGCTTACGCCTATTTACAACATATAAAATTACTATAGAACAATTTTTCTTATTGCCCTCCGAAGCCAAGGGTCGCTGGTTCGATTCCAGCCAGCCGCACCAGTTTTTAACATAAAAATCAATGAGTTAGGTGATGCGTTGCATTGCAGATTGATGCAATATTGCGCGTTTTTTGGCGCATTTTTTGGCGCACTGACTGTGCCAAATTTGTACCGTAGACCTGCAATGCTTTTTTGTATGTCTTTGAAGGGTGACGCACTACCGCACGACGCTTAAGCTACCGTGCCGATTTCACCCGAGGCGACGCCTACAACCGACCCCGGGTCGAATCCAAATCCCAACCCAACGCCCGGCACGCCTAACAACGTGAATGTGATCAACACGCCGAACGTCAATGTGACAAATACCGTCTGCGTTAACTGGTGTGAAAGTCCGGATTGGGTGCCGCCCCAACCCGATATGCCGGGGGAGATCATGGGTTCGATAACGCAATTGTTCGCTCCGATTCAGCGCTTTGCGGTGCCGTCGCATAACGCCGAATGTCCCAGGCCATCTATCAATCCATTTGAGCGCACGATCGTCATGGACGGCCACTGTGTGCTGCTCGATGCCGTCAAGCCCACGTTGTATGCAGTCATGACCGCGGTTTGGGCCATCCTGGCGGCGAACCACGTGGTTGAAGCACAGCTGACCTCGAGGAAATGATCCGCTTGCGTTTCCAGGACCACCCCGAGAGCGAGTTTTCGGCAGGACTACTACAACTAAACGCGGACAGGCCATCTTTCGCTCTACGCGCTTAAGATTCGCTTCAGTTATCGGACGCATCCTTTCATCGTGCCACCACGGCACCCAACTACTCATTTGTTGAAAGGAAGCATCATGAATAAGTCGTTACTGAAAGCCACTTTCGCTGTCGTGCTGTCCGCCATATCGGTCTCCGTGTTCGCCTCAACCTACGCGCCTTCTGCGGAAGCGCCGGATCAAGTCGTCGCGAGCTTCGGTCGTCTCTTGAGCCATACACCGGCGACCACCGCGGTTGCACTTCCTGCAGTATCTAAATCCGAAGCGGACCCCTTGCCCGCCCGCGTGAATGCCGTTCTGTGGGAACGCCCGTCCTATCATCTGCCCGTCAAATCCACGCTCCTTTCGGTAAAGCCGGAGCAGAAGCAGTGATCCAGTCCGGCCGCGTCGCTGTCTTTACCTCCGGGCGCAGCGCGGATGAAGGGAAAACAAGGCCAAAGGCTGAAGGGTTGGCGCAACCGAAATTTTTCGGGAACTCCCTCAATGTGGCTTTAGTGGTCCTTTGGGAACAGCGCGCAAACGCTGAAATCGTGATGCGCTGTTTGCCAAAATATGTAATGCAAAAAAATGGCAATCATTGACAGGCAGGGCAGTCCTTAAGATTCGCTTCAGCTTTGGTCGTCATTCTGACACCGTGCTGGCAAGACATCATGGCACGTACCCATCTCAACCTAGCTTTTAAAGGAAATATCATGAACGCATTGCACATCAAATTGCTGGCCGTGGCCGCACTGTCGACCCTTTCTTTTTCTGCGCTTGCATCCACCTACGACGGCTCCTGCACCAGCGAACCAAAGTCCAAATGGATGACGACAAAGGACATGCAGGCCAAATTCGAAAAGCAGGGCTATAACGTCGGGCGCGTCAAGGCTGGCAAGGCTGGAAATAGCTGCTACGAAGTTTATGCCAAGGACAAAAATGGGAAAAAGGTCGAGCTGTTCGTCAACCCGGTTGATGGCGCCGTGGTCGGGGAGGCAGGCAAATAATGAAAACCGCTCTGCGCGCAACAGCGGGGGCCGGTGGCGCCACGATTCGCGTATGGGACCCGCTGGTGCGCCTTTTCCATTGGTCGCTTGTACTCGCCTTCTTCGGTGCGTATCTGTTGGGCGATGACGGCGGGACGCTGCATCAGGCGTTGGGTTATGTGGCACTCGGGCTGGTCGCTTTTCGCCTGGCATGGGGAGTCGTCGGTAGCCATCATGCGCGCTTCTCCAGCTTCGTCCCGTCGTTCGGGCGGTTCTGGCAATACCTGAAAGACGTCGTGGCGGGCCGGGAGCAGCGCTCTGTCGGCCACAACCCAGCCGGCGCGGTAATGATCCTGGCGCTGCTGGCAATGGTGGCCGCCACCGGCATTACCGGCTGGATGACGACCACGGATGCCTTCTGGGGTTCCGATTGGGTGGGAGAGGTGCATGAAGCAGGTGCCAACGGCATCCTGATATTGGCGGGCATCCACCTCGCCGGCGTCCTCTTCAGCAGCCTGCGGCATCGCGAGAACCTAATAAGGTCGATACTGACTGGACGCAAGCGCGCTGATTGAGGCGCTGGATGGGAGAGAGGTAAGCATGAAATTATTGCTTGTGAAAACTACCGGTGGTTCAATTGGTTGGCAGGTGAAGTGCCTAAAGCACAGGTAAAACCGGAAGATTAAATAATTGAAACGGTTAAAGCTCAAATCACTACCACAAGGAGATCATGATGAAATCATTAATTGTTGTTTTTGAACTTGCAATTGCTGTTCTGCTTACCTTTATTCTATTAACCGGAACTCCGGTATAAGGAGCCGCAACCGACGGTGCCGCCTCAGTTTTCTCTGATGTGCGGCCCAAGCAGCGCCGTCTCGGCCACAACCGAGCCGGCGCGGTAATGATCTTGGTGGACATCCACCTTGCCGGCGTCCTCTTCAGCAGCCTGCGGTACCGCGAGAACCTGATAAGGTCGATGCTGGCCGGACGCAAGCGCGCCGATTGAGACGCTGGGCCGACATACTGCAAGCTGCTCGCTCATAAAGGAAAACACATGCGTTTGCTGGTGGTGGAAGACGATGTGCTACTCGGACAAGGGATCGAGGCAGGCCTGAAACAGGCCGGATTTACCGTCGATCGTGCGCTGGATGGCCGCGCGGCAGCA
This sequence comes from Herminiimonas sp. CN, assembly GCF_000622895.1. GTDB lineage: Bacteria > Pseudomonadota > Gammaproteobacteria > Burkholderiales > Burkholderiaceae_D > AVCC01. The sequence goes on from NZ_AVCC01000086.1 coordinate 3,705, forward strand.
CTGGCGCTGGATGCGGTCGACTACGAATTGCTGGTGCTCGATCTGGGCCTGCCACGCATGAGCGGCCTTGATCTGCTGCAAGGCTTGCGCAGCAAGGGGCGCGATATTCCGGTACTGATCCTGACCGCGCGCGACACGGTGCAGGACCGGGTCGCCGGCCTAAATGCTGGTGCCGACGATTATCTGGTCAAGCCGTTCGACCTGGCCGAACTGGTGGCCCGCATCCGCGCGCTGCTGCGCCGCGCCCATGGCCGCAGCAGCGCCGTCATCGAGTACAGCAAGCTGCGAGTCGATCCAGCCTCATTGCAGGTGATGCTGGATGGCCAGACCATCCAGCTGTCTGCACGCGAATGCGCAATCCTGGTTGATTTGCTGGAACACAAGGGCATCGCGCTGTCGCGGGCGCGGCTGGAGGAAAGTCTGTACGGTTGGAACGAGGAAGTCGAAAGCAATGCGATCGAGGTTCACATCCATAACCTGCGCAAGAAGCTCGGCGACCAGTTGATCAAGACCATCCGCGGTGTCGGCTACCTGATCCGCAAGGAGACGCAATGAAACAACTTTCGCTGCGGCAGCGCCTGACGCTGATGATCATGGCCAGCCTGGTGGTCGTCTGGAGCGCAATGGCCGTGTTCAGCTACCGTGAATCGCGCGAAGAAATCAGCGAACTGTTCGATGCCCGGCTGGAACAAGGCGCCCGCATCATCCTGCTGCTGGACTTGAAGCGTCTGCAACGCCTGGTCAGTAACGAAGGCGCAAGCGAGGTCATCGAAGACCACGACGGCGATATAGACCGCCAGGGCAAGGCGCTGCCGTTCCAGGTGTGGGATGCAAATGGTCAACTGCTACTGCACAACGCCAGCGCGCCACACATCCCGTTCCGCGCAGGTAGCGGCCTCGACACCATCCAGGCGCAAGACAAGACCTGGCGCACGCTGGCGCTCTGGAATCAGAAACACGGCTTCCAGGTGCGCGTGTTTGAAGATGCGCAGCAACGCAGCCATCTGGCCGGCGGCATCATGCGCCGCATGCTGGCGCCCCTGTTGTTGGGGCTGCCGGGTCTGGCGCTGCTGATCTGGCTTAGCATCGGGCGCGGCCTGCGGCCTTTGCAATCGCTATCGGCAGCAATTTCCGCCCGCAGCGCAAACAAGCTCGACCTGATCACCCTGCACAGCGTCCCCAAGGAAGTTCAGGTCCTGATCGCCTCCCTCAACGGTTTGCTGCAACGGCTGTCGCACTCCATGGATCAGGAGCGCCGCTTCACCGCCGATGCCGCCCACGAGTTGCGCACCCCGCTGGCCGCCATCAAGGTGCAAGCCGAAGTCGCGCTGGCAGCACAGGACAGGCAGCAACAGGGCCAGGCACTGCACGGCATCATTGAAGGCATCAACCGCACCACCCGCCTGAGCGAACAGTTGCTGATGCTGGCCCGGCTCGACCATCTTGCCCCGGAGTCGCAGCAAACCATCGACTTGGGCGAACTGGCCCGACAATCTGCCGCCCGTTATGCCGACAGCGCGCTCAATAAGGAGATCGACCTCAGCGTCAATGCTGCGGACACGTTCCGGATGCGCGGCGATCCGGTGCTGCTGGAAGCACTAATCGGCAACCTGATTGACAACGCGATCCGCTACACGCCGCCACAAGGCAGCATCGAGATCGGGATTCAGACGGTGGGAGAACGCATCAGCCTATCCGTCAGGGATGACGGACCCGGCCTGTCGGAGCAGGATAAAGAGCGCGTGCTGCACCGCTTCTATCGCGCCGATGACAGTGGCACCAGCGGCAGCGGCCTGGGCCTGTCGATTGTCGAGCGCATCGCGCAGGTGCACCGCGCCACGATTACATTGGAAACTGGCTTGCATGGCACAGGACTTGGTGTGAGTATATTGTTCCCCAATGGGAACATATCCCATTGATGCGGCACGAAAAAATATGAAGCCAAGGCACTGAACAATCAACACATATGTAACCTTGAAGATCGGGCTGTCCTCCGGCCGCATTTTCCTGCGGTCGTAAATCCGCGTAGTCGCGATGCTGGCATGCCCCAACCGCTCCTGGACTTTGGCGATGCCGGCTTCATGGTCGAGCGCATTGGTCGCCGCCGTCGGCTGTTATCGAGGATTTGCGAATGGCATAGAGGAATTTGCCCGGCCCGGGCCGGAGCACGGTCAGCCTGGCTGGCGGAACTCGTCCTCGACCCATGCGGCGGCGCTGACCCGGTTCAGCTTGAAATGCGGCGCGACCTTCACGCGGGCAATCTGGCTGTCGGCCTCATCGTGTGCGGATAGCAGTGCGTAAGGATGGTCTTCGTCCGGAACGATGTCCAGCGTGACGGTTAGCACGGCCGAGCGCGCGGTCAGCGTGACGCTCTTGTGCAGCGTTGCATGCAGTTGCTGCTCGTGCCGGCGCAAGACTTCCGCGGCGGTCTTGACCAGGGTGCGGAAGGCGGCGGCGTCCAGCGGCTTCGGGTTTTTCTTGTCGCGCCCCATGGTCCAGGGGCCGACCAGGGCCGGCTCGGATTCGTCATCCCTGATCATAGCGACCGCCCAGCCCTCGTCGTCCTCGTTCTTGATGACGCGCGCGGTCCAGCCAGTGTCGCGCCACAAGCGCGGCTCTTGCGTGCGCAGATCAGATTCAGATTCCTGCTCGATCGACATGCCGGCCACTACGCCTTGAACTTGCGCAACAGCGCATCGAGTTGGGTTTTGGAAGCGGAACCGGCATGGCTGTCAGCGCCGGCAGGATCGGCCTCGGTATCGCCGGTAAAGTCCTCGGTAAATTCTTCCGCCAGATTCTTCCAGCCCTTGCTGGCGGCGAAGACGTTGAATTCCTCCGGCGCCTCCAGCACGATCAGCTTGTCGTCCTGCAAGCCGAGATCGCCATGGCCGAAGTCCGGCCCGACATAGCCGAGCAGACGCAGCCGGGCCAGAATCTGCTGGATCAGGACCGCATCCTGATACAGGCGCTCGCCTTGTATCGATGCTGCGAAGTCGACATACACGTCGATGATTCCATAGCCTTCATCGAAGATCCGAATCGCCTGGATTTTGCGGGTCCGGCCGGCTGCGTCGGTGACCTCGAACGGGCCGCTGAGATGGATGTCGGTTTCATTATTCATGCCGGCAAGGATACACCAAATGCATGCGCCGGTTGCCCGCCCGCGATGCCTGCTCCGATCCGGCGCAGCGTGATGGCGGCGAAAAACAACGGCCTGGGCCACATCATGTACTGGCATTGGTATATTCAATATCCGCAATAAAAATAAGCGGCAATTGCAATAAAAATAGCAATACTCCTTATTTTCAGCAAACACATCGGAGCTTGTTCGCGCTTTTCGTCGGGCAATGCGCAACATCAGTCCTGCGCCGCTTCCGGCGTGAACATGCAGCAAGCGTTGCGGCCGCTGGCCTTGGCCCGGTACATGGCGGCATCGGCGCGCTTGAGCAAGGTGTCGGCGTCCATGCCGTGGTCGGGGAAGACTGCGACGCCCAGACTGGTGGTGACCGTCATCCGGTGCGACTCGAGCAGCACCGGTTCGGCAATCCGCGCCAGGATGTTGTCGGCGATCCGGCCGATGTCGGCGCCGTCATTGATGCCGTCAAGCAATATCACGAACTCATCGCCGCCCATCCGCGCCACCGTATCGGCCGGCCGCACCGATGCCAGCAGCCGCTGCGCGACCGCCTGCAACAGGCAGTCGCCGACGTGATGCCCGAGCGAATCGTTGATGCTCTTGAAGTTATCCAGATCCAGCATGATGACGGCGACGCGCTGCGCGCTGCGCTCGGCGCGGTGCAATGCCATCTGGATGCGGTCGTTCAGCAACGCGCGATTGGGCAACTGGGTCAGCACATCGTGGTGCGCCAGGTGGCGGATATAGGCTTCGCTGCGCTTGCGTTCGGTAATGTCGGATGCGATTCCCAAAAACCCGGTAACCGCATCGTCGGCGTCGCGAATCGCCGAGACCGACAGGCTGACCGGAATGCGCGTGCCATCCTTGTGCAGGTAAGTCCACTCGCGCTCTTCGGCCTCGCCGTCCCGGACATGCGCTGCGAGCACTTCGAAGCCGCTGATTTCCCGCCCGAATTCGGCCGACAGCGCGATCCCGCGCTGGGCGATTTCGGCCGGATCATGCAGGTGCGCGGGCAGGCGCAGGCCGATCAGCTCTGCTTTATCGTAGCCGAGCATGCGGGCGGTAGCCGGGTTGACCGAACGCACCACGCCGTCGATGTCGGTGGCAATGATTGCATACTGGGTGCTGGCCAGGATCGCGCGCTGCCACGCATAGGCCTCGGCCAGTTGCCGTTGCGCCTTGCGGCGCTCGCTGACATCGAGCAGCATCATGTAAAAGCCGGTGATCTGGCCGCTGTCGTCGCGTTCCGGCACGAACTCGCCCAGAATGTCGATCACGCCGTCGCGCGCGTTGATTTGCGTTTCAAACTGCACCGATGCGCCGCGCAGCGCGGTTTCGATATGCGGCTGCAGGCGCCCGAATTCCGCCGCGCTAATGAAGGAGCCGAACCGTTTGCCGAGCAACGCCCCGGGCAGAACGCCGAAGGTGCGCTCGTATTGCGCATTGCAGAATTGGTACTGCAGATCGCGATTGACGTACGACACCAGCGCCGGCAGATGCTCGGTCAGCGCCCGCAGCTTGCGTTCGTTTTCGGCCAGCGTGGCGCGGCGGCTTTCCAGCCTGCGCGTCATCGCGTTGAAGTCGCGCGCCAGATCGCCGAATTCATCTGGCGCGCTATAACCGCAACGCGCTTCCAGCCGGCCCGATGCGACCGCATGCGCGGTTGCATGCAGCGCGCGAATCGGGCGCAGGATGCGGCGTGCGATCAGCACGCCCAGCCCGAGCACCACCAGCAGAAACGCCAGCGGCAAGGCAATCAGCAGCAATTCCAGCCGCAGCGCATTGGCGCGTTGCTGCTCATTGATGTTTTCGGCAAGCTGATACGCGATTTCGGTAATGCGCTGGGTTTCGCCCACCAGATGGTCGGCCAGCATTTCGCGCCGCACCAGTGCAATTCGGCTGTGGCTCGCCGCCGGAGCCGATTCCAGTTCGTCCAGCAGTGCCGGCAGGCGCTGCGCTATGTCGCGCAAGGTGCCGATTGTTCCGGCAGCGTCGGTTTGCGCGGGCAGCGGCGGTTTCAAGACAAGCGTCAACGCATGGTGCCGGATGCGCCATTGTTGCGCCGAGCGCGGGCTGCCGTGCAGCATGAAATCCTGCGCCAGCGCCAGCATGCCCGATGCTTCGCGCGAAATGCGCTGCACTTGCTCCTGCTGCGCGCTGAGTTCGCCGGCCTTGCGGGTGGCCAGCACAGCGATGGTCAGGCACGCCGCGCTCAAGGCGATCGCGATCGCGATGCAAATAAGCAATATTCGCTGAATCCGCATGGCTTATTGCACCAAAGTAACGGAATACCGATCCAGCGCCTGCAGCGGCTTCGCATAGACGAAATCGAGATAGTTCGGCAGTTGCGGGTTTTCGACCAAGCCTTCGCGCTTGGCCCAGCGCGCCAGTCCTTCCAGCGAAGTCAGCAGCGACTGCTCCAGCGACAGTTCGTAACGGTAGTCGGGCCAGACTGCATCGATCAGTTCCGGCGTGCTCTTGAGTTGTTTGCCGAGGATGGCGCGCACGCGTTGCGGCGCATCCTTGATCAGGCGATTGGCGCGCGCGATCGCGCGCAGCAGCTTGAGCATATCGGCATCGTGCGCGCCGATCATCGATTTGGCGGCCACCAGGTGAAAAGTCTCGTCGAATATCATCGGATTTTTCAGGAATTGCACTTTATTGCCGAGCGCTCGCCGGGCCTGGTAGCCGAACGGCTCGAAGGAGCCGGCGGCATCGAGCTTGCCGCTGGCCAGGTCCGGCACCAGATCGTTTTGCGCGGTCGGCACCATGACGACGCTGGCCTGGTCGATGCCGTTGTAAGCCAGGAAGGTATCGGTGAAATAATGGCCGGAAGTGCCCTGGACGATGCCGATGCGCTTGCCCGCCAGGTCGGCCGGCGAGCGGATGCCGCGATCGGTGCGCACCGCCAACTTGTTGCTTGTGGTCGATCTGGCGAAGGTGGCAATGATGGAAAAATTGGACCGGTCAAAGCTGGACAATACGATCGGAGTCTCCGCCACGGTGACAAATTGCGCCTCGCCGTCGAGCAGGTGCTGCAGGCAGTGCTTGCCATTGACGCAATGAATAATATTCAGGGCCAAGCCTTCGGCTGCGAAATAACCTTCGGCGCTGGCGACCAGAACCGGCGCGCTCACCGGCAGATCGGCGACCGCCAGCGTCAGTGGCGCTGCCTGCACGGGCAAGCCGAGCAGCGCAATGGCGGCAATGAGCCAAAGGCGAAGGCGAAGGCGAAGGCGAAGGCGAAGGCGAAGGCGGCGAAAAATCACATGATGCGATAGCTGCTGCGACAAAATATGCTCCGTTTTTATTGATTCGTACCGGGTATTTCAAGCTTCTTGACAATCACAGGCGGCCGACTGCCCGTCGTCGGCAATCTGCAGCAGCAATGCATGGTCGGGCAGCATGAATTTCAAACAGGCAAGATTGTAAGCCGGGCGCGAGCCGCCCCGAAAACTTTCTGATTTGCCGACGCAATGCGATAATTTGCCGCGACTGCGGCGACGGCAAGCAGCCGCAAGAAAACCCCGCCATCCTGCCCTTGGACTTGACATGAGCGCAACAACCGCATCAACCATTACTGCCGAAAGCCTGTGGGACGATGTCGCGGCGGTGCGCGCCAACGCCCCGCTGGTGCACAGCATTACCAACTTCGTGGCGATGAACTACAACGCCAATGTGCTGCTGGCGCTGGGCGCGTCGCCGGTGATGGCGCATGCGCATGAAGAGGTAGCCGAGATGGCCGGGATTGCGCAGGCGCTGGTGCTGAATATCGGCACCTTGGAGCCGGACTGGATCGTCTCGATGCAGCTGGCGCTGAAGAAGGCCAATGCGCGCGGCATCCCGGTGGTGCTGGACCCGGTCGGCGCGGGCGCTACCGCGTACCGGAATCGAGCGCTGGCCGAGCTGATGGCTGCCGGCCGCCTGACCGCGATACGCGGCAATGCGTCCGAAATCATGAGCGTGTCCGGCCTGTCGGCCTCGACCCGCGGCGTCGACAGTTCGGCATCTTCGGACGCGGCGCTGGCGGCAGCGCGCAATCTTGCCGCAGCGACCGGCGCGGTGGTGTGCGTGTCGGGCGCCGACGATCACGTGGTCGACCATCAGGGCCGCTGGCTGAGCTTGTCCAACGGCCATCCGTGGATGACCAAGGTGACCGGGGTCGGCTGTTCGGCCAGCGCGATGATCGGCGCCTTCGCCGCGGTCCAGCCCGATCCCTGGCGCGCCACCGCAGCGGCGATGGCGTATCTGGGCGTGGTCGGCGAATCGGCGGCCGAACAGGTCATCGGGGCCGGCGGCGGGGTCGGCACGCTGCAAATCCAGCTGCTGGACGGCCTGCAGCTGCTCGACCGCGCCAGCTTCATCGCGCGCCTGAAGTTCACCGTGCATGGCTGACAAGACATCTGATCGTGAGGATTCGCCCGTGACCCAACCACCCTGCTCCAGCCAGCCCGGCTTGCCGTTTCGCTACCCGCGCGTGCTCAGCATCGCCGGCTCGGACAGCGGCGGCGGCGCCGGCATCCAGGCCGACCTGAAGACCTTTGCCGCGCTCGGCTGCTTCGGTATGACCGCCATCACCGCCATCACCGCGCAAAACACCTGCGGAGTGACGGCGATCCACGCGGTGCCGGCCGAGATACTGGCCCAGCAAATCGATGCGGTGCAAAGCGACATCGGGGTCGATGCGGTCAAGATCGGCATGCTGCACGATCCGGAAGTGGTGATGGTGGTGGCACAGGCGATCAAGCGCTACCAATGGCCGCGGGTGGTGCTCGATCCGGTGATGGTGGCCACCAGCGGCGACCGCCTGATCGCGCAGGAAACCATTGCCGTGCTGGTGCGGGAGCTGTTCCCGCTGGCGACGCTGGTGACGCCGAATCTGGACGAGGCCGCGCTGCTGCTCGGGCGGGCGGTGGAAACCGAGGCGCAGCTGGCCGCCGCAACCCGCGATTTGATCCAGCTGGGGGCACCGGCCGTGCTGCTGAAAGGCGGCCACCTGCGCGGAGAAGAAGTGGTGGACATCCTGCTGCAGCCGGGCCGGCCGCTGTTGCGCATGGCCAGTGCGCGCATCGTCAGCGCCAATACCCACGGCACCGGCTGCACGCTATCGTCGGCGATCGCCTGCTATCTCGCGCTCGGCCACGATCTGGCCGCAGCGGTGCAACTGGCGCGCAGCTATGTGTATCAGGCGATCTTGCACGGCGCCGATGTGCGCACCGGCCACGGCCACGGGCCGCTGAATCACGCCCATGCGCCGCTGCCGCTGCAAAAATTGCCGATTGTGCCGATGGCCTGATCCAGACCCGGGAACCAGGCGATTTCAGTAAAAACAAGGGGTATTGCCATTTTTATTGAATTTACCGCATATTTTAACTGCGGTAGTTAAACATACTCCATCTAGTAACAAGGGCAGCCCGTTGCCTGCATTAAGCCAGCGCCAGTCGGGAGCGCGTCGTCGGCCAGGTTGTAGAGTCGTTGCAGCACCAGAATCTCGATCATCAGAACCGTCGGATACGGTGGCCGGCCACCTTTGGCGCGCGACGGACGTGGCGACGCGGTGTCGATGCCTGCGGCCAGCGCGGCGAAGTCGACATGCCCGGACAGGCCAAGCAGCGGATCGCCCATCTTCACACGTCAGCTGCCACGCTCTTCTTCAGCAAACAAGCCCGGTTTGAGCATCATCATCGGGCGGCACGCAATGTGGTTCTGGATTCAGAATTTTGCTGACCCTGCCAAACAATGGCTATGTAGCACTTTGCTGTTGAATTGCTGTCCAACCTTTGACATTCAATGTTTATGGAGGGCAAAGCCGTGAAAACAGCGAACTTCAAAACGTGGCTGGCGCAGCTAAATGCACTGAACCGTGGGCAAAAAGAGCGCCTGCGCAGTGAACTGGACCGGCGGGGGGATACAGAAGAAGTCATCCGGTTGATCGAGCAAGGTTTGCAGGAAAAGCCGCTCTGTCCGCACTGCGGCAACACCCAACTGCAGCGCTGGGGCATCAGCTGCGGGTTACAACGCTACCGGTGCCGCCAATGTCGGCACACCTTCAATGCCCTGACGCACACCCCGCTGGCGCGCCTGCGCCACAAGGACCGGTGGCTCACTTACACCCAGGCCTTGATTGACGGCTTGAGCGTGCGCCAGGCGGCAAACTGCTGCGGCGTGGCCAAAAACACCAGCTTCAAGTGGCGCCACCGCTTTTTGCAGTCGCCGGCCCGGCAGAAAGCGCAGAC
>NZ_AVCC01000087.1 GCF_000622895.1 Herminiimonas sp. CN
GAGGGGATTGTTTTTTATTAGACTAGGCTAGTTGGGCCGTCAAAAATTGCGCTTGAGAGAACGATGTTTTGTGCCGGAGCGCATAGCGCAAAAATACTTTTTCCAAGCGGGAATTGTTGGGCATGGATGTGCTGCGCTGCAGCGTTTTCGCACCGTTGGAAGGGCTGAGCGCACAGCATGCAGCCACCCCTGAAGTGCCTGCGAACAGGCGCGTTTCAATCCAGCACATCCATCGTTGCGCGTACCGGCTTAAAACGTATGGTTCATACCTGCCGCAAAGCCATTTTTGCTATCCAGCGTTTTTTCACGATAGATGTCCGCATACAGGTTGGTGCGCTTGGACAATGGGTGAACGTAGCCGAAGCTGACCTTGTGATTGCCGCTTTCCTCGGTGCGGCCGTATCCGGCGCGCAGGGTGTCGATGCCGAGTGCGTAGGTGGCTGCCAGAATCCAGTTGCGTTCACGTAGGCGGTCGCCGGCGCCGTTTTGCACTTTGCCTTGCGCATATGATCCCATCACGGTAGCGGCGCCCAGGTTGTAGGAGGCGGCCAGGAAGTAGATGGTGTCGGCGGCGGCGTTCTTTTGGTACGCCAGCATCGCTGCCAGCGGACCCTGGCCGTAGTTGAGCGACAGCCCGGCGGCGCGGTCACTCGCACCGGCGGCTTTTTCCGCTTCCAGCGCGGCGTGGGCCTGGAAGCCGGAAAAATCGGGCGTGTCATAGAACACGCCGTTGCTGATCCGGGCAAAATTGGCGCCGCCCAGTGCCATGGTCGGATCGCTGTAGAAGGTGCCGGTCTGGTACGGGAAGGACACCGAGCCGAAAGTGCCGCTGTCATACCATGGGTCGAACGTCCATTTCGTTGCCCACAGCGGCGACAAGGCGCGGCCCAGCCGCAGGCGGCCGATTGAGGTGCTGCTCAGGCCGAGCGTCGATTCGCCCTGCCAGAACACGCCGGTTTCCTGTGCGCCGGTGTCAGGCGCGAAGCGTGTTTGCAGATTGAATGAGGCAGCAAGCCCGCCGCCCAAATCCTCGGTACCTCTGAAGCCGAGCCAGTTGTTGTAGCCGCGATCCATTTTGGTCGGGTTGCCGGACTCCTTTACCAGGCCGATATCCAGATTGCCATAGACGGTAAGGTTGGATTGCGCTTGTGCCGGTGTTGCCATCGCTGCCGCGATGATGGTCGGCAGGATGCAAAGCTGTTTGATGCCGATGTTTTTTATCATGCTTGTCTCCATTGGTGTGAACTTGCAATGGCGTTCGGGTAACGCCTTCTGCGGTACCCGGCAGGCAGATCCATTGCCGCGCTGTTCCGAGTGCTTAGGAGACTAAAGAAATCGGAATCGATTGGATTTGTCGTGAGAGAACAAAGTATTGTGCGTGAGCGCAGGAGCGCGTCAAACGCGTCGAGATGCTTGAGGTGATTGCAGCTGCGGAATCATCGGCCTGGCGGTTTCTGCTGACGCAGACAGGGGCTGCTGCTGCAGACTTGTAGAATAGACCGAGTTTGACCTTCCCGGCGCAACAGGAAACGGAGTGATAAGTTCATGCGTGAGCATATTGTTCAGCTATATGAGGAGGATGCCTTTCTCTTTAAAAGAGTGTCCGACTTTATCGGCCCTGCACTGTCGGCGGGCGGCAGCGGCATTGTCATCGCGACACCGTCGCATAGGAAGGGCATTGAAAAACAATTAAGGCGGAACAGCCGGTCTGGCGGCGGCAGCGTGCTTTCCCATCCGGGCCGTTTGATTGCCATCGATGCCAATCAAATGTTGTCGAGCCTGATGGTCGATGGCTGGCCGGATGAGGCGCGTTTTATGGATATTCTGGGAGCGGTAATCGTCCAGGCGTCGAAAGATAGCGCTGGCCGCGTGCATGCCTTTGGCGAAATGGTGGCGCTGTTGTGCGCCGAGGGCAAGCCGGAAGCTGCGCTGCGTCTTGAACAGTTGTGGAACGATCTTGCCCGGCGCCATGATTTCTCACTGCTGTGCGCCTACCCGATGCAGCTTTTTCAGAGTGCAGAACAGGGTTCGGTGCTGCAGGATATTTGCGCGGCACATTCGCAGGTAAGCCCATTGGAAAGCTGCCAGGTGATGTCAAGCGATCCCGATCAGTTCCACCGTATTTTTGCAGCCGTGCAGCAGAAGGCCAATGCACTCGAGTTCGAAGTGGCACGACGCCGGGCCGTCGAGAGTGCGTTATCCGATCGGGAACGGGAGTTGTCCGATTTCCTGGAGAAAGCGGTTGAAGGGTTGCACCGCGTGAGTCCTGACGGCATCATCCAATGGGCCAACAAAGCAGAATTAAAACTGCTGGGATATCTGCCGGAAGAGTATATCGGGCATCCTTTCGCAGACTTCCACATCGACCGTGAGGTCATTGACGAACTGCAGCTGCGGCGGTTGCGCGGTGAAGCCGTGTGTGACTTTGCGGCACGCATGCGCTGCAAGGATGGGTCTGTCAAGCATGTCCTGATTGATTCCAGCGCGCAGATGGAAAATGGCGAACTGGTTTACACGCGGGGCTACACCCGCGATGTTACCGACCGGACGCGACTGGAGGAAGAGCTGTACAAGGGCTTCAGAAACCAGCAAGCGCAAAAAACATTGCGCGAAGCCTATGGGGCGCTCGTCACTCGGATGTGGCAGCGGACCAACGAATTGATGCTAGCCAATGCGGCGCTGAATGTTGAGATCGCAGAGCGCAAGCAGGTTGAAGAAGCACTGAAAAACACCCAATACATCCTGACCAGCGCGCAGCGAGTGGCCCATGTCGGGAGTTGGGAAATAGATGCCATCACAGGAGCGCTCCAATGTTCCGATGAGTTTTTCCGAATCTGCGGTTTGCTGCCGCAGTCGGTACAGCCCAGTCTCGGGTTTGCGCTCGGCGTTGTGCATCCTGACGAAAGGGAAGCGACCAAGAAAGCCATTTTCGCGACCAAGGAGGAGGGCAAGGAATTCAAGACCGAAAACCGTATTGTGCGTCCCGATGGCTCGATTCGCCATGTGTTGAGCCAGGGCGAGGCCATTCATAACGACAAGGGTGAACTCATGCTGGTGGTCGGTTCAATTCTGGACATTACCGGGCATAAGAAGGCGGAACAAACATTGCTGGAGTCGCAGGAGCTGCTGCGCCAGCTTGCTGCCCATGAAGAGCGCATCAAGGAAGATGAGCGCAGGCGTATTGCACGCGAGATCCACGACGAGTTGGGTGGATTGCTTACCGGCATTAATGCGTATATGTCAGTTGCCATTGACCGCGCCACGCGTGCCGGACTTGCCCCGGATCAAGGGCTGGTGACGGCGTCCGGTCTGGCGAATACTGCGATTGAAACGGTGCGCAGAGTGATCGCCGATCTGCGGCCTAGTGTGCTGGATCAGCTTGGTGTATGGCCGGCGCTGGAGTGGTACGCGGGCCAGGTCGGGGAACGAACCGGGCTGGCATGTACATGCATGGTTGACGCGGCTGTCGCCGCCATCGAAATCGATCCGGAGCGCAGCATAGCGTTGTTCCGCATCGTTCAGGAGGCGCTCACCAACGTCGTTCGTCATGCGCAAGCATCGTGTGTGTCGCTTCGGGCGACACTGCGAGACGATTCGGTTTTAATCGAAATAGAAGACAATGGCAACGGAATAGCAACCGAGCGCCTGCTCAACCGCGAATCCTGGGGTATCGTCGGCATGCATGAACGCGCGCGCTATTTCGGCGGCGAACTCAGAATCACCGGCAGGCCGGGGCGCGGTACGGTGGTTGCTTTGCGAGTGCCAATTGGAAAAACAGATGGCTGACAATCACATCAGAGTCATGCTGGTCGATGACCACAGCGTCGTGCGCAACGGCGTGCGGCTGATGCTGGAGACCGCCGGCGATATCGAGATCGCCGGTGAAGCAGAGACGGCGCAAGATGCAATTCGCCTGGTTCGGGAGAAAGATTTCGATGTGGCATTAGTGGATATCGGTTTGCCCGACCAGAATGGGCTTGAACTTCTGAAATTTTTGCGCACAGAGAAGCCCAAACTCGCTGTCTTGATGTTGAGCATGTATTCGGAAGAGATTTATGCGATGCGTGCGATCAAGCAGGGTGCGGCCGGATACCTGACCAAAAATATCACGGCAAGCATCCTGGTTGCCGCGGTTCGCAAGACTGCCGCAGGCGGCAAGCACGTGAGCCCCGAGTTGGGAGAGAAACTGGTTAATGTTTTCGGAGGAAAGGTCAAGGTATCCCACGAAACACTTTCCGACCGGGAGCTGGAAGTGTTGAAGCTCCTGGCCGCAGGCGAGAAACTGGTCAATATCGCCGAGATATTGCATTTAAGCCCGAGCACCGTGACGACTTACCGGGCACGCATCCTGGAAAAAACAGGGGTAGACAGCAACGCAAAACTGGCCCGCTACGCACTCGAAAATGGACTCTTGACTTAGGTACTAGTTCTAATCCGTTGCGAGTGCCAGCGCTGCTCGACGCAGTCCGCTGTAGGTAAATTCCTACAGAATATCAACCGTATTCCACTACACAGGAATCCTGCTAAGGACGATAGCAATGCTCATCCAACTTCAGCATACTGCACATTCTTCATCATATTGCGCACGCTGCACCAGGTTGTTTTTAGCCGGCGGCATGCACAGTTTCCAGATAGTGAGGGTGAGCTATGCAGCTGCTACATGAGTGCCGCAAAGGCACCGTAAGCGTATCTTCTGGAGTTGCTTCGTGATTAGCGCCATCGTGGTCGAAGATTCGGACGTCATGCGAACCATCTGGCGCGAGCTGGTTGCCGCGATCGCGGACCTGTCTCTGGCTGGAGAATACCGACGCGTATCGAGCGCGATTGCCGCCATCCGACACCAACCGCCGAATGTGATTTTGCTGGACATTCAGCTGAACGATGGCAATGGCATGGATGTGATGCGCATGGTTGCAAATGAGTGTCCGGTGACCAAGGTCATCGTGGTAAGCAATTATGCCGATCCGATCTATCGGAGCCACTTTGCGGCGGCGGGAGCCTACGCTTTCTATGACAAGAGTCGTGAACTTGCAGCCGTGCGCAGCAGCCTCGCGCATTTGGCCGAATGCGGATCAACAATTATCTCATCTGAGTGTATTTTCTGAGTAGTAGTAGCGGCAGTAGCGGCGGTAAATATTGCAATTCTTATAATATCAAAGGGGAATATCTTGTTATCAAACATCAAACAATTTTCTGCAACGTCGAAAGCCAATCAGGACGCACGGTTCGCCATGTTCACGGAATTAACCCAGGCTGCGCTGGACAGCGCCACGAAATTGATAGAGCTGAACGCGAATGTCGTTCAAGCTTGGCTGGCAGATTCCACTGTTATCAGCAAACAACTCCTGTCGGCCAAGGACCCGCAAGAATTCTGCTCGATGACGGCTTCCCATGCCGAGCCGACTACCGAGAAAATGCTTGCCTATGGCCGTCATGTGGCGGGTATCGTTTCCAGTTCGCAAGCAGCGTTCGGTAAAGTCGCTGAAGCGACTGCTGCTGAGACCAACCGTAACCTCATCGAACTGGTCGGCAACGCGTCTAAAAACGCTCCGGTGGTTACCGAACACGCGATGGAAATATTGAAATCCGTGATCGGCAACGCCAGCGCCGGGTATGAGTCAGTGCTCGCCAAGACGCAGCAGGCAGCCGGCGTGCTGGGCGAGCATCTGGCTGCAGCGGCAAATCAATCGGCGCAAACGGTTGAGAAGGCAGCCGGCAGCGCGGCCAAGAAGTGATTGCCGGGAGGATTTATCTCTGGTCGGAGCGGCCAGCAAGGAACTGGCGCCTGGTTTGATGGAGCAGGATGATTTGCATGGCCGGCCATGCAATCGGAAATCAAGCGATGGGCGGGGGCGGACTGCACAGTCCGCCCATCGGCGCCGCCAAAGAGCGTGACCGCTTCGGCAATAATTTTTCATTGCAACAATCCAGATAAAGAGATCAGATCATGGCAAAAATTGCATTGGTAACCGGCGGCATGGGCGGTTTGGGCGAAGCGATATGCATCAGATTGGCAGCTTTGGACTACCGTGTGATCACCACCTATTCGCCCTGTAATACCAGGGTCGAAGCATGGTTGGCGTCGATGGAGCAACGGGGTTGCCACTTTCGCGCCTATCCCTGCGACGTTGCCGATTATGATTCGGCGCAACAATGCATTGCCCAGATTGAAAAAGAAGTCGGGCCCATCGATGTGCTGGTCAATAACGCCGGCATCACGCGCGACATGACGTTCAAGAAAATGGACAAGCCGAACTGGGATGCAGTGCTGCGCACCGACCTGGATTCGGTGTTCAATATGACCAAGCCGGTGTGCGACGGCATGGTTGAACGCGGCTGGGGGCGCATCATCAATATCTCGTCGGTCAATGGACAAAAAGGTGCGTTCGGACAAGTCAACTATGCGGCGGCCAAGGCCGGAATGCATGGCTTCACCAAGGCGCTGGCGCTGGAAGTGGCGCGCAATGGCGTGACGGTAAACACGGTTTCGCCCGGATATATGAGCACCAAGATGGTGATGTCGGTCCCGAAAGACGTGCTCGAGAATAAAATCATCCCGCAGATTCCGGTGGGGCGTTTAGGCAAACCGGAAGAAATCGCCGGCCTGATCGCCTATCTGGCGTCGGACGAGGCGGCGTTTATGACCGGCGCGAATATCGCCATCAATGGCGGCCAGCACATGTCCTAGTCCATCATCGGGTCTCGAATTCCTTATCCGGAATTGCCACCTGGCCGGCTTAGGAACGGGCGCGGCAATGGAAATGGAATTTCGCGGCGGGATTTATTTGTAGTAATCGCGTGTACCGGTACCCGCGGGACTGAAATGACCGCCTGCCAGCTGGTAGCAGGCGGTCAACTACAGATCCGGAACGAATAAAGTTAGAACCGGATCCCCTCACCCCAACCCTCTCCCAGAGGGAGAGGGGGAGAACGGGGCACGATGAAGTCAAGACTTCATTGTGCCGGATCAATAGGAACGGCCGAACGGCAGCCCTTGGCCGGTTGTTGTCTGTCGGCTGCGATGCCCGGCCGTTGGCCAGTCTGACACGGTTTTTCCGGCGCTTCCAGCGACGGAGCCCCGCGTATTCGCCTATCGAGATTTTATATGTCTGATAGCAGCGACCGCACCACTTTAATCAGCGCGGGATCGTCCTCATCCTTGCTGCGTGTAAAACCTAGCCGGGCAGCAAGCTTGAGCATCGAATCGTTCTCCGGCAGCACGCATCCGGTTATCCGGCTATATCCCCCATCGCGCGCCGCCTCGAACAGCCGTTGCATCAGTACCGTGGCGACGCCGCGCCCGCTCCACTGATCGTCGATCGCGATGGCAAACTCACACGATTCACCGTCCGGATTGGCAGCAAAGCGGGCGACCCCCACGATCTGCTCCGCTTTGCCTTCCTCTGCCGACAGGGCAATCAGCGCAAGCTCGCGATCGTAGTCGATCTGGGTCAGGCGGGCCAGCATCTCCGGAGTCAGCCCGCGTACCACGTTGAAAAAGCGCATGTACCTGGATCGCTCTGACATGCGATCGACAAACGCCATCTCCAGGGCGGCATCTTCCGGGCGCATTGGCCTGATGTGCAGTGCTTGTCCGCTACGCAGGTATTCGACGTGTTCCAGTTGCGCCGGATACGGGTGTATCGCCATGTGACTGAAGCGCGGATCCGGGTCCAGGTGATCCGAGTCTATGGTGACGCGGACATCGACCGCGATACATCCCGATTCATCTGCAATGAATGGATTGATCTCCATGTCCACGACCCAGGGCAGCGCACATATCAGTTCCGAGACCCGTAACAGCGCATCCAGAATCGCTTCAGTGTCAACGCCGGGAACATGGCGATAAGGCTGGAGCAAGTGCGCCGCGCGCGTGCGCGACACCAGTTCCTGGGCTAGGTATCGGTTGAGCGGCGGTAGCCCGATTGCATTGTCCTGAATCAACTCGGAAGCAATGCCCCCTGCTCCAAAACGAATCACGCGGCCAAAGGTGGCTTGGGAGACAACGCCGATCATCAGGCGGCGCCCATAGCGTTTCTCGATCATCGGCTGCACGATCACGCCCTCCAGGCGCGCGTCTGGCCGCAACCTTAGAACCCGTTCAATCAAGGTCGCGTACTCCAGAATCAGGCTTTCTTCAGTGCGGATATTGAGGCAAACGCCTTTGACGTCGGAACGATGTTCGATATCGTAGGACAGCAGCTTGATGGCGACGGGAAAGCCGATCTCCCTTGCGATGGCGATCAGTTGCTCCACGGAGGTGGCGATTTCTGTTCGGGCGAAGGGAATGCCGAAGCAGGCCAGCAGGCGCGCGGCTTCGACCTCGTTCAGTTGCCGGCGGCCGGCACGCCGCGCCTCCACCGCAATTGCATGCGCCACCGCAAGGTCCGGCGGAGTGCCTGAGATGAGTGGAGGAGGAACCTCGAGCAGCAGACTCTGTGCCGTCCGGTATTGCGCCAGCGTGCCGAAGGCCGCAACTGCGCTCTCCGGCGAGCGAAATGCGGGAAGTCGCGACTCTGCAACCAGGCTGCGGCCGGAGCTCAAGTCGATTTCACCGAGCCAGGCGGTGAGAACGGGTTTGGGTGAGTGCTGTGCGCAATCGATGATGGTCCGCGCCGCTTCATCGGAGCCCAGGACCTGCTGGGGAGAAAACAGGGTTAGTACCGCATCGACGCCGTCGTCGGCAAGCAAGCACGCGAGCGCTGCCGCAAGACGCGATGCTGTCGCATCGCCCAGAATATCTACCGGATTGCCATGCGGCCAGTGCGCTGGCAGGCAGGCGTCGAGTGCCGCAAGGGTTGGCGCAGACAACTGGGCGATTTCCACGCCGGCTTCGGCGGCGTAATCGGCGGCCATGATGCCTGGGCCGCCCCCATTGGCGATGACTGCAAGCCGATTGCCGCGTGGCAGCTGCCTGGTGCCAATCAGTTGCTCGGCGGAGAATAGTTCCGCGTATGTTTTGACGCGAACCGCGCCGCATCGCCGCAGCACGGCGTCGAAAGTGGCATCGTCGTCTACTGCTGTTCCGGCATGACCCGTCACCGCTTTGGTTCTCGAAAAGTGGCGTCCTGCTTTGAGCACGATGACAGGCTTGGTGCGCGCAGCGGCGCGCAGCCCGGAAACGAATCGCCGCGCGTCGCGTACCCCTTCCAGATAGATCAGGATGCTGCGGGTCTGCGCGTCCTGGGTCAGGTAATCCAGGATCTCACCAATGTCCAGATCGATACCTGCACCCATCGAGATCACACTTGAAAATCCGATTTTAGAGGCTTGCGCTCCGTCCACCAACGCGGCGGCAACCGCGCCGGATTGTGAGACCAGCGCAATGGATCCAGGCAGCGCCATGCGACGCGCAAAAGTCGCATTGAGCCCGATCGGTGGCCGCATGATGCCCAGGCAATTTGGTCCGAGAATGCGCATGCCGTGGGCGTGTGCCGCAGCGAGCACCTTTTGTTCGAGCAACTGGCCCTCAGCGCCAAGTTCGCCGAAACCTGCCGAGAGTATCACCGCGCTTCGCGTGCCGGCCTTGCCCGCATTGTCGATGATAGCCGGGACTGTGACGGCGGGAGTCGTCACCAGTATCAGGTCGACCCGATGTCCGATCGCCGCAATCGATGGGTGGCACGGGAAGCCGGCCACGCTTTGGTATTTCGGATTGACCGCAATCAGCTCGCCCGCATATCCTGCGGAGCGCAGGTTGTTGAAGGCGATATGTCCGAGCGAGCCGGCACGCTCGCTGGCGCCAATCACTGCGATGCTGGCGGGACAAAACAAATGCTCAAGATAGTGGACGCTCATTGTTGTTATCCTCGAAGACTAGATCGCTTCCTGGTGGCAATGCATATTTGACGCTAAACCGGCTCAACCGTTGCGCATCCGTTTGGGGCGATCAAACTCTGGATGCGGCAACCACACCTTGTCGCGCCATTCGCCGCGCATGATCTGCAGCTCGCTGCATTGCAAGGGTGTGCCGGGTGTCGTCTTGTTGCCGCCAAATGCGCAGAGTAAGCGTTTCACCATGATGTTAAGAGAGCAATTGGCAGGAATGCCTAGCATTATGCCTAGGCGTTTCTGATTGGCAATGACTTTCTGCTCACGCCATCCGCATCACAAACCCAAGTAACCGTAGTAACAGTATGGCAGTGCGTTCTTGACGGGCAACTCTGGGCCTCGGGGACGGTCAATAACTTCACATCGGATGTCTGCAATGCGGCGAAAGCGGCTATTCTTTATCAAACCCGCGCGCCAGCGCCAAGGAGTAAGCCCGTGTGCAGTGCTTCTCAGAATGCCATCAAACACCAGATCGGCCTGCGGCAAGTTGCGTGCAATTTCCGGTGCCGCTTCGTACAATACGGCCCATGAAAATAATCTTCGCCGGAACTCCCGAATTCGCCGCGGTGGCGCTTAAAAACCTGCATCAGGCCGGCTTCGAGATCGCGCTGGTGTTGAGCCAGCCGGATCGCCCGGCCGGGCGCGGCATGCACTTGCAGGCCTCGCCGGTGAAGCAATATGCACTTGCGCACGGCATTCCGGTGGCGCAGCCGGCGTCGCTGCGGCTCGATGGCAAGACTCCGCAGGACGCGCAAGACGCCCATGCCTTGCTGCGCGCCACCGCGCACGACGTGATGGTGGTGGCCGCCTACGGGCTGATTTTGCCGCGCAGCGTGCTGGACATTCCGCGCCACGGCTGCCTCAACATCCACGCCTCGCTGTTGCCGCGCTGGCGCGGCGCAGCGCCGATCCATCGCGCCATCGAGGCCGGCGACCGCGACACCGGCATCACCATCATGCAGATGGAAGAAGGGCTCGATACCGGGCCGATGCTGCTGACCGAACGGATGCAGATTGCGCCCGACGACACCACCGGCAGCCTGCACGACAAGCTGGCCGCGCTGGGCGGCGAGATGATCGTGCAGGCGCTGCGCCGGCTGGGACAGGGCGATGGCCTGGTCGCCACCCCGCAACCGGAAGCCGGCGTCACTTACGCGGCCAAGATCAGCAAGGACGAGGCGCTGCTGGACTTCAGCCAGCCGGCCACCGTGCTGGCGCGCAAGATCCGGACCTTCAATCCGTTTCCGGGCGCCTGTGCGGTGTTCAACGGCGTCACCCTCAAGCTGTGGCAGGCGCAGGCGCTGCCGGACGCTGCCGGCCTGCCGCCCGGCAGCGTGCTGGCGGCCAATGCGCAGGATGGCGTGCTGGTGGCGTGCGGGGACGGCGCATTGCGCCTGGCCGTACTGCAAAAGCCGGGCGGGAAACGCTTGCCGGCGGTCGATTTCCTGCCAGGATTCCCGATGGAAAACGGCCGCTTCGACTGATTCAGGATGGCAGCGCGGGATTGTGGGCCGTGCCTGTAAATCCATAAAATAAGAAGGGTATGCAAAAAAACATGTCATTGTAGCATGTATTTATTGTGACTATATAAAATACATAGCTAGGTATATTGCACGAATGCGGCGCTGATCGCGGCTTGCGGAATAATGTGACATAGTATCGACTCCAGAGTTCTTGATTGCTCCAAAGAAATATTAACGTTAGAGTAGAGCCATGTTCGACATTCTTGTATATCTCTACGAAACGTATTACCGTCCCGATGCCTGCCCGGATGCGGCGGCGTTGAGCCGCAAGCTGTCGGCGGTCGGCTTCGAGGATGCCGAGATTTCTGAAGCGCTGGGCTGGATGCAGGATCTGGCCCGGGCTACCGATACCTTCGCCAACTACTACCCGCAGCAGCAGACTGCGTTTTCTTTCGGCTTGCGCATCTATCCGGAGCAGGAATCCGATGTGCTGGGCGCGGCGGCGATCGGTTTCATCCAGTTCCTGGAACAGGCGCTGGTGCTGGACGCGGTCCAGCGCGAGATCGTCATCGAGCGCGCTCTGGCGCTCGGCGAGTCGCCGTTGCCGCTGGATAAGCTCAAGGTGATCGTGCTGCTGGTGCTGTGGAGTCAGGGCAAGGAGCCCGATGCGCTGATTTTCGATGAGCTGTTCGAAGACGATGCCCAGCCGCGACAGTGCTTGTTGCATTAAATTCCGACTTTCTGCCCGATCGGCGTGCGGGCGCTTGCGGATTTTGCCGCAACACGCTTATCATTGGCCGCTTGACAATCCCGATATTTGTAATATCAGTGGCGCTGCGCCGTTTTGCCGCCCGGCATGTGCGCCCATCCGTACCCAATTAGAGAATCCAATCCATGACCAAGACCCTCATCATCGCCGAGAAGCCCTCCGTCGCGAACGACATCGCGAAGACGCTCGGCGGCTTCACCAAGCACGATGAGTACTTCGAGTCCGACCAGTACGTGTTGTCGTCGGCGGTCGGCCACCTGCTCGAAATCGCGGTGCCGGAAGAATACGACGTCAAGCGCGGCAAATGGAGCTTTACCCATTTGCCGATGATTCCGCCGTACTTCGCCGTGAATCCGATTGCCAAGACCGAGTCGCGCCTGAAGGTGCTGAATAAACTGATCAAGCGCAAGGATGTCACCGCGCTGATCAACGCCTGCGATGCCGGGCGCGAAGGCGAGCTGATTTTCCGCCTGATCGCGCAGCACGCAAAAGCCAAGCAGCCGGTCCAGCGCCTGTGGCTGCAATCGATGACGCCCGGTGCCATCCGCGAAGGCTTCACCAAACTGCGCAGCGACGCCGAAATGCTGCCGCTGGCCGACGCCGCCCGTTGCCGTTCCGAGGCCGACTGGCTGATCGGCATCAACGGCACCCGCGCGATGACTGCCTTCAACTCGAAGGAAGGCGGTTTTTACCTGACCACGGTCGGCCGGGTGCAGACCCCGACGCTGTCGATCGTGGTCGAGCGCGAAGAGAAGATCAAGAAATTCGTGCCGCGCGACTTCTGGGAAGTGCGCGCCGAATTCGTCTGCGCGGCCGGCGTCTACGAAGGCCGCTGGCTCGACACCAAGCATAAAAAAGACGAACGGAAGTCCGAAAACGACGCGGACGGAC
>NZ_AVCC01000088.1 GCF_000622895.1 Herminiimonas sp. CN
CCATTGCATACCGCCCGTGGGCACGCTGCTCGCCCAACTCCCCCTCTTTCGAGCACGGCGGGCTGATTCTTAGATCGACAAATAAAAAAAGAACGATAGTGCGATTTTTAGAGTATCTCCACTACTAAACGTGTTCGCATCGCGTTTTGGTATTGCTATATTGTTGTTCAAATAATTTCTTGATGGATGCACTTTCCCGATCCGGGCATGTGCGCAAATTCAAGCAGTGCAGGCCCCTTGCGCCCGCACTATTTTCAAGCAATTTCGCCCGGGGACAAAGGCTCGCACACAATGAATACTAAAAAAATGCGTATTGGACAACGACTTGCTCTCGGTTTCGGCGCCGTCATTGCGTTGTTGATCATGCTGGCCAGCCTGGCTTATGTCCGCATCGCCAGCCTGGATGGCGAAATCACGCTGCTGGTCAAGGACCGCTATCCGAAGACGGTGATTGCCAATACCATCAAGGCCGACTTGAACGAAGTCACGCGCAATATGCTCAACGTTTTGATCATGACCGAACCGGGGCAAATCAAAAAGGAACTGGCCAACATCGAAGACAAGAATAAAAGCACCGATGCGGCCATCGCCACTTTGGGAAAAATCATCAACGAAGCCGAGGGTCGCCGGCACCTCGATGCCATCAGCGCATTGCGGGATAAGTTCGTGCCGGTCCAGGCCAAGTTCGTGGCGCTCGTCAATCAGGACGCAAAAGACGAAGCGATGCTGAAATTGCTGTTTTCGGTGCGGCCGCTGCAAGCCAAATATTTCGCCCAGATCGATAATTTCATCAACTACCAAAACAGCCGGATGGAGCAGTCCGGCGCGCAATCGACGCTGGCGGCCAATCGCACCGGGCTGCTGATCCTGGCATTGGCGGCAGTCGCCGGCGCCCTGAGCGTGCTGGTCGGATTTTTGGTCTCACGCAGCATTACCCAGCCGCTCAATGAAGCGGTCGCTGTCGCCAAGCGCGTCGCTGACGGCGACCTCTGCAGCACGATTGCAGCCAAAGCCTTCGATGAAACCGGTATGCTGATGCAGGCGCTCCAGCACATGAATCAAAGTTTGTCGAAGATCGTCGGCGACGTACGTTCAGGCACCGAGACTATCGCATCGGTATCGAGCCAGATTGCCAGCGGCAATCTGGATCTGTCGTCGCGCACCGAACAGCAGGCCAGTTCGCTGCAACAGACCGCAGCCTCGATGTTCGCATTGACCGGCACCGTGCGTGAAAATGCCGACAATGCGCACCAGGCCAATCAACTGGCGGCCTGCGCCTCGGAAGTCGCGGCCAAGGGCGGGGCGGTGGTGGCGCAGGTGATCGGCACCATGGGCTCGATCAACGACTCGTCGCGGAAAATCGTCGACATCATCGGCGTCATCGACGGCATTGCATTCCAGACCAACATCCTGGCATTGAACGCCGCAGTGGAAGCGGCCCGGGCCGGCGAGCAGGGACGCGGCTTTGCAGTGGTGGCGTCCGAAGTGCGGAATCTGGCGCAGCGCTCGGCCGCGGCGGCCAGGGAAATCAAGGCGCTGATCGGCGACTCGGTGGATAAGGTCGAGGCCGGCAGCAAACTGGTGCGCCAGGCCGGCCTCACGATGGACGAAGTGGTGGCAAGCGTTGCTCGCGTGACCGACATCATGGCCCACATCACGGCCGCCAGCCAGGAGCAGAGCACCGGCATCGAGCAGGTCAACCGCGCAATCAGCCAGATGGATCAGGTAACGCAGCAGAATGCGGCGCTGGTGGAAGAGGCGGCCGCTTCAGCCGAAGCGATGCAGGATCAGGCGGTGAATCTGGCCCGGGTGGTGAGTGTTTTCAAACTGCCGGGCAGAAATGCGGCAGTTGCTGCATGGATTGCAGCCGAATAATTGCCATACCTTTTTAAAAGTTTCGAAGAGGACCCGCCAGAGGTTCCTTCGAGTAAGCCATCGAGTGTTTTTTTGGAGACAATATGATTAAGAACTTGCGCATCAAACGGTTATTGACTTTGGGCTGCCTCGTCATCGGCTTTAGCCAGGGCGCGTCGGCAATTGAAATTGCCGGAGTGAAGCTGGATGAAACCGCTCATGTGGCCAACAAGGAACTCAAGCTCAATGGCGCAGGAATTCGCGTCAAGGCCATCTTCAAGGTGTATGTGGCTGGACTGTATCTGCCGGCAAAGAAAACCACCGTGCCTGAAATCCTGGATCTGGCCGGCCCGCGGCGGCTGACAATGGTGATGCTGCGCGAAATTAGCAGCGAAGATTTCGGCCAGAGCTTCATGACCGGCCTGAATGCCAATTCCGACAAGGCCGAGAAATCGAAAATCGTCAACCAGACGGTCAAGATGGGCGAAATCTTCGCTTCCATCCCTTCGCTCAAAAAAGGCGACACGATTACCACCGACTGGGTGCCTGGCTCCGGCATGCTGATTCAGGTCAATGGCAAACCGGTGGGCGAAATGTTGCCTGATATTAACTTTTACAATGCATACCTGAAAATCTGGCTGGGCGACAAGCCGGCCGACAGTGCGCTCAAGCAAAGCATGCTGGGCGGATAATTTTGTAGATGTTGTGCCTGGATTGGGCGAGCCGAACGCAGGACTCGCCTTTTTTTATTCAGCGCAGCGTTTTCATGCGCAAAATCATCAGGCTGACCGCGATCCCGACGGCAACCAGGATCAGTTGCACGACCACGGCCTCAATCTTGTAGATCGAGAATGACATCGAAGTCCAGATCAGCAGCAGCGCAACGATCTTGCCACGCAACGGGATTCCCTTGCCGCTTTGGAAATTGAGGATATAGTTTCCCAGTATCCGGTTGCTTACCAGCCAGCGGTACATCCGCGGCGAACTCCTGAAATAGCAGGCCGATGCCAGCAACAGGAAGGGCGTAGTCGGCAACAGAGGCAAAAATACGCCCAGAACGGCAAGCAGCACGGCTATGCTGCCGACGATAATCAGGACAATCCTGCTCAATCGGTTTGTTTTCATTACTCTTTTGCGAGATCCAAGGTCGGCGGGCCTCATTGTAATCCAGGCGCGCAACCGTGCCTTCCCGCTACGGGCTAAAATACGCAACCGATCAAGCGATAACAGCCAGAAAGCGAGCAAAGCCATCATGCCTGTGCGCATACAAACCGAAGATTTCGACCTGACCACGGAAGTCAGCCAGCTGCGCGTTGCCAATCCGAAGGTGGGCGCGGTGGTCGCCTTCGTCGGCACCGTGCGCGACTTGAATGACGGCGCCGATATCGCTTCCATGGAACTGGAGCACTATCCGGGCATGACCGAAAAGGCGCTGGAAGAGATCGTGCAGCAGGCGCGCTCGCGCTGGGTGTTTTTCGACGCGCTGGTGATTCACCGGGTCGGGCCGTTGGCGCCGCTGGACCAGATCGTGCTGGTGGCGATTACCTCCGCGCATCGGGGCGAGGCGTTCGCCGCCTGTGAATTCATCATGGATTACCTGAAAACCGCAGCGCCGTTCTGGAAGAAGGAACAGACGCCGAACGGCGCGCGCTGGGTCGATGCGCGCGAGTCGGACGATCAGGCGCTGGCGAAGTGGGGCATATCGTCCGGCAATGGCGTGCAAGGCGGGCCTGGGGTGTAGTCTGGCGCCGCAGCGAAGCATTCGACCCGGTTGCGCCCGGCCGCCTTGGCCTGGTAGAGCGCCTTGTCGGCCAGATTGAGCAGCGTATCGATGCTGTCGGCAGCGCTCGGAAAGACCGCGATGCCGGCTGAAAATGTTGCGGAAATAGTATTTTCTTCGAGCGGGATATTGATGGTGGCGAATTTGGCGCACCAGTTGCCGGCGCGAATGAACGCCTGTTCGGCGCTGGTATTGGGCAGCAAGATCAGGAATTCCTCGCCGCCCATGCGAAATACATAATCGCTTTGCCGGATACTTCTTTGCAAAAAACCGGCAATAAAGCGCAACACCTGGTCGCCCGCATGGTGGCCGTAGGTGTCGTTCAAGCGCTTGAAATAATCAATATCGATCATGACTGCCGCCAAGGGCTCCTTGCTGCGCACAGACTCCGCTTCCAGCCCGGCTTTCAACTCGTCCAGAAAGCGCCGGTTGTGCAGGCCGGTCAATACATCCCGAATTGCGTCTTCATGCAACTGCTGCTGAAGTTGCAGATTGGTTTCAAGCTGGGCTTCGAGTTCCGCCATGGCATCGTGCAGCTGGATTTCACCCAGTTTGCGATGCGTGATATCGCGCAAGGTCAAGAGCAGGCCGGTCTCCTTGCGCGGATACGGCAACGACACTTTTTTTAGCTCGTAATGACGCTCCGGTTGCCCCAGGACGATATCGAACCGGTCTTTAGCACCTTCCTTCAGCAGCGGCTGCAGCACGCGGTGGAAGTCGGAAAACTGCGTCAAATGGCAACCGACCCATAATTCCGACAAGCCAGGCAAGCCGGTCGCTGCGCGGTTGCATTCCACGATGCGCTGTTCCGGATCCAGCACCAGCACCGCATCCGGCACCGCGTCCAGCAGGACGGTGTGCGCTACCGGCAGCAAATCGAACAATTGATTGCGGCTGATCAGCCAGTAAAAAACCGTCGTCATCAGCAGGAAGGAAAACGGTGTCGGATCGAATCCAAACAGCAGCACGGTATTGGTGACGTAGCCGATATTGGCGATCCACGGAAGCACCATGGCCAGCGCAAAACCGAGGTAATGGCGGCGATAAACACGGCTCGCGTGCGGCAGGGCATTGATCACTGCCGCCATGCTGAGCAGCATGAAAACATACAAATAGACGGTGGTGAGATAAAACCACGGGCCGCGAATGTACAGCATCCGCAAACCGTCTTGCGTGATTTGCGCGGTCGTTTGCGCATACATCAGATGGTGCGACGAATTCGTGAGGGCGATGATGCAGGTCGCCAGCGGCATTGCCAGCAGGGACAGGCGCCACCTGGTGCGCAAGAGCTTGTAATTGCCGTTGACATAAGCCCATATAAACTGCGCCCAGCAGGTTGGCGCGGCGACGATGCCGGGCCAGGCCAGTTCGGCCCAGATTATCTTGTCCGACGGCAGCGCAGAGAGGCTTTCGAATGCGGCGGCTGCGGCCCACCAGGATGCGGCCAGCAACATCCCGAGAAAATAGCCGCGTCCCGGAAACGGCTGCAGCCGCCTGGTGCGCAAGGCCAGGAAAACGGTGATGACGGCACCGGCCAGCAACAGGACCGGCGCGATCGGAGTGATTTCCGCCTTGAAAGGTGCGAAATCGATCATCGGGTGTTGCCGTGTGTGTTTTGCATGTTGGGGCTTGCCTGTTGCATCTGGGCAAAGTGTGACAGCGAAACTCTTGAATTGCTCCCCGGAAAATCTATAAATTTGATACGAAATGTTAATGACACTGCTTGCTGGACCAGCAGCGCCGGGCGATATTTTTTTTAAATAACAAATAATGTGGAGTATGTTGATATTGATTAATGTTTATATGCGGAAAAAACAGTCTTGTGCAGGAGTATATTTTTTGCGCAGAAGCATCAGAGGATGGAACTTGTAACATGCCGCTTACAAAAAAAAGCCACCGTCCGGAACCAGCCCGGATGGTGGCTTTTTACAAAGCCGCAGGATGCTGCGGCCGGGTTTAAAACACCATTAAGGTAAATGGATAGACATACGCCTGCAACGTGATCAGCACGCCGACCAGGCAAGCCAGCGCGATCGAATGGAAGAACACATAACGCAAGATGTCACCCTCGTGCCCATACCATTTGGTTGCGGTGGAGGCGACCACGATCGATTGCGCATCGATCATCTTGCCCATCACGCCGCCGGCCGAGTTGGCCGATGCCATCAGCAGCGGATTGAGTCCGAGCTGCTCGGCCGAGGTTTTTTGCAGGCCGCCGAACAGCACGTTGGAGGCAGTGTCGGAACCGGTCAGCGCAACGCCGAGCCAGCCCAGCAGGGTGCCGAAGAACGGGTACAGCACGCCGGTATGCGAGAACGCCAGGCCGAGGGTCGAATCGACGCCGGAATAACGGGTGGTGTAACCCAGCGCCAGCATGGCCGCGATGGTCAGCAGCGAATATTTCAGGATCTTGACGGTATCCCAATACACGGCGAACAGATCGCGCACCTTGTAGCCCATCACCAGGCCGGAAATCATGGCTGCGATGAAGATCCCGGTGCCGGTGGTGGAGAGCCAGTTAAGCGTATACACGGCAGCTTCCGCATGTGCCTTGATCGCGACCGGCGGCATTTTCTGCACCATGTTGTGCAAGCCGGGCCATTGGTATTTAAAGACCGATATGCCGTCGAGTACCTTTTTCCATTCCGGCACGCCCCACATGAACACCAGCACCGACAGGATCAGCCAGGGCATCCAGGCGCGGAACACTTCGGCGCGGCTGTAGCTGTGGACCACCGAAGCGACGTCCTGGGCGCTGCCGCCCTTGAATTTGCCGGCAGCCGAGGTCCATATCTTGGCCGGCTTCCACACTTTCAGAAACAGGGTCAGGAATACCATCGAGCTGATTGCCGCGCCGACGTCGACCAGCCAGGGGCCGTGGAAGTTGGAGATCAGATATTGCGGAATCGCGAAGGCAGCGCCGGCAACCAGGACCGCAGGCCAGATCGCCAACATGCCGCGAAAGCCGCAGAACGCCCAGATCAGCCAGAACGGCACCAGCAGCGAGAAAAACGGCAACTGCCGCCCAACCATGCCCGACACCTGCAGCATGTCCAGCCCGGTCACGCCGGCCAGCGCGATGATCGGCGTGCCGAGCGCGCCGTAGGCCACCGGTGCGGTATTGGCGATCAGCGACAGGCCGGACGCGGCCAGCGGCGCAAAGCCGAGCCCAATCAGCATCGCGCCGGTGACCGCGACCGGCGTGCCGAAGCCGCCCGCACCCTCGAAGAACGCGCCGAACGAGAACGCGATCAGCAGCAGTTGCAGGCGGCGGTCGGTGGTGATGCCGGTGATGCTTTCCTGCAGCACCTTGAAGTAGCCTTTGCGCTCGGTCAGCTGGTACAGGAAAATCACGTTCAGGATGATCCAGCCGATCGGCAGCAAGCCGTTGGCGGCGCCAAACAAGGCGGAAGAAGCCGCGGTGCTGGCCGGCATCGAAAAGCCGAAGACGGCGACCGCCAGTGCGGAGAGCAGCCCGAGCAGCGCGGCGATGTGGGCCTTGATATGGAAAAATGCCAGTGCGGCCAGCATCACGACGACGGGTATTGCCGCCGCCAGCGTCGACAGCACCGGATTGTTGAACGGGTCATAAACTTGTGACCACATGAATTGTCTCCTTGTAGGAATGGTGAATTGATCTGAAATGCAGGGTTTCATCCGAACCCGTTTTTTGTGTGTCGCAAGTGGGGTTTAAGCGATAGGCAATAATTTTGTCACAACGGTTTTCAGGAAAGATGAAAAGCATTCATCCCGGCATGAAAGCTTTTGCACACTGGACAAATCGAGACTCGCGCATGCTTCTTTCCGCCGGTCTCGCGGATGTGCCGCCGGACATCGTGCCGCAGCGCATTGGCGGCTCGACGGTGCGGGGCGGAGGGGGAACGGCCAGCCTGCGGCGGCAGGCCATATTAAGGTGCCGGCAGCCGGCCATGCAGGCTTGGTTAATTATGAATATAGTACCGGTATGCGATTAAATACACAATTTTCCGCATTATATTCGTATGTTTTAAAAAATACGGTACATAGTATTATTGATTGAATGCCACAGGCTGAGTTGCCCTAATGCTTTTGCCAATATTCCGGCTGCGCATACACGCGCCGCAGGAAGTCGATGAAGGCGCGGATCCGCAGCGGCATATGCTGGCGTTGTGCAAATACCGCGTAAATATCGTTGCCGGGCGCGGCAAAATCGTCCAGCACCGTCACCAGCTGACCGGATTCCAGTGCGCTGCGCACTTCCCACATCGAGCGCCACGCCAGGCCGCGCCCCGCCAGCGCCCAGTCGTGCAGCACCTCGCCGTCATTGCAGACCATGTTGCCGCTTACCTTGAGCGTGATGTTCTTGCCGTTCTGGCGGAAAGTCCAGCCGCGCTGGCTGCCATCGCTGGGCAGCGCCAGGCAATTGTGCCGGGCCAGGTCGTCCGGAACTTGCGGCGCGCCGTTTTTCTTGAGGTAAGCCGGCGCCACCACCACCACGCGCTGATTGTCGGCCAGCTTGACGCCGACCAGATTCGAATCGGCCAGGGATGCAATCCGGATCGCCACATCGATGCCTTCGCCGATCAGGTCGACCAGGCGATCGTTCAGATTCAGGCTCAATTCGACTTCGCGATGCTCGGCCAGAAAAGACGGCAGCAAGGGCGCCACGTGCATCCGCCCAAAGCCGGCCGGGGCCGAAATGCTGAGGTGGCCGCTGGCGCGGGCGCTGCCCTCGGCAACTGCGGACTCCGCATCCTCCAGGTCGGCCAGAATGCGCTGGCAATCATCGAGGAAGGCTGCGCCTTCGTTGGTGAGCGCGATTTTGCGGGTGCTGCGCTGCAACAGCTTGACGCCGAGCCGTTGTTCCAGCGCATCCAGCCGCCGGCCTATCATCGCCGGGGCGATACCTTCGGCCCGGGCGGCGGCGGACAGGCTACCGCGGGTGGCGGCTTCGACGAAAGTGGAAATCTGCTTGAAATGATCCATGATGTTGAGCCGGTTGACGTTTATTTGTGACTAAAACGCAATAATAAATTGATAAATCGTTTTGTTTGCATTGTTTTTATTTAATATACTTGATTCCAATCGCATCGTAAAATCACCAATCCGATCCGCTTTCAACCATCTTGTCGTGCATATTGCACGCAAAATTAAAATCCACTTACAGGAGCACACCATGACGCAACTCCAATTGCCAGCCGGCATGGAAATCAAAGCCGAAATCGCCCCCGGCTACGAACAGATTCTGACCCCGGAAGCGCTGGCGCTGGTCGCCAAGCTGACCCGCGCATTCGAGCCGCGCCGCCAGCAATTGCTGGCCGCGCGCGTAGTGCGCGCCAAGGAACTCGACGCCGGCAAGCTGCCCGATTTTCTGCCGGAAACCGCCCACATCCGCAACGGCGACTGGAAAATCGCCCCGATCCCGAAGGCGCTGGAATGCCGCCGGGTCGAAATCACCGGCCCGGTCGAACGCAAGATGGTCATCAACGCGCTGAACTCCGGCGCCGACAGCTACATGACCGACTTCGAGGATTCCAACACCCCGAACTGGGAAAACCAGCTCACCGGCCAGATCAACATGAAGGACGCGGTGCGCAAGACCATCGCGCTGGAACAGAACGGCAAGAGCTACAAGCTCAATGACAAGACCGCCACGCTGGTGGTGCGCCCGCGCGGCTGGCATCTGGACGAGAAGCACGTGCTGGTCGACGGCAAGCGCATCTCCGGCGGCATTTTCGACTTCGCGCTGTTCATGTTCCACAACGCCAAAGAACAGCTGGCGCGCGGCGCCGGCCCGTATTTCTACCTGCCGAAGATGGAATCGCATCTGGAAGCGCGGCTGTGGAACGACATCTTCGTGATGACGCAAAACGAACTCGGCTTGCCGCAAGGCACGATCAAGGCTACCGTGCTGATCGAAACCATCCTGGCCGCATTCGAAATGGACGAAATCCTGTACGAGCTGCGTGAGCACTCAAGCGGTCTGAACGCCGGCCGCTGGGATTACATCTTTTCCTGCATCAAGAAATTCAAGAACGACAAGAACTTCTGCCTGGCCGACCGCGCCAAGGTGACGATGACCGCGCCGTTCATGCGTTCCTATGCATTGCTGTTGCTGAAAACCTGCCACAAGCGCAACGCGCCGGCGATCGGCGGCATGTCGGCGCTGATCCCGATCAAAAACGATCCGGAAAAGAACGATGTCGCCATGGGCGGCGTGCGCAACGACAAGGCGCGCGACGCCACCGACGGCTACGACGGCGGCTGGGTCGCGCACCCGGGCCTGGTTGAACTGTCGATGACAGAGTTCAAGAAGGTATTGGGCGACAAGCTGAACCAGATCGACAAGCAGCGCCCGGACGTCAACGTGGTCGCGGCCGACCTGCTGAACTTCCAGCCGGAAACGCCAGTCACCGAAGCCGGCCTGCGCTACAACATCAACGTCGGCATTCACTACCTCGGCGCATGGCTGGCAGGCAACGGTTGCGTGCCGATCCACAACCTGATGGAAGACGCTGCCACCGCGGAAATCAGCCGCTCGCAAGTCTGGCAGTGGATTCGCTCCAGCAAGGGCCTGCTGGAAGATGGCCGCAAGGTCACCGCCGACATGGTGCGCGCGATGATCCCGGAAGAACTGGTCAAAGTGAAGGCAGTCGTTGGCAACGGTGCGACCTACGACCGCGCCGCGCAGATTTTCGAACAGATGTCGACTTCGGAAGACTTTGCCGAATTCCTGACCTTGCCGTTGTACGAGGAAATCTGACGATTTTCTGGTAGCTTCAATGCAAAAAACCGGCTGCGGCCGGTTTTTGCATTGTTGGTCTGCGCGGCACGCCGCTTCTTCGCGCGCAAGCCAGCGGCCGGTGCGATTAACAGCCTGCCACCCGCAGTAAATTCCGGTTTGGTGGTATAAGCTCAGGTCCGAATCCATTGCAGAAAAGACCAAGCCATGACCAGCAGCACGAATGCCCCTGAAGAAATCATCGCAAAAACCAAGGTATGGCTGGAAAAGGCCGTGATCGGCTTGAATCTGTGCCCGTTTGCCAAGGCGGTGCATGTCAAGAACCAGATCCGTTATGTGGTCAGCGCCGCGACTACGCCGGAAGCGTTGCTGGCAGATTTGATTGTGGAATTGGAAACGCTGGCCGAATGCTCGGCGGAGAAGATCGAAACCACGCTGCTGATCCATCCGGACACGCTGACCGATTTTCTCGATTACAACGATTTTCTGGATGTGGCCGATGCTACGGTTGAAGATATGGATCTGGGTGGTGTGCTGCAGGTTGCGAGTTTTCACCCGCAATACCAGTTCGATGGCACGGCAGCGGACGATATCGACAACTACACCAACCGTTCGCCATACCCGACCTTGCATCTGCTGCGCGAGGAAAGCATCGAAAAAGCGGTGGCCGCGTACCCGCAGACCGACACTATTTTCGAAAAAAATATTGAAACGCTGCGCAGCCTCGGGCATGACGGCTGGGCCCGCCTGTTCGCTGCGGAATAAAGAAATTTGCAGGCCGCTTTTAGCTGGCCCTGCGCCGCATGTTGGCCAGCATCAGCATCAGCAGCAGCGCGGCGCCGCAAAAAACCGCTCCCGCATAAAACGTAAACGATGCGCCGTAGCCATCCCACAGCCAGCCGGCCAGCGGGCTGGCCACCAGCATCGCCAATCCGCTGGCCAGATTGAAAAACGAGGCAGTGCCGCGCAGATCGGCCGGTGCGGTAGCCGCCACCATCGCGGCCAGCAAGCCTTGCGTCATGCCCATGTGCAAGCCCCACAGCAACACGCCCAGCAATACCACCGGCCACGCATTGCTGCTGGCCAGCACGATATCGGCTGCGATCAGGACCAGCAGACCTGCTGCCAGCAGGCGGGTATGGCTGACGCCATCGGACAGCTTGCCGAACGGATAGGCCGAGAGCGCATACACCACGTTCATCGCCACCATGATCAGCGGCACCCAAGCCAGCGCCATGCCGCCCTGTTGCGCGCGCAACAGCAAGAATGCCTCGCTGAAACGCGCGAGCGTAAATACTGCGCCGATGATCACCACCCACCAGTAGTCGCGTCCCATGCGTTTGAGATTGCCCCAGCGGATCGGATTGCTGCGCTTTTCCGTGACTCCCATGGTCTTGCGCTCGGGTTCCTGCACTCCGGCAATCAACAGCACGACCGCCAGCACCGCAGGCACGGTGGCAACCCAGAATATGGCCCTGAAATCGTTGGCCCACAGCAGCATCAGCCCGATCGCGCTCAAAGGGCCAAGAAATGCGCCCACCGTATCGAGCGACTGGCGCAGCCCGAACGCCGCACCGCGCAGATGCGGCGGCGCCAGGTCGGCCACCAGCGCATCGCGCGGCGCACCCCGAATCCCTTTGCCGACCCGGTCCAGCAGGCGTGCGCTCATGATCCAGCCGATGCCGGACGCCAGCGCGAAGATCGGCTTGGTCAGTGCGGCCAGGCCGTAGCCGAACACCGCCAAGCCCTTGCGCTTGCCCAGATAGTCGCTCAATGCCCCGGAGAATACCTTGACGATCAAGGCGGTGGCCTCGGCCGCACCTTCAATCAGGCCGACGATGAAAACGCTCGCGCCCAAGGTGGTGATCAGGAATAGCGGCAGCAGCGCATGGATCATCTCGGATGAAACATCCATCAGCAGGCTGACCATGCCGAGCACCCAAATGCTGGAGGGAATCTGACGCAGCGTGCGGAATTTTCCGGTTTTTATCATATTGATATAATGTATGGGTATACGCATAAAAC
>NZ_AVCC01000089.1 GCF_000622895.1 Herminiimonas sp. CN
GAAGCGCATTCGTTCTGCCGTTTTTGATTTTGCGCCGCCACTCAGGGCGTGCGGATATAGTCGACAAAGGCCCGCATTTCTTGCCTGGGCGGCGGCGTCAGCAGGCTGGCGATTACCAGCGCCAGCATCCCGGCCGGCACCCCGAATACCCCGGCCGAGATCGGCGCAATGTGAAACCATTGGCCGGCGCTGCTGCCGCCCAGGGTCGGATGCGTATGCGCCATGTAGTACACGCAGACGGCAAAACCGGTAATTATGCCGGCGATCGCGCCCTGCTGGTTGGCGCGCTTCCAGAACACGCCCAGCACCAGCACCGGGAATAGCGTCGACGACGCTAGCGAAAATGCGGCGCCCACCATCGACAGGATGTCGCCCGGTTTCAGCGATGCGGTATACGCAGCCACCAGCGCCACCACCACCAGCAGCAGCTTGGAAATCGTCACCCGTTTCTGGGTCGATGCGGCCGGATCGAGGATCTTGTAGTAAATATCGTGCGACAGCGCGTTCGAGATGGTCAGCAGCAAGCCGTCGGCGGTCGACAAGGCGGCCGCCAGGCCGCCGGCTGCGATCAGGCCGGAGACCACATATGGCAGACCGGCGATTTCCGGCATGGCCAGCACGATGATGTCGCCGTCGATGGCGATTTCCGCCAGTTGCACGATGCCGTCATGGTTGATGTCGACAATCGAGATCAACGGCGCAATCTTGTCGATGCTGGCCCAGTACGACACCCACGGCGGCAGGCTGGTGAAGGTGGTGCCGACCAGCGAAGTGTAGATTTCGTACTTCACCAGCGCCGCCAGCGCCGGAATCGTGAGGTACAGCAGGATGATGAAAAACAGCGACCAGAACACCGAAGCGCGGGTTTCCTGCACCGATGGCGTGGTGTAGTAACGCAGCAGTATGTGAGGCAAGGCGGCGGTGCCCATCATCAGGCAGAACACCAGCGCCAGAAAATTGTTGCGCTTGATGTCGGAGGCGGCCGCATCCTTGGCCGGAAAGGGGGTGCCGTGATCGAGGATCGGAGCGGCCCGTGCCAGATTCTGCGCCTGCGCCTCGCTCCAGAGGGTGCGCGCTTCTTCGCTGGTTTTCGGGTAGCCCGACAACGCCCGTTCGGCGGCCTTGATTTCGATCAGGGTGGCGCCGTTCTTCTTGAGGCGATCGACCTGCGCTTGCAATACCGCGCGGCCCTGCTGCAGCGAGGCCGGCAATGCTTGCATCTTCTGCGCGTACTCGGCGGCAGCGTGCCGGAACACGGTGCGCACCTGCTGCTCTTTTGGATCGCGCTCCAGCCTTGTTTCGGCCTGGCCGATTTTCGCCAACACCGCGCCATAGGCGATTTGCGGCACCGGCACGCTGGTGTGCTTGGCCGACAGCCAGAACACCGGGATCATGTAGGCGGCGATCATGATGATGTATTGTGCAATCTGGGTCCAGGTGATGGCGCGCATGCCACCCAGGAAGGAGCAGACCAGGATGCTGGCCAATCCGAGGAAGATGCCGACCGAAAAATCGACCCCGGTAAAGCGCGAGGTAATCAGGCCGACGCCGTAGATTTGCGCCACCACATAGGTAAACGAAATCAGGATGGTGGCAATCACCGCCAGGATTCGGACCGGGTTGCCGCCGTAGCGTGCCGCCAGGAAATCGGGAATCGTGTACTGGCCGAATTTGCGCAGGAACGGTGCGATCAGCAAGGCCACCAGGCAATAGCCGCCGGTCCAGCCGACGATGTACGCCATGCCGTCAAAACCCTGCAGGTACAGGCCGCCGGCCAGGCTGATGAAACTGGCCGCCGACAGCCAGTCGGCGGCGGTCGCCATGCCGTTGAACAGCGCCGGCACGCGCCGTCCGGCCACATAATATTCCGAGACATCGGAGGTGCGGCTCATGACCCCGATGCCGGCGTACAGCGCGATGGTGGCGAACAGGAACAGATAGCCGATCCAGGTTCGCGGCACGCCTTCGAATTCCAGGATCGAGAGCGCGCCCAGGAACAGGATCAGACCCAGCGTATACCAGGCGTAATAGCGCCGGAGTTTACGATTGAAAATCCTGCTCGCCATCAGTCCGGGTTCCTGCAGCGCCGGTCCAGCGTGCGCATGCGCCACGCATAGATGGCGAGTATGGCCACATAGGTCAAGGGTATGCCCTGGGCAACCATGTAAAACGATAGCGGCCAGCCGAAGATGGTCGTCTGTGACAATTCCCGGGCGAAGAAAATGCCGCCGAAGGTGACGGCCAGCCATGCCAGCAGCAGTGCTGCCGTCAAGCGCCTGGTGGCGCGCCAGTGGGCGGCGCGCCGGGGCGGTGTCGATGGCCGGCTGGAGCGTGTCATCCCAGATCCTCGATGATGGCCGGGCGCTGTTTCATCTGCAGGGTGACGCGAAACAGGCTGCCGGGAAACTTGGGGTCGCGCTGATGCGGATTGTGGAAGATGTCGATCACCGCATCGTGCTGCTGGACGATTTCCTTGACGATCGCCAGCCCCAGCCCGCTGCCTTCGACATTGCTGCCCAGGATGCGGTAAAAGCGCTCGAAAATATGGCTGCGGTCGATGGCCGGAATACCCGGCCCGGTGTCCTCGACTTCTAGAAATGCTTGTCCATTGGCTTCGTCGCTGCGCACCCGCACGGTAACGCAGCCATGCGGCGGCGTATACCGCAGCGCATTGTCGATCAGATTGTTGAGCAGTTCGCGCAGCATCAGCGGATTGCCCAGGATCATGATCGGGTGCCCCGGCTGCTCGAAGCCTAAATCGATCCGGGAAGAAAAAGAGGCTTGCACCCAGTCCTGCACCGCATTGCGCGCCAGTTCCGATAGCTCCAGCGGCTCGAACGGTTTGGTGGCAGGAGTCTGGTTTTCGGCGTGCGCCAGTGCCAGCAACTGGTTGACCAGGCGGGTGGCCGATTCCGAGCTCTTCGATAATTGCAGCAGCGAACGGTGGATTTCGCCCTGGTCGGTCTGGCGCAAGGCCAGTTCGGATTGCATCCGCATTCCGGCCAGCGGGGTTTTCAGCTGGTGCGCGGCATCGGCGATGAAGCGCTTTTGCAATTCGATCGATTGCGATAGCCGTGCCAGCAAGTCGTTGAGCGAATTCACCAGCGGCGAGATTTCTTCCGGCACCTGGCCCGAGTCGATCGGGCTCAAATCGTCCGGCCGGCGGTTGCGGATGCGTTGCTGCAACTTCGCCAGCGGCCGCAGGCCGCGCGCTAGCGCCAGCCAGACCAGCGCCAGCGCGATCGGCAGAATAATGAACTGCGGCATGATCACGCCCTTGATGATTTCATTGGCGAGCTGGGCCCGCTTTTCCAGGGTTTCGCCGACCTGCACCAGCGCCGTTTCAGGTTCCTTCGCGGCGGCCATGTCCGACTGCGGCTGCCAGCGATGCAGATCGACATAAGTGTAGGCAATCCGGATCTCGGTTCCGTGCAACGTGGCGTTGCGAAAGGCGACGATGCCGGGCGCGGGTTTTTCCTCATCCTGCGGCAGCGGCATGTCGCGGTCGCCGTCGATGAACTCGGCGCCCGGCCCCTGCACCTGGAAATACACATAATCGATGTCGTCGGCGCGCAGCATGTCGCGCGCAGCGGCGGTAGTTTGGGACACGACTTTGCCGCCGATCTGCTTGACCTGCTGTGCCAGTACCGCGACCCGGTCTTCCAGTGCATGATCGAACGGCTGATTGGCGATCGTCTTGGTGACCAGGTAAGTGATGGCGATGCTCATCGGCCACAGCAGCAGCAAGGGCACCAGCATCCAGTCCAGGATTTCGCCGAACAATGAGCGCTGGATCGGCTCGTCGGGCGGAGTTGCCGGGATATCGGTGGCATATGCGGCATCCGATCTCGGGTCGGCCACGGGTGCAGCATCCGCCGTGCCGGCGTCGATTGGACGGGCATCGCTCATCAGTTGCAATTAACGCGGCGTCGATGCAGCAGGCGATCCGGGAGGTGCGCCGGCTGGAGTTTCAGGAAATTTTTCAAGGCAGTAGCCGAGTCCGCGCACGGTGGCGATGCGTATTCCGCCGATCTCGATTTTCTTGCGCAGCCGGTGTACATAGACTTCAATTGCGTTATTGCTGACTTCCTCGCCCCATTCGCACAGATGGTCCACCAGCTGGTCCTTGGAAACCAAGCGGCCGGTACGCTGCAGCAGTACTTCCAGCAAGCCGAGTTCGCGCGCCGACAGCTCCAGCATCTGCTCCCCGATATAGGCGATGCGGCCCACTTGGTCATAGGTCAGCGGGCCGTGCTTGATGACGGTCGGGCCGCCGCCGGCGCCGCGTCGCGTCAGCGCGCGCACCCGCGCTTCCAGTTCGGATAGCGCAAACGGCTTGGCCATGTAATCGTCGGCCCCCAGATCGAGCCCCTTGACGCGCTGCTCGACCGAATCGGCTGCGGTCAGGATCAATACCGGCAAATGCGAATTGCGCGCGCGCAGGCGGCGCAGCACTTCCAGGCCCGGCATCTTGGGGAGGCCGAGATCCAGAATCAGCAGGTCGAAATCCTGGGTCGACAAGGCGGAATCGGCTTCCAGGCCGTTTTGCACGTAATCGGTCGCATAGCCAGCCTGCCGCAGGGAACGGGTCAGGCCATCGGCAAGCACACTATCGTCTTCCGCAAGCAGGATACGCATGGTTTTTTAATAAATCGTCAAGAAATAAGCGGGAGCATGGGCGCGTCGCAGCGGAAAAGGAACGCACTGGCGCCTGCAGGATATGGCTTACAGTCTATTGCGTTTCAATCCCGGCAGCAAGGCGCAGCCAGTTTTCGGTTTCAAGTATGATCGAAAGTAAGAAGGCGCTTGCAATTCGTACTGTTTTTTTATACAGTGCTATTTGCAACGCGATTCAACCCGAGCATTACCGTGAATACCGTGCGCTGCAAGCGCACCCTTACTGCTGAAAGAAATTTATGGACGACAAGAAATCCGCTCCCGCTACAGACAAAAGCAAAGCCCTCGCTGCCGCGCTGGCGCAAATCGAGAAGCAGTTCGGCAAGGGCTCGGTGATGCGCATGGAAGATGGCGCGGTGGTGGAGGAGGTGCAGGTCGTTTCGACCGGCTCGCTCGGCCTCGACATTGCGCTGGGCGTCGGCGGCTTGCCGCGCGGCCGCGTGGTCGAGATATACGGCCCTGAATCCTCCGGCAAAACCACGCTGACCCTGCAAACCATCGCGGAAATGCAAAAGCTCGGCGGCACCTGCGCCTTCATCGATGCCGAGCATGCACTCGATGTCGGTTACGCCAAGAAGCTGGGCATCAACCTGTCGGAGCTGCTGATTTCACAACCGGACACCGGCGAGCAGGCGCTTGAAATCACCGATGCGCTGGTGCGCTCCGGCAGCGTCGACCTGGTGGTCATCGACTCGGTCGCCGCGCTCACGCCGCGCGCCGAAATCGAAGGCGACATGGGCGATTCGCTGCCCGGCCTGCAGGCGCGCCTGATGTCGCAGGCGCTGCGCAAGCTGACCGGCAGCATCAACCGCACCAATACGCTGGTGATCTTCATCAACCAGATCCGCATGAAGATCGGCGTCATGTTCGGCAACCCGGAAACCACCACCGGCGGCAATGCGCTGAAATTTTACGCATCGGTGCGGCTGGATATCCGCCGCACCGGCTCGATCAAGTCCGGCGATGAAGTCATCGGCAACGAAACCCGGGTCAAGGTCGTCAAGAACAAGATCGCACCGCCGTTCAAGGAAGCCCATTTCGACATTCTGTATGGCGAAGGCACGTCGCGCGAAGGTGAAATCCTCGATCTGGGCGCCGATGCCAAGATCGTCGAAAAGAGCGGCTCCTGGTACAGCTACAACGGCGAACGCATCGGCCAGGGCAAGGACAATGCCCGCAATTACCTGAAAGAGCGTCCCGAGCTGTCGCGTGAAATCGAAAACAAGGTACGCGCCTCGCTAGGCGTGCCGGAGTTGCCGCCGCTTGCCGCCGATGCCCAAGCCAAGCCGAAGGCCAGGGATGCGGAGGCGGAATCGGCGAAACCCTGATGCGCCTCGCCCCCTCTGCGCTGGCACAAGGGGGATGCGCGGCTGGGTGAGCCGGGCAACTGCCGGGTTTCGCCGCGGTTTTTCGCGGCGCGGGCCGCACGCTGTTTTCGCGTGTTTTTTGAAATGACCGGTACCGGTTCTGCCGATTGAAAATCATGGCGGCATTAAAAATCAGCCTGAAGGCCCGTGCGCTCAGATATCTGTCGGCACGGGAGCACAGCCGTACCGAGTTGGCGCGCAAGCTGGGCCGCTATGCGGAGGCGTCCGACGATATCGAAGCTCTGCTGGATTTTCTGGAAGCGCAAAACTGGCTGTCGCAGGCCCGTTTTTCGGAAGCCCTGGTCAACCGGCGTGCCGCACGGTACGGCAACAGCCGCATCCTGTCCGAATTGCAGAGTCACGGCATAGCCGGCGCT
Source organism: Herminiimonas sp. CN (assembly GCF_000622895.1). GTDB lineage: Bacteria > Pseudomonadota > Gammaproteobacteria > Burkholderiales > Burkholderiaceae_D > AVCC01. The sequence continues at coordinate 6,422 of NZ_AVCC01000089.1, forward strand.
GCACTGGGCGAAATCAAGACGGAACTGGCAGCGGACGAGGTCGCGCGCGCCTGCGCGGTCTGGCACCGAAAGTTCGGCACGCTTGCCACTGACGCCGCCGAGCGCGCCAGGCAGATGCGTTTTCTGCAGCAACGCGGCTTTTCCCATCGCGCCATCCAGGCCGCCGTGCGCGGCACAACCGATAACGACGACTGATCCCCTGCGTGTGGAGCGTCGTCGCGCCTGGCGCGATGCGCAGACCGGATGCGATATTTGATTGCGCTCAATAGCCGGCATTTTTTTCAACACGGTTTCGATGTGCTACACTTTTCCGGTTTTTGCACTGCCGCAAGAGCGGCTGCTATCGTATGAATCCGCAGAAGCTGCGGTAACGAGACGCAATTGCGGCTTGATTAATTTTACCGATTGGTTCGGTATTGGTACCTATGCCCCTGTCACTACCCGTTGTCCAGCGTACGCGCAAGCACACGCGCACTATCAAAATCGAGGCGTTTGCGCGCGAAGATGGCCTATGGGACATCGATGCCTGCATTGCCGATATCAAGACCCGCGATATTCAGCTCGCCTCCGGCGTGCATCCGGCCAATACGCCGATACATGAACTTTGGCTGCGCCTGACGATTGACACCCAGTTCAACATCATCGAGGTCGAAACGGCCTCCGACGCCGTCCCTTATCCCGGCTATTGCGACACGATCGGCCCCGATTACCGGAAAATGGTCGGCCTGAATCTGCGCTCCGGCTTTCGGCATCAGCTCAAGCAACTGCTATCCGGCACGCACGGCTGCACCCATCTGACCGAACTGGCACAGATCCTGCCGACCGCCGCGTTCCAGGCGTTTGCCGGCGAGGCGCTCAATGACAGCGATGACGATCTGCAAAACCAAAAACCATTTGAACTCGACCGTTGTCATGCATTACGTACCGATGGTGCGGCGGTCGCGAAATATTATCCGCGCTGGGCCCGCACGCCGCCAGCAGATATCTCCGGAAATCCAGCCAGTTAGTTTCATCCATAGTGTTTTTATCCATACCTAAGCGTCTGAAGGGAATCTCGCATGAAAATCCATGAGTATCAGGGCAAAGAAATTCTCCGCAAGTTCGGAGTGACGGTTCCGCGCGGCATTCCGTGCAATTCCGTAGATGAGGCAGTCAAGGCAGCCGAGACCCTTGGCGGTCCGGTTTGGGTCGTCAAGGCGCAAATCCATGCCGGCGGTCGCGGCAAGGGCGGCGGCGTGAAGGTTGCCAAGTCGCTCGAACAGGTGCGGGAATTCGCCGGCCAGATTCTCGGCATGCAACTGGTCACGCATCAGACCGGCCCGGAAGGCCAGAAAGTACGTCGCCTGCTGATCGAGGAAGGCGCCGACATCAAGAAAGAACTGTACGTCAGCATGGTGACCGATCGTGTCAGCCAGCGCGTGGTCCTGATGGCGTCCAGCGAAGGCGGGATGGACATCGAAGAAGTGGCGGAAAGCCATCCGGAACTGATCCATCAAATCGCGATCGACCCGGGCGTCGGCCTGACCGATGCCGAAGCCGATGACATCGCCGCCAAGATCGGCGTGCCGCCGGCATCGATTGCCGACGCGCGCGCGCAATTGCAAGGCTTGTACAAGGCGTACTGGGCAACCGACGCCTCGCTGGCCGAGATCAACCCGCTGATCCTGACCGGCTCCGGCAAGGTTATCGCGCTCGACGCCAAATTCAACTTCGACGCCAATGCGCTGTTCCGCCAGCCGGAAATCGTCGCTTACCGCGATCTGGACGAAGAAGATCCGGCCGAAATCGAAGCATCCAAATTCGACCTCGCTTACATCTCGCTCGATGGCAACATCGGTTGCCTGGTGAACGGCGCCGGCCTGGCGATGGCGACCATGGACACGATCAAATTGTTCGGCGGCGAACCAGCCAACTTCCTCGACGTCGGCGGCGGTGCGACGGCGGAGAAAGTGACTGAAGCGTTCAAGATCATGCTGAAGAACCCTGGCCTGAAAGCCATTCTGGTGAATATTTTCGGCGGCATCATGCGCTGCGACGTGATCGCCGAAGGCGTGATTGCCGCTTCCAAGGCAGTATCGCTGCAAGTGCCGCTGGTGGTGCGCATGAAGGGTACCAACGAGGACATCGGCAAGAAAATGCTTGCCGAATCCGGCCTGCCGATCATTTCGGCCGACACGATGGAAGATGCAGCCAAGCAAGTCGTCGCTGCCGCCAACGCTTAAACATCGTACAAGGAACCAATATGTCGATCCTGATCAACAAAGATACAAAAGTCATCACCCAAGGCATCACCGGCAAGACCGGCCAGTTCCACACTCGCGGCTGCCGTGATTATGCGAATGGCAAGAACTGCTTCGTCGCCGGCGTGAACCCGAAGAAAGCCGGCGAAGATTTCGAAGGCATCCCGATCTACGCCAACGTCTCCGAAGCCAAGGCCGCCACCGGCGCCACCGTTTCCGTCATCTACGTACCGCCGGCAGGCGCGGCAGCGGCGATCTGGGAAGCAGTCGAAGCCGAACTCGACCTGGCCGTCTGCATCACCGAAGGCATCCCGGTGCGCGACATGATGGTATTGAAGGACCGCATGGCAAAAGCCGGCAGCAAAACCCTGCTGCTGGGCCCGAACTGCCCCGGACTGATCACGCCGGACGAAATCAAGATCGGCATCATGCCCGGCCATATCCACAAGAAAGGCCGCATCGGCGTGGTATCGCGTTCCGGCACCCTGACCTATGAAGCAGTCGGCCAGCTGACCGCGCTCGGCCTGGGCCAATCGTCGGCAGTCGGCATCGGCGGCGACCCGATCAACGGCCTGAAGCACATCGACATCATGAAGATGTTCAATGACGATCCTGACACCGATGCGGTCATCATGATCGGCGAGATCGGCGGCCCGGACGAAGCCAATGCGGCGTACTGGATCAAGGAAAACATGAAAAAGCCAGTCGTGGTCTTCATCGCCGGCGTCACAGCGCCGGCCGGCAAGCGCATGGGCCATGCCGGCGCGCTGATCTCGGGCGGTGCCGATACCGCGCAAGCCAAGCTCGACATCATGGAAGCCTGCGGCATCAAAACCACCAAGAACCCGTCCGAAATGGCGCGTTTGCTCAAGGCAATGCTGTAATTCGCAACTGCCGCAAGCAACGACGGGGAGCTGCGGCTCCCCGTTGTGCTTTGCACGCAGCGCGGCAACGTCTTTGCCGGCGCACCTTGCTGTTTCTGAATGTCGCACATACATATATGTGTATTTTTTTGCGTCGCAATAAAACAGGGCGACAGCACATTGTTTTTTCGTATACCCATGATGAATATCAATATTTTCAATGCGTGCCGACAACCGCATCGCGCCGCTATTGACGCCCAGCAGCGGCTTGGAAGATTATTTCGTCTTCCGCATCCTTGCGTACAGCACTGCTGAGCCGTCCCGATGACACCCGAAGCACACGGCAACCTCGAATTCGCCGCCCTGACCGACATCGGCCGGGTGCGCCGCCAAAATGAAGATGCGGTCGCCATCAGCGCCGGCTGTGGCTTTGCGCTGCTGGCGGACGGCATGGGCGGGCATCTGGCCGGCGAAGTCGCCAGCGGCATGGCCGCGACCATCATCAAACAGGCGCTGGAAGACAAGCTGCTGCGCCACGCAGGCGGTGCACGGGCCGAAGTGCGGCAGCATCTGCAGCACTGGGTGCGGGAGGCAATCGCCCTGGCCAACGAGCGCATCCTGCAGGCAGCGCAGAATCAGCCCGGCTGCCGCGGCATGGGCACCACGCTAATGCTGGCGCTGCATTTCGACAACACGCTATGCGTCGCCCACATCGGCGACTCGCGGCTGTACCGGTTGCGCGGCGCCGCGCTGCAACTATTGACCCGCGACCATTCGCTGCTGCAGGAGCAAATCGCGGCCGGCCTGATCACGCCGGAACAGGCGGCGCACTCCAGAGACCGCAACCTGATCACCCGCGCGCTCGGTGTCGCAGCTCTGGTTGAAGCCGAGTTGCACGATCACGATTTTCAACCCGGCGACATCGCACTGCTTTGCTCGGACGGCTTGACCGACATGGTGCCGGAACCGCAGATCGCCGGGCTGCTGGATGCCCACCGATCGAACCTGCCGCACGCTTGCGCGCAACTGATTGCCTGCGCCAATGAGCGCGGCGGTCAGGATAATGTCTCGGTAGTTTTACTCAAAGCGCGCGATAATGAACGCCGGTTTGGAACCAGATAGATCGCAGGAGAAACAGCATGGCCAAAATCATACTCATGGCAGACGGTGCCGTATTGCAGGAAATGACGCTCTCGAAAGAGCGCATCACCATCGGCCGCCGGCCCGGCAACGACATCGTCATCGACAATCTCGCCATCAGCGGCCAGCACGCCGCCATCACCACCATAGCCGACGACTCCTTCCTGGAAGACCTCGGCAGCACCAACGGCACGCTGGTCAACGGCCAGCCGGTCAAAAAGCACTTCCTGCAAAACGGCGACGTCATCGAGCTGGCCAAATACCGGATCCAATACCAGGCCGCGCCGCGCCGCGAGAGCGGCATTGCCAGCGCCGCCGCCGATGCCCTCAGCACGCTGACGCAAAACACGCAGCCCTACAACCCGGCGCAAATGTACGACGACGGCGTCCGCCAGGGCAGCATCAAAATCACCAGCGGCGCCAGCAACGGCAAGGAAATGCGCCTGACCAAGGCGCTCACCACCATCGGCCGCCCCGGCATCGCCGTCGCCGCCATCACCCGCAACCCGCAAGGCTTTGCCATCACCCACATCGAAGGCGACAGCCATCCGGTCGTCAACGGCCAGAGCATCGGCGCCGCCACCCATGCACTGCGGGACGGCGACATGCTCGATATTGCCGGCACCACGATGCAGTTCAATCTCGGATGATGCCGGCTGCATTAAATAAGGTTGCGTGTATTTAACTGCACCGCTTTAAAAATCTGCGGAAAGTGCGATGTTTAACCGCATACCCTGCTGTTTGTGATGCCCTCCCGGGCTGCGCAAAGCGCGGCCGCATGCCCGGACAAAACCGATGCAGCCTGGCTCGGGCGCTGCGGCGATCTGACAATTCATGCCGGCACTGACAATTTTTGTCAGTGCGGCGACAAAAAACTTCCTTTACTGCCTGATTTTTGAGCGAAAAGATCGCAATTCGCCGTTTTTTGCGCTGGCACAACATTTGCTGATAGGTAAGCATGGCAGAACGACTGTCAGCATTGTCAACCACAGGGAGAAATACAAATGAAATCGATGAAAATGATCCAACGCGCACAAAAAGGTTTTACGCTGATCGAATTGATGATCGTTGTTGCGATCATCGGTATCTTGGCGGCGGTCGCGTTGCCGGCGTATCAAAATTACATGAAAAAAGCTAAATATTCTGAGGTAATTCTTGCAAGCCAAGCTGTCAAAAGTGAAGTTGAAGTCTGTGCCCAAGACTTAGATGGAATTGCTGCTTGTGTTGGAGGCAGCAATTCAATTACTGCAGACATCGCAACAGGAAAGGGAACTAAATACGTAGATACAGTTACGACAGCAGCAAATGGCGTAATTACAGTCGTACCTGTAGCAATTGATGGCATTACCGCCGCAGATACTTACGTTCTGACGCCAACCTACGCTAACAGCAAAGTTACATGGAAAACTACTGGAAGTGGATGTATTGCATCGCAATTGTGTAAGGAAATTAAGTAATTTGTGAGCTAACTCACGTAGCGACGCGTCACCGGCGCACACCAAAACACCCCATGCGTGGGGTGTTTTTTTTGTTCCGTGCCGTTTGCAAACATCGGCTTGAGGCAGCGATGGCCTGGTGTGCCGATGCGGAAGACGCTGCGCTTTTCCGTCCCTACCTGACT
>NZ_AVCC01000090.1 GCF_000622895.1 Herminiimonas sp. CN
GTGCATCCAGCAACAGCAGTCGCCCTGCCAACGAGGTACCTATGCCGGCAATGAGCTTCAACGCCTCTGCCGCTTGCGTTGCGCCGATGATGCCTACCAGCGGTGCAAATACTCCCATCGTCGAACAGCGCACCTCTTCATAGTGCTGGTCGGGCGGAAACAGGCATGCGTAGCACGGCGCGCCTGCTTGCCGCTGATCGAATACGCTGATCTGTCCGTCAAATTTTATGGCGGCTCCCGATACCAGCGGAACTTTATTGAACACGCAGGCTTGGTTGATTGCATGACGGGTGGAAAAATTGTCGCTGCAATCGAGGACGACGCTTGCTCCTGAAACTAATTCGTTCAGTCGTTCGCCTTGCAAGCGCTCATTGAGTGCGATTACGTTTACTTCGGGATTGATCTGCATCAGTGCTTGTTGCCCGGAAAACACCTTGGCTTGCCCTATGCGTCCGGTTGTATGCAGAATTTGTCGTTGCAGGTTGGTCAGGTCAACGATGTCATTGTCGACCAGAGTGATAGTGCCAACGCCCGCCGATGCCAGATAGAGCGCCGCTGGCGAGCCTAGCCCGCCAGCACCGATAATCAGTGCGTGGGCTGCCAGAAGCTTCTCCTGTCCTTCTATGCCGATTTCGTCAAGCAGGATGTGTCGTGAGTAGCGCAGGAGTTGATTGTCGTTCATCGTGCAGTGATTTAGGGTGTAGTACAAGAAAAGGCCGCATCGCTGCGGCCTTTTTTCTTGTGAAAGCGATTATTTTTTCTTGCTGCTATCGGCCTTGTCGTGTGGCGAGCCGTCGGCAGCGGCGTCGGGTTTGGCCTTGGCAAGCTGCACAGGCAATCCTTTCAGGTGATTCATCGCCTGTGTGAGTTGAAAGTCATCCGTTCCGCCATATTCAAGGGGCTTACGTTTTTTCTCAAGAGCAATCAGGCGCTGTTCTTCTTCCAGTGCATCACGATTGCCGCTGGCAGTATCCGCCTGTTTGATCGTATCGTTAGTTAAATGCTTTTGCAGATCGGCTTCGCGCAGGCGCAAACCGTTCAGGCCGTCACCGTCTGCATATTCCTCCACCAGTAAGTCGGGAACGATGCCCTTGGCCTGGATCGAGCGGCCATTCGGTGTGTAGTAGCGGGCAGTAGTCAGTTTCACCGCAGTATCGGCCGATAATTGCCGAATGGTCTGGACCGAGCCTTTGCCGAATGTTTGAGTGCCCATGATGGTTGCGCGCTTGTAATCCTGCAGCGCGCCGGCCACGATTTCGGAAGCGGAGGCGGAGCCGGTATTGACCAGCACCACCATCGGCACTTTCTTGATTGCTTCCGGCAGTTTTGACAGTGGGTCGCTCAATGCACGGGATGCATAATATTCGCGTTGGGCATAGAAGGTGGCCTTGGAGTCTGGCAACTGGCCGTTGGTGGACACAATCACAACGTCTTTGGGCAGGAATGCTGCGGACACGCCAATTGCGCCGGGCAATACGCCGCCCGGATCATTGCGCAAGTCGAGCACCAGGCCTTTCATGTTGGGCTCCTTCTGGTACAGATCGTCAATTTTCTTGACCAGATCGTCTACCGTCGGTTCCTGGAACTGCGCTACGCGCAGCCAGCCATAGCCGGGCTCGATTATTTTGGCCTTCACGCTCTGGACGTGAATTTCCTGCCGAACAATGGTGATGATCAGCGGTTTGTCTTCATCCTTGCGCGCGATGGTCAGGGTAATCTTGGTATTGGGCTCGCCGCGCATTTTCTTGACGGCCTGATCGAGTGTCATGCCCTTGACCGGTGTCGAATCCAGGCGGGTAATCAAATCGCCGGCCTTGAGTCCGGCGCGATACGCGGGCGAGTCTTCAATCGGAGAAATGACCTTGACATAACCGTCCTCCATCCCGACCTCAATGCCGAGGCCGACAAATTTGCCTTGGGTGCCTTCACGCAACTCCTTGAACGCCTTCTTGTCCAGGTAGGATGAATGCGGGTCCAGAGATGCCACCATGCCGGAGATTGCCTCGGTCAGCAGTTTTTTGTCTTCTACCGGTTCGACATAGTCGGACTTGATCAGGCCGAATACATCGGCCAGTTGGCGCAACTCTTCATAGGGAAGCGGTGCGCTGACCGACTTTTGTGCGAGTGCGGAAAACTGCATCGATGCAGCCACGCCGGCAATCATGCCGAGACTGATCAGACCGAAATTTTTGAGTTTACTGCCCATGTGTCACCTAATAGTTACCCAGTCAAGTGGGTCGAACGCGCGACCCTGATGCCGCATTTCGAAGTATAAACCCGATTGCTCGCTACCGCCGCTATTGCCTGTGCTGGAGATGATTTCGCCCGCTTTGACGGCATCTCCGGGGCGCTTGAAAAGAGTCCGGTTGTTGCCGTAAATCGTCATGTACTGATTGCCGTGATCAACAATGATCAGATTGCCGAAGCCGCGCAGCCAATCCGCAAATATGACACGTCCGCTGGCGACGGCCTTTACCTCAAGCCCTTCGCTTGCGCGGATGAACAGTCCTTTCGAACTGGGGCCATCGCCCCGTCTGCTGCCGAACTTCGCCACCAATTCACCACGTATCGGCAGGCGCAACTGGCCGCGCATTTTGGCGAATCCCCCCTCCTGGACGCCGGTGTTTGGAGTGAGTTCATTGCGCACCGGCGACTCTGCCGGTTTCAGCGCGGCATCTTCAGCTTCCAAATTCTTTGCTGCCGTGGTTTTGTGCCCGCTATCTTTTTTGGACTGCAAGGCCTGTTGTTGCAGGCGCTCGGCTTGTAATCGTTCGGCCTTCGCCCGGGCTGCCAGTTGCTCCTGGCGTCGTTTTTCTTGTGCGATTGCATCGGCTTTTTTCTGTTCTTCGATCAACTCGGCCAGCTTCGCCACCAGCCCTGCCAGCCGCTGGTCGTCGCGCTCCAGGTGGCCGGCTTCCCTGCGCTGGGTCACGAGTTTGCTCGACAGTTGCGCCAACAATTGCCTGCGGCGGACTTTTTCCTGCTCCAGCAAGGCTTTTTGCTCGCGCTCTTCCTGCGCGATTTCATCCAGTTCATCTTTGGCATTTTGCGCCGCGACCTGATTGGTCTCAACTGCCTTCAGGTTGACGCGCAGCGATTCGAGCAGCCGGGCCTGCGCTTGCGATATGTAACCCATGTATTGCAGTTCGCGATTGATGCGGTTGGGGTTGTCACCCGACAGCAAGAGCTTGGTACGGTCTTCGTTGCCGGCCATGTATTGCTTGCGCAATAACTGCGCCAGTTGTTTTTGCTCCGCCTGCACCGTCTGGGTAAGCTGGCTTTGCTGTTGTGCCAATTGCAGCAGTCTGGCTTTGGTCTGCATTTGTTCGGTTGCCAGATTGCGCAAGGAGCGGTCGGCATTGGAAATCGCACTTTCGGCTTCGGCCATGGCATCTGCCGCGCTGTCCTTGGCGGTTTCGGTGCGTGCAATGTCGCGCTTGAGCGCGCCCAGTTTTTCGCGTAAATCGGTACGTTCGGTTTCGGCGATCAGTTTTTGTTTGGCGCGCTCGGTGATTTTATCGGCGGCGCAGGCGCTCTGCGCTGCAGCTACGGAGAGCAGAATGCACAGCACCGCATGCACCAGTGCCGCGCGCCAGTTCCGGCTGACGCGCGCGGCACGGCACGGCGGAGATGCTAAGCGCCGCCGCATGACAAGGTGGCTATCTGCTGGAACTGGCATCGGTGCCGAATTACTTCGCCTTTCCCTGGCTGGCAACCGCCTGCAACGCGGCTGCAATGGCCGACTGGTCGCCCAGGTAATAGCTCTTGATCGGCTTCAGGTCGGCATCCAGCTCATACACCAGCGGTTGCCCGTTGGGGATGTTCAGGCCGACAATGTCGGCGTCGCTGATACCGTCGAGCATCTTGATCAGCGCCCGCAGGCTGTTGCCGTGGGCGCTGATGATGATGCGCTTGCCGGCGCGGATGGCTGGCGCGATCGAGTCGTGCCAGGCCGGCACCACGCGCGCGACCGTATCTTTCAGGCATTCGGTGAGCGGGATATGTTCGCGCTCGAGGCCGGCATAACGCGGGTCGCCATACGAAGTGCGCGGGTCCTGCGGCGCCAGCGGCGGCGGCGGAACATCATAGCTGCGGCGCCATGTCAGCACCTGGGCATCGCCGTATTGCGCTGCGGTCTCGGCCTTGTTCAAGCCCTGCAAAGCGCCGTAATGACGTTCGTTGAGGCGCCAGTCATGCAGCACCGGCAGCCACATCAGATCCATCTCGTCGAGCGTGCCCCAGAGCGTGCGGATCGCGCGCTTGAGCACCGAGGTGTAGGCGAGGTCAAAGGTAAAGCCGGCTTCGCGCAGCACAATACCGGCCTGCTTTGCTTCGGCGATGCCTTTCGCGGTCAGATCGACGTCGGTCCAGCCGGTGAAGCGGTTGTCAAGATTCCAGGTGGATTCGCCATGGCGCATCAATACTATTTTGTACATGTTCGGAAGTGGGAAACGTGAAAAATGGTTGAGTTCGGGTTGAGTTGGATTGATTTCAACCTTCTATTTTATAATGATGCGCTTGACTGCGGTCCATTCATCGTTGCGCGGGCTGAACGGTGTTTTCCGGCGACGTAGTATTTATTCGACTTTTATCATTGGAATCTTGTGAAATTCATTCTTGAAAACATCAGTTTGTTTGGTTTGGCTATCCTGTCGGGAGGGGCTTTGCTGCTGCCAAGCCTGTTGCGGCGCGGCTCGAAGGTGAGTTTGTTGCAGGCCACCCAGATCATCAATCAGGGCAAGGCATTGATTTTGGACGTGCGCGAACCGGATGAATTTGCTGCCGGCCATTTGCGGGATGCGAAAAACATCAGCCAGAAAGCCCTGCCGGCCAAACTGGGGGAGCTGGAAAAATTCAAGGGCAAGCCGGTCATCGTCGTCTGCGCGACCGGAACCCGTTCGTCCAGCGCGACCGCGCAATTGAAAAAAGCCGGTTTCAGCGAAGCGGTGAGTCTGGATGGCGGCATGACTGCCTGGCAGGCGCAGGGCTTGCCAACCGTTAAATAAGGAGAAAACATGACAGCACATGTATTGATGTACAGCACCGGAGTCTGTCCTTACTGCGTAATGGCAGAGCGCCTGTTGAAGGCCAAGGGCGTTGAGCAGATCGAAAAGGTGCGAATCGACCTTGATCCCGAACAGCGCGATGCGATGATGCAGAAAACCGGCCGCCGCACCGTGCCGCAAATCTACATCGGCGATACGCACGTCGGCGGTTTCGACGATTTATCGGCGCTCGACCACGCGGGCGGGCTTGATGCGTTGCTGAAAGGCGCTTAAGCTGCATTCCAGGCATTACAATAGCCAGTCGGCCGGGCGTCAGAAACATTTTCTGCGCTTATTTTCAAATCCTATGAAAGCGTTTCATGTCTGAAGAAGTCCAGCAACCCGTATTCCAGATCCAGCGCGTGTACCTGAAAGACCTGTCTCTGGAGCAACCGAACTCACCGGCGATTTTTCTTGAGCAAGAAGCGCCGAATATCGAAGTCGCCGTCGATGTCGGGGTCGAAAACCTGGCTGAAGGCGTGTATGAATCGACCGTGACGATTACCGTCACCGCCAAGATCAATGACAGGGTGGCATTCCTGGTCGAAGGCAAGCAAGCCGGCATTTTCGAGGCGCGCAATATCCCGGCCGAGCAAATCGAACCCTTGCTCGGAATCGGCTGTCCAAATATCGTGTATCCATATTTGCGCGCCAACATTGCCGATGCGATTACCCGTGCCGGCTTCCCGCCGGTGCATTTGTCGGAAATCAATTTCGAAGTGTTTTACCAGCAGCGTCAGCAGGCCATCGCTGAAGAGAATGCATCCGGCATCCTGATGCCGGACGGTTCGCCCACCACGCACTGAAGTATTGCAGTTTGCCGCCTTGCCGGAGCCCTCGCATGAAAATCGCAGTTTGCGCTGTATGTTTGGGATTGATGGTGCAGGCCGGCACCGCGCAGGCGGCCGATTTCAAGTCGGTCGCAGCGGCGCCTGCCATCCTGTACGATGCGCCTTCGGTGCGCGGCACCAAACTGTTCATCGCGCCACGCAACATGCCGCTCGAAGTGATCCTGAGCTACGGCAACTGGGTCAAGGTGCGCGATGCCGGCGGCGATTTGTCGTGGATCGAAGCCGGTGCGCTGAGCGAACAGCGCTGGGTGGTCGTCAGCGTCGCCAATGCCCGGGTCCGGGCGTCCCAGGATGAAGCCGCCAGCGTCGTCTTCAGCGCCGATAAAAACGTTTTGCTCGAATTGCTGGCGCCGGCCGCATCCGGCTGGGTCAGGGTCAGGCATCGCGACGGACCGAGCGGCTATGTCAAGGCGTCCGAGGTGTGGGGCGAATAAATTCACCATAAATATTATGAGTATGCCTAAAAACAAGGTGTTTCCGCATATATTTTCTGTGACATAGGTTTATACAGAGGCGAGTATTAATCGCCGCCCGAGCCGCTGGAGATGCTTGCCTGCAGCGTCGTTTGCTCGATTGCGCAATGCCGATTCATTCTTTCTAAAAATAATTTCCTGCCGCCATGTCAACCCATACCAGCTCGTCCGCCATGAACATCACGATCCTCGGCGCCGGCGCCTGGGGCACTGCGCTGGCGATCTCGCTGGCCGAGCGGCATCGGGTCGTGCTGTGGGGGCGCGATGCCGAATTGATCCGCGACAGCGCCGCGCGACGGGAGAATTTCCGCTATCTGCCGGGCATCCGCTTGCCGGATGCGCTCGATGTCAGCGCCGATTTCGGGTACGCGGTAGCGCACGCCGCGGTTGATGGCTTGCTGGTCGCTGCTGCGCCGGTGGCGGGCTTGCGCGGGCTGCTGGAGCGCCTGCAGCCGTATGCGCCGGCCAATATCATCTGGCTGTGCAAGGGCTTCGAAGAACGGACACGGATGCTGCCGCACCAGGTGGTGCGCGACGTGCTGGGCGACTTCATCCCGGCCGGTACGCTGTCGGGGCCGTCGTTCGCGCAGGAAGTGGCGCGCGGCCTGCCGTGCGCGCTGACGATTGCGACCAAATCGCACGATTTCCGCGATCATGTGGTGCGCGCCATCCATGGCGGCAATATCCGGGTGTATTGGAGCGAGGATCTGGTCGGGGTCGAAGTCGGCGGCGCGGTCAAGAATATCCTGGCGATCGCCGCCGGCATTGCCGACGGCCTGGGACTCGGCTACAACGCCCGCGCCGCGCTGATTACGCGCGGCCTGACAGAAATCACGCGGCTTGGCGTCGCGCTCGGCGGCCGCCCCGAGACCTTCATGGGGCTGGCCGGGATGGGCGACCTGATCCTGACCTGCACCGGCGACCTGTCGCGCAATCGCCAGGTCGGCCTCGGCCTGGCGCAAGGCAGGCCGCTGGCGGCGATCGTGGCCGATCTCGGGCATGTGGCCGAAGGCGTGCGTTGCGCGCAGACGGTGCGCGCGCTGGCGCATGAACGCAAGGTCAGCATGCCGATCACCGAGGCGGTGGCTGGCGTGCTGTTCGACGGCGATCCGGTGCAGCAGATCGTGGCGCGCCTGTTGGCACGCGATCCGCGCGACGAAGCGTTGTAAATCCGGGACGCTAGTGCGGCAGCGCCCGCTGCCGCAATGCCAGCAATGCGCCGAGCAGCAGCGCCAGCGCCGAAAATGCCAGGCCGCGCTGCAGTCCGCCGGGACCGTCGGCGATCCAGCCGACCATGCTGGGGCCGATAATCTGGCCGAAGGCGAACACGGTGGTAAATGCGCTGATTCCGGCCGACCACGCGGGCGGCGGCAGGTTGTGCCGCACCAGCGCGGTGGTGGACGCCACCACCGATAAAAACACGCCGCCAAACAGTATTCCGGACGCGAATACCAGCAGCGGCGTTGCGGTCAGCGCCGGCAGCAGCGTCGCTGCCGCCAGCAAGCCATTCAGAATCGCCAGCGACTGGCCGCCCTTGAAATGATCCAGCATGCCGGCCCAGACGCGCGACGACGCCAACACCGCCAGTCCCAGTAAGGTGTAAAACAGCGTGATCAGCGGCGCGCTCATGCCCTGTTCTTTCAGTAGCGCGATGACGAAGGTCATGTAGCCGATATAGCCGGCTCCGAACATGAAATACGCCGCCAGCCCGTAACCGAAAGAGCCGATCCGGAAGCGGTTGTGGGGGCCGGCCTGCAGCGGCGCATCCGGAATCTGCCGGGCCGGCAGCGCCATTCCCAGCGTCGCCAGCAGGCAGGCGCCGCCCAGCGCCAGCCAGGCCCATTGCCAGCCGTGCGCGGCGCCAAAGTCTGCGGCAGCAGCCAGCGTGGCCGGCACCAGCAGGGCCGACAGCACGATGCCGAAGCCGGTGCCGCCGTAATACAGGCCGATCAGAAAACCGGCGCGACGCGGATGCAAGCCGCCCAGGCGCGCCGCCAGCACGCCGCCGGAAATGAAAATGAAGGCGCTGGCTACGCCCGACAGGATACGCTGGCACAGCAGCAGGCCGGTTGCGGTGGCCAGGCCGGACAGCAGCATGAACAGCGCCGCCAGCAGCGCGCCGGCAACCAGCATCCGGTGTGCGCCGCAGCGCCGCAGCAGGGCTGGCGTCATCAGCGCGCCGATGAAGTAGCCGAACGCATTGCCGGTATTCATCGCGCCGGCCAGCAGATAAGTCCAGCCCAGGTCGCTCCGCATCGGCGGCAACAGCAGCGCATAGGAGAAGCGCGACATGCCGAGCGACACCGCGGCGCCCAGCGAGATGGCGAGCGCGGTCAGGAATGGGCGGCGCATGGCGAGATTATGCGAAGTGGCTGGCATGGTGAGCGGATGGCGATAATTCAGCAGAATGTAGCATGTGCTTCAAAGCAATGCACGGCGATGGGCTGGAAATCGGATGTCGGCGCTGACGGTCAGGTTGCGACCAGGAATTGCCGCCAATGGGAGCGGATAGCGTAAACAAGCAAATGAAATGCAGCTATAATCGCAAGTTACGTTGCTTAAAGGCAATGCAACTCTTCCACCTCTACAAAGGAATGCCATGCACGCGACAATGAACGGTGTCCAATCTGACGGCGCTATTGCGCGCAACGGCAGTGCCGGCCAGCCGGTACTGGAGTTTCTCGCCTTCACACTCGGGCAGGAAGAATACGGCATCGATATCCTGAAGGTACAGGAAATTCGCGGCTACGAAACCGTCACTGCAATCGCCAATGCGCCGGAATTCATCAAGGGCGTGGTCAACTTGCGCGGCATCATCGTGCCGATCGTCGACATGCGCATCAGGTTCAATCTTGGCGTGCCGCGTTACGACCAGTTCACGGTGGTCATCATCCTCAACATCGGCGGACGCATCATGGGCATCGTGGTCGATAGCGTGTCCGATGTCACCACGCTGAAACCGGAGCAGATCAAGCCGGCGCCGCAGATGGGCACCGCGTTCGAGGCTGACTACCTGCTCGGGCTGGGCACGCTGGACGAACGGATGCTGATCCTGGTGGATATCGACAAGCTGATGTCTTCAGCCGACATGGGACTGATTGAGCAAACTGCCGACGCCATATAAAAAACAGCATCAATCATTAGGAGACACATATGTTTACGCTGCAAAAATTTCATTCGATGGGCATCGCCAAAAAGCTCGGGCTGCTCACCTTCAGCGCCGTTTTCGGCGTCATCCTGCTGACGGTGCTGTCCCTGATGTCGGAGCGAAAAATGCTGATGGAGGATCGGCAAAATACCGTGCGCCAAGTGGTCGAAACCGCCTACGGCCTGCTGACCAACTATCACGACCTGGCGACCAAGGGTGCGCTGACCGAGGCGGTGGCGAAGGAGCGGGCGTTGCAGGCGGTCAGGAATTTGCGTTACAGCGGCACCGAATACTTTTTTATCCAAGACATGCAGTTGCGCATGCTGATGCATCCGACCAATCCGGCGCTGGAGGGCAAGGATTTATCGAACCTCAAGGACCCGAACGGCAAGTATTTCAATGTCGAATTCGCCAACACCGTGAAAGCCAGCGGCGCCGGATTCGTTTCTTATATGTGGCCCAAACCGGGCAGGGATCAGCCGGTGCCAAAAGTGTCGTACGTCAAGGGATTTGCGCCCTGGGGCTGGATCATCGGTTCCGGCGTTTATCTGGATACGGTTGAAGACGCGTTTTTCAGCCGTCTGATCGAGTTTTCAATCGGTGCATTGCTACTGGCCGCCATCCTGTTTGCAATCGGCATGATAATTTCGCGCGGTTTGCTCAAACAACTCGGCGGCGAACCCGAGTATGCAGCCGGAATAACGCGCCGCATCGCGCAGGGCGATCTGACGGTTGCGGTCGACCTGAAAGGCAGCGATCAATCGAGTCTGCTGTATGCGATCAAATCCATGCGCGACAGCATCGCCGGCATCGTCGGCCAAGTGCGCAGCGGCACCGACACCATCGCCACCGCCTCCGGCCAGATCGCCGCCGGCAACATGGACCTGTCCTCCCGCACCGAACAGCAGGCCAGCTCGCTGGAAGAAACCGCCGCCTCGATGGAAGAATTGACTGCGACCGTCAAGCAGAATGCCGACAATGCGCACCAGGCCAACGACCTCGCACTGTCCGCCTCGCAAGTAGCGCAAAAGGGCGGTACGGTCGTATCACAGGTGGTCGACACCATGGGCTCGATCAATGCGTCGTCGCGCAAGATCGTCGACATCATCGGCGTCATCGACGGCATTGCGTTCCAGACCAACATCCTGGCGCTGAACGCGGCGGTGGAAGCGGCCCGGGCCGGCGAGCAGGGCCGCGGCTTTGCCGTGGTCGCCACCGAAGTGCGCAATCTGGCGCAGCGCTCGGCGGCGGCGGCCAAGGAAATCAAGGAATTGATCGGCGATTCGGTCGAAAAAGTCGATGTCGGCGCCAAGCTGGTCGACCAGGCCGGCGTCACCATGAACGAGGTGGTCGACAGCATCCGGCGCGTGACCGACATCATGGGCGAAATCACCGCCGCCAGCCGGGAGCAAAGCGCCGGCATCGAGCAAGTCAATCAAGCGATCGGCCAGATGGACCAGGTCACACAGCAAAACGCCGCGCTGGTGGAGGAAGCGGCCGCCGCTGCCGCATCGCTGCAGGACCAGGCCGGCAATCTGTTGCAGGTGGTCAGCGTGTTCAAGCTCGACGGCATGCAGCTGGCCCCCAAGGCCGCCAGGGCGGCGCGGGTAATCAATGCGGCAGCCGCACTGCCGAATGCCGGCCAGCGCGCCACCGGCCGCACGGCGGTGCCGGCCAGGAAAGCAGCCAACTCGGCAGTCAAGCCGGCAGTCAAACCGGCAGCCAGCGCAGACGGCGAATGGGATGAGTTTTAAGCCGGAGTTTACATAAAACAACGGGGGTATAATAGAAAACCTTGCACTTCCCGCATGTACCTCCTGCGGCATGTAAAAATACAGTGACCTGTATGTAAAGCATTGCAAAATCACCCGGCGGATTTTCCGAGCAGGATCGTGATCAGGGCCGAGGCATTTTCAAGCGCTTCCAGCGCATGCATCGCATTGCCGGCGACGAAGATCATGTCGCCGGCCCGCAGAGTCTTGACCTGCCCGCCAATACTGAAGGCGATGCTGCCTTCCAGGCATTGGACGGTGATTTCGCCCGGAACCTGGTGCGCCGGCATGGCCTTGCCGCGCGGCATGGTCAGGCGCACCACTTCCAGTTGCGGGGTTTTGATCAGGGCGATCGATGAGAACGTTGTGCATTTCCCGCCCAGCGGGCGCAGGTCGAGAACGGTGCCGGATGTGGCGTGCGGTAGTGCCATGGGAGCCTCCTGGGTTGGTGCGGAAATTGGAACGATGCCGCAGGCCGGACTGCGGCATCTTGTTGC
Organism: Herminiimonas sp. CN; assembly: GCF_000622895.1. Lineage (GTDB taxonomy): Bacteria > Pseudomonadota > Gammaproteobacteria > Burkholderiales > Burkholderiaceae_D > AVCC01. The sequence continues at coordinate 11,787 of NZ_AVCC01000090.1, forward strand.
ATGGTGCGATTTTAGTTCCGAGCAAGCTCAGAAACTGGGCGGTCCAGGCCGGGTCGGTCGCCATAATCCTCGACAAAATCGCCTGCTGGCATCAGTTTTGCTGCCATGATGGTCTCCGATTGCGCTGGTGGGAGCTTTATTGTCGACCATATCTTCTGCGCGTGCCAGCCTGCGCCGGAACTTCCGCTTGCGCCACCGGTCCCACACGAATAGTTTGAGGCGGCGCAAGCGGCAGGCGGGTAGGCGGTTTTTCGCCGGGTTGCTTCGGCCTTATACTCTTACTTCCTTTTCTCATTTTGACAAGATATTCCTATGCCGAACGTTTCC
>NZ_AVCC01000091.1 GCF_000622895.1 Herminiimonas sp. CN
TTTTTTCGGTGCCTTGTTTGGTATGCAGGGTGATCTTGACCTGCCCGTAGACGACCCAGAAGGCGCCATTGGCGGCATCGCCGTGACTGACGATCGGCGTATGGGCCTTGGTCTGCGCCGATTTGGTGCTGAATACGATGTCGTCGAGCTGTTGCTCGTCGAGCATTTTGAACAGGCTGGTGTTGGCCAGAATATTTTTCAGATTGGCGCTGTCGTCAGTGGTTGTGGCTAAAGCGGGTATCACAAATTCATCCTTAGGCACTGCGGTAAGTGCGTCAATACGCATATTTTCCGGTGAAAATATCGTGAATGTTGCGGGAGATCATGGACGCTGATAGTAGCGATATGCTAATTCTTCATACATGATGCAGATCAATTTTTTTGCGGATGGATTCGATTGAGTGTCGATCAATACGGCATCCGGTAGCGATATCCGTGGTAATTCAGCACCACTGCGCCGCGCAGCATTTTTTCCAGAACCAGGCCGGGTGCGACGGTATCGCCTTCGCGCAGCAACTGGTTGTTGACCAGCAGCGAACGCTCGGCCCGGTTGCCGGAATAGATGTAGCCGCTGATGACCAGCGCTGGAATCGCTCTCTGGATCTGGGGCGGCAGTTCGTCCAGCGTCTGCAGTTCCGGCTCGGGTGCATCGGTCGCCGCCGCCGCCGGCAATGCCGGTTTTTGGACGAGCGGGGCGGCGGCAATCGGCCGCGGCGCGGTGCTGGCAGCGGCTTTCGGCTTGCTCGGCTTGCTTGCTGGCGGCGGCACAGTTTTGCGCTGCGGCGCAAGTGGAGTGCGCGTCGATGGCGGCAATGCCGGCGTAGCCGGCGGTGTTGTCGCCACGACGGTTGCCGGCTTGCGTGCCTGCGCTTGCGGCAGCGCAGTGCCGGGCTGCCAAGGCCGCAGCCAGGCCAGCGCGGCCAGGATCGCGAGCAGCGCCGCCAGCCCGCCCCAGCGCGCTGCGCGGCGCCGCAGCGGTGCGCGGTCGCTGGGAGCGGCGGCAAATGCCGCCGGCGCATGGATATTCGGCAGCGCGCCCAGCGCGCGTTGCGCTTCGGCCTTTTTCAGGGCATCCAGAATGTACGACATTATCTTTTCGGCTCCGTAGTGGCGATCCCGACTTGGGACAGGCGCGGCTCATCGATGCCGGCGGCACGGTTCAGGTGCATGAAGGTCATCGGGCCGACCACGCCGTCGGCGACCAGCCCGTGGGCGCGCTGGAACTGTTGCACCTGGCGCGTCAGGGCCGGGCTGAATGGCTGGCCGGGCGGTTGCGCCAGCTGGGTCGCAATCCAGTCGACTTCGGCGCCCTGCGTGCCCGCGCCGAACGCCAGGCCGGCGATGTCGCGCGCGGTCGGGGTGCGCCAGAAGGTCACTATCTGGCCGCGAAATTGCGCCTCCAGCGCGGCCAGCGGCACGGTGATGCTGGCATTGCCTTTGCGCAAAGTGGCGTTGGCCGGGGTCAGGCCGGCCAGCAGCGCGTAGTAGCGGACATTGGTGCGATCCTGCAGGGTCAGAATCGCCGGGCGATCGAGTTGCGCCAGTGCTGCCAAATCGATGTCGTTGGCAACATAACAGCTCACGCGTTGTTGCTGCACGGCCTGGCAGGGCAGTCCTTCCGGCAACGCAAAGCCCCACAGCTGCGCCAGTTGGCGGTAAGCGTCCTGGCGCTCCGGCCAGCCGGCGTCTGCTTGCAGCGGTGCCGTTGCAGCGGCCGGCCGCGGGGCGGGGCGGGCTTGGGCGGAAGTAATGCGAACGGGCTGGTCCGGCTTGCCTGGTCCGCGCTGCAGCTTCCAGCCGAAAGCCAGGGCGGCGGCGATGATGGCGCCGGCCATCAGCCAAGTCAGGCGCGATCGGATCGCCGGTGCGCCAGTCGCCGGCGCAGCGCCGAACACTTCACGCGCGGCCTGCCTGACCAGCGCGCGGTCGACCGTGTGCTGGTCCCTGCTGTATGCGCCCAGCAATGCGCGGTCGCACAGCAGGTTGATGCGGCGCGGCACCCCTTGCGTGAGGCGATGAATCTGCCGCGTCAGCGTCGCCGGAAATGCGCTGGCGGCAAGCATGCCGGCCACTGCCAGCCGATGCCGGATATAGTGCGCGGTTTCCGGCGCCGACAGCGGTCCCAGGTGGTAGCGGGCGATCACGCGCTGGGACAGTTGTTCCAGCTCCGGCCGGGCCAGCATGCTGCGCAGTTCGGGCTGGCCGATCAGGATAATTTGCAGCAGTTTGCTTTGGCTGGTTTCCAGATTGGTCAGCAGCCGCAATTGTTCCAGCACCTCGGCCGACAGGCTTTGCGCTTCGTCGATGATCAGGACGCTGTGCCGGCCCTCGGCGTGGGCGGCCAGCAGGCAGGCATTGAGCGCATCGACGCACTTCTTGGCCGATGCAGCCTCGCCAGCGCCGTGCGGCAGGCCGATGCCGAATTCGGCGCAGATGGTCTGCAGCAATTCCGGCACCGTCAGCTTCGGGTTGAAGATATAGGCGACGTTGCAGTTGGCCGGAATCTGTTCCAGCAGGCAGCGGCAGACGGTGGTCTTGCCGGTTCCGATTTCGCCGGTCAGCAGCACGAAACCGCCGCCGCTGCCGACGCCGTACAGCAAATGCGCCAGCGCTTCCCGATGCTGTTCGCTCATGAACAGGTAGCGCGGATCGGGGGCGATCGAGAACGGCGCTTGTTGCAAACTGAAGAATTGGGTGTACATGGCAGCCAGTGGATGATCCAGCGGCAAGGCTAGCATGCCGGCCACCGGGCATGCCGCAGCACTTTCGCGGATTCTCGTCTAAAAATAGATTTATCTGGAGTATAGGTAAAAACCATGCAGTTTCCGCACCATTTTATGTGATATATAAAAATACAATATATAGTATTTAAGCGGCTGCAGCATTTGTGCGATGGTTGCGCGATCACAAACTGCCGCGGCGTCGCTTCAGGCAATATTATCTACTGCAGTTGTTGCGCAATCATGAGAATCCTCAATCTGCGGGTGGCGACATGGCAAAAAAATCCTTCCCCTTGTCCAAAGTCTATCGTTTGCTCGAACCCGGGCCGGTGGTGCTGGTCACCACCTTTAGCAAAGGCCGGGCCAACATCATGACGATGTCGTGGCACACCATGCTGGAGTTCGAGCCGCCGCTGGTGGGCTGCGTGGTCAGCAGCCGGAATTTTTCATTCGCCGCGCTGAAGGCGAGCAAGGAGTGCGTGCTCAACATCCCGACCGTGCAACTGGCGTCGCACGTGGTTGGCTGCGGCAACACATCCGGACGCCAGGTCGACAAGTTCAAGCTGTTCGGCCTGACGCCGGTCGCCGCAGCCTGCGTCAAGCCGCCGCTGATCGACGAGTGCTATGCGAACCTGGAATGCCGAGTGGTCGATACCAAGCTGGTCGCCAAATACAATTTCTTCATTCTCGAAGTGCTGCAAGCCTGGATCATCCCGCTGAAAAAAACGCTGCCGCAGACCCTCCACCACCGCGGCAAGGGCGTGTTCATGGTGGCCGGCGAAACCATCAAGCTGCCGTCCAGGATGCCCTGAACGCCGGCCTTAGCGACCCGGTTGCAGGCGAATCAACTGGCCGCGGTCTTCGTCGGTCAGCAGATACAGCAAGCCGTCCGGCCCTTCGCGCACGTCGCGGATGCGCTGGTCGAGCTGTTGCAGCAGGCGCTGTTCCCGCACCACCTTGCCATCGCGCAATTCCAGGCGCAGCAACAGATGAAATTTCAGCGAGCCGACAAACAGGTTGCCTTGCCAGCCCGGGCCGTAGCGCGCGCTGCGCAGGAAGGCCATGCCGGACGGCGCAATCGACGGCGTCCACTGGTACAGCGGCTGTTCCATGCCGGGCCGGGCGGTCAGGCCGGCGCCGATCTTGCCGCCGCCGTAGTTCTCGCCGTAGGTGATGACGGGCCAGCCGTAGTTCTTGCCCGCTTCGGGCAGGTTGATTTCGTCGCCGCCTTGCGGGCCGTGCTCGTGGGTCCAGAGCCGGCCGTCCGGCCCCAGCGTGGCGCCCTGCATGTTGCGATGGCCGATGCTCCAGATTTCCGGCAGGGCGCCGGCCGTGCCGACAAACGGGTTGTCCGGCGGCACGCTGCCGTCCTTGCGCAGCCGCACCACCTTGCCGAGGTGGTTGGCCAGATTTTGCGCTTCCTGCATACGGAAGAAGCGCTCGCCCAGCGTCAGGAACAGCGTGCCGTCGGTGTTTTCCACGATGCGGCAGCCGAAATGCAGGCTGCTGCGGACCCTCGGACGCTGCCTGAACAGCACCGTGACCTGCTCCAGCCGCTGGCCGTCCGGCGACAGCCGGGCCGAAGCCAGCGCGGTCGCGTTGCCGGCGATGCCAGGCTCTGCGTAGCAAAAGTAGATGGTACGGTTGCGCACAAAATCGCTGTCGGCCGCCACATCGAGCAAGCCGCCCTGGCCGACCGCATCGACCTGCGGCACCCCGGCAATCGGCGGCCCCAGCGCGCCGTCCGGCTGCACCAGCCGCAAGCGTCCCGGGCGCTCGGTAACCAGCATGCGGCCGTCGCCGATAAAAGCCAGCGCCCACGGGTGTTCCAGATCCCCGGCCAGGACTTCAACCCGCAGCTCGGGGGCGGGCTGGGCGCCGGCCGCCGCGCATATCACGGCCATTCCCAGTGCGGCTGCCAGACAGGAAAACCGGGGTTGTCCAAAATGCAGGCACAAGGGCTGCCTTCTCATGCGGAATTATTTGCGGACTTGTTTTTCAATCGATTGCTGGCGCAAGCTGATGCGCGACAACTCGGTCATCTCCTCGGCCAGAAATTCCATCAGATCATCGACGCTGACCACCCCGACCAATGTGCCGCTGCTGTTGATCACCGGCAGCCGGCGCACGCCCTTGACGCGCATCTGTTCTATGGTTTCGTGCACATCGGCATCTTCGCTGGTAGACAGCAACTCGGTACTCATGATGTCGCCCACTTCGATGCTCTTCGAGTCCAGTCCTTCGGCCGTGATCGACACCACGATGTCGCGGTCGGTCAGTATGCCGACCGGCATCAGGCTGCCATCCACTTCATCGACCACGATCAGATCGCCGACATGGTGCTGGCGCATCAGCAACGCAGCTTCCAGCACGCTCGCCTCACGCTTGCAATGGACTGCCTCCAACGTAGAAATTCCACCGATCCGCATCTTGTTCTCCTTACCCCTTGCTGCAACACTAGCGCCGGTCGGATCGGGCAATTTTGATCTTTCGCAAACCAGCCCGCTATCCCCCTTAAATCGACGGCTTGATGTTCTGGTTGTGCCGGAACAGGTTGTGCGGGTCGTACTGGTTTTTCACCTGTACCAGACGCTGATAATTCGGCCCGTAGGCGGCGCTGATCCGGCTGCTTTCGTCCTGGGTCAGGAAGTTGACATAGACGCTGCCGCTGGCGTACGGCGCTGCCGCATCGAAAAATGCGCGGGCCCAGGCGATGCATTTGGCGTCTTCGGCCGGATCGTTCCAGCGGGTGTGGACGTTCATTGCATACAGCGTATCGCGGTTGGCATAGGCGGTGGCGTCGGGTGCCGGCCGGCTGGCTTGGCCGCCGATCAGGCCCAGGAAGATTTCGCACTGCGGCCCGGGCAGCTGGCCTGCGTAGCGGATCACGGTGTCGATCGCAGCATCGCTGAGCGCCGAAAAATTATGCGATTTCCAGTAATTGCGCGCCCCCGGCGCCAGCAGCGGGTCGAAGGTTTTCTGCCAGGCGCTGTACGGCTGGACGCCGATGAATTCGCCGCAAGGCTGGCCGATGCTGCGCAGCGGTTCGATCGCGCGCCGGCCGTCCTCGATGTCGCCGGCGTAAAAGATGGCGAGCACCACCACTTCCTTGCCATGCACTTCCGGCGCCAGGAACGGCAGCGGCGGCGCTTGGCGCAGCACCGCCCACACGCTCAGGTCTTCCGGCATGCCGTCGACGAAGTCGCGGTAGCGGGTCAGCACTTGCTTGGCCTGGTCGAACGGGAACACCAGCAGTCCGGTCAGCACTTCGGGGCCGAACGGATGCAGCGCAAATTCGAACAGCGTGACCACGCCGAAGTTGCCGCCGCCGCCGCGGATCGCCCAGAACAGCTCCGGATGCTTGGCGGCGCTGACCCACAGCCGCTTGCCGTCGGCGGTGACGATTTCGGCCGCGACCAAGTTGTCGACCGACATCCCGTGCCGGCGAGAAAGCCAGCCGAAGCCGCCGCCCAGCGTCAGGCCGGCGACGCCGGTGGTCGAGTTGATGCCCAGCGGCGTGGCCAGCCCGAAGGCTTGCGCCTCATGGTCGAAGTCGGCCAGCGTGGCGCCGGCTTCCACATAGGCGAGGCGCGCCTCGGGGTCGATCCAGACCGATTGCATCAGCGACAGGTCGAGCATCAGGCCGCCGTCGCAGACCGCGTTGCCGGCGATATTGTGGCCGCCGCCGCGCACCGCCAGCAGCAGATCGTGCTCGCGCGCAAAGTTGACCGCGGACATCACATCGGACGTCCCGGAGCAACGCGCGATCAGCGCCGGGCGGCGGTCGATCATCGCGTTCCAGATGCTGCGCGCTTCATCGTAGCCGGGATCGTCAGGCAGCAGCAGCGGCCCGCGCAACGCCGCCCTGAAATTTTCGATCGCGCTATCGTCGATGTTGGCCATCATGTACCTCCACGGAATTGGATGCGCCCGCATGCCGCTGCCATCCACTGCTTACAGTATGGTGGCGGTTTTTGCGTCGATTTTGATATTCATCAATACTGCATTTGCTGATTTGATATCGGCATATCCTGCCGGCAAGTTGCAACCTCCGCAGCATGCTGCGGTACCCCTGCTGCGTCGGCTGCGAAAAACCGCTCCGTTCTGTTCCTGAAAAAGCAAATCCTTGATTTGGCGTATAATTTCCGTCTACGATTCAGCGCCGATTTGAGAAACAGCTTGCGGGCGCAATGGGGGAGGCAGGCAACGCCGCTCCGCCATAAATACAGCTAAAGTGGAAGATGACCCGACCCGCTTTAAGGAGACCGCACGACTCCTGGCTAGTCGGGTTTTTTGCTTTTTGAGAACGACACTATGACACGCACCGCCATCTCCGCCACCGAAGCCACCCTGCGCGAGCTGCTCGCCAAACGCATCCTGATCCTGGACGGCGCGATGGGCACCATGATCCAGCAGTACAAGCTGACCGAGCAGGATTACCGCGGCGGGCCAAACGGGCGCTTCGCCGATTTCGCCGCGCCGGTGGCGGCCGATGGTGCGGCAAGCACGCGCGAATTGTTCGTCAAGGGCAACAACGAGCTGCTGACGCTGACCCAGCCGCAGATCATTTCCGAAATCCACGAGCAGTACCTGGCCGCCGGCGCCGACCTGATCGAGACCAATACCTTCGGCGCCACCAGCGTGGCGCAGGACGATTACCACATGGGACATCTGGCCTACGAGATGAACCTGCAGGCCGCCAGGCTGGCGCGCGCCGCCTGCGACAAGTATTCCAGTGCCGACAAGCCGCGCTTCGTCGCCGGCGCGCTGGGGCCGACCCCGAAGACCGCCTCGATCTCGCCCGACGTCAACGACCCGGCCGCGCGCAACGTGACCTTCGACCAGCTGGTGGCTGCCTATCTGGAACAGACCCGGGCACTGGTCGAGGGCGGCGCCGACGTGCTGCTGGTCGAAACCATTTTCGACACGCTGAACTGCAAGGCCGCGCTGTTCGCAATCGACACTTTCTTCGAGGAATCCAAGGGTAACGGAAAAGCGAAGCTGCCGATCATGATTTCCGGCACCGTCACCGATGCGTCGGGGCGCATCCTGTCGGGCCAGACCGTGCCGGCATTCTGGAATTCGGTGCGTCATGCGAAGCCGCTGACGATCGGGCTGAACTGCGCGCTGGGCGCGGCGCTGATGCGGCCGTATGCGGAAGAACTGTCGACCATCGCCGACACCTTCGTCTGCATCTATCCGAACGCCGGCCTGCCGAACCCGATGAGCGACACCGGTTTCGACGAATTGCCGGCCGACACTTCTTCGCTCTTGAAGGATTTCGCCGAAAGCGGCTTCATCAACGTCGCTGGCGGCTGCTGCGGCACCACGCCGGCCCACATCAAGGCGATTGCCGAAGTGGTCAGGGACATCGCGCCGCGCCGGATTCCCGAGGTGCCGCAGGCGATGCGGCTGGCCGGGCTGGAGCCGTTCACGATCGACGACAGCTCGCTGTTCGTCAATGTCGGCGAACGCACCAACGTCACCGGCTCCAAGGCATTCGCGCGGATGATCCTGGGCGAGCAGTACGATGCCGCGCTGGCGGTGGCGCGGCAGCAGGTCGAGAACGGCGCGCAGATCATCGACATCAACATGGATGAGGCGATGCTCGATTCGGTGGCCGCGATGACGCGCTTTTTGAACCTGATCGCGTCCGAGCCCGACATCGCGCGGGTGCCGATCATGATCGACTCCAGCAAATGGTCGGTGATCGAGGCCGGGCTGAAGTGCGTGCAGGGCAAGGCGGTGGTGAACTCGATCTCGATGAAGGAAGGCGAGGAAGAATTCCTGCGCCAGGCCAGGCTGTGCCGCCGCTACGGCGCGGCGGCGATCGTGATGGCCTTCGACGAAAAGGGCCAGGCCGACACCTTCGAGCGCAAGACCGAAATCTGCAAGCGCGCCTACGATTTGCTGATAGACAAGCTCGACTTTCCGCCGGAAGACATCATCTTCGACCCGAACATCTTCGCGATTGCGACCGGCATCGAGGAACACAACAATTACGCGGTCGATTTCATCAACGCCACGCGCTGGATCAAGGAAAACCTGCCGCATGCGAAGATTTCCGGCGGGGTTTCCAACGTCAGTTTTTCCTTCCGCGGCAACGATCCGGCGCGCGAAGCGATCCATACGGTATTCCTGTACCACGCGATCCAGGCCGGCATGACGATGGGCATCGTCAACGCCGGCATGGTCGGGGTCTACGACAATATCCCGGCTGAGTTGCGCGAGCGGGTCGAGGACGTGGTGCTGAACCGGCGTGAGGATGCGACCGAGCGCATGATCGAAATCGCCGGCACCCTGAAGGCCGGCGACAAGAAGGAAGAAGCGACGCTCGAGTGGCGCAACGGCACCGTGCAGCAGCGGCTGTCGCATGCGCTGGTCACCGGCACCACCAACTGGATCGTCGAGGATACCGAAGAAGCGCGCCAGCAATTGCTGGCCAACGGCGGACGGCCGATCCACGTGATCGAAGGGCCGCTGATGGACGGCATGAACATCGTCGGCGACCTGTTCGGTCAGGGCAAGATGTTCCTGCCGCAGGTGGTGAAGTCGGCGCGCGTGATGAAGCAGGCGGTCGCGCACCTGATCCCGTTCATCGAGGCCGAAAAACTGCTGGAAGAACAGCGCACCGGGTTCAAAGCCAAGCCTAAGGGCAAGATCGTGATCGCGACCGTGAAAGGCGACGTGCACGATATCGGCAAGAACATCGTGTCGGTGGTGCTGCAATGCAATAACTTCGAAGTGGTGAACATGGGCGTGATGGTGCCGTGCTCGGAAATTCTGGCACGTGCCAAGGTTGAAGGCGCCGATATCGTCGGCCTTTCCGGCCTGATCACGCCGTCGCTGGAAGAGATGGCGCACGTCGCCAGGGAAATGCAGCGCGACCCGCATTTCCGCATGCTGAAGATTCCGTTGATGATCGGCGGCGCCACCACTTCGCGCGCCCACACCGCAGTCAAGATCGCGGTCAATTACGAAGGGCCGGTGGTGTATGTGCCGGATGCTTCGCGTTCGGTCTCGGTCGCGCAATCGCTGCTGACGCCGGAGTCGCGCGATCAGTATCTGGCCGAGATTGCGACCGATTACGAGCGCATCCGGCATCAGCATGCGAACAAGAAAACGGTGCCGATGTTGTCGCTGGCGGGGGCGCGCGCCAACAAGATGCGGGTTGCGTTCGAGGGCGAGTGCGCGCCGGTGAAGCCGAAGTTCATCGGCCGCCGGGTGTTCAGGAATGTCGACCTGAACATCATCGCGCAGTACATCGACTGGGGCCCGTTCTTCCAGACCTGGGATCTGGCCGGGCCGTTCCCCGCCATCCTGCAGGACCCGGTGGTCGGCGAGACCGCCAGCAAGGTGTTTGCCGAAGGGCAGGCGCTGCTGAAGCGGGTGATCGAAGGCCGCTGGCTGACCGCCAACGGCGTCGTCGCCCTGCTGCCGGCCAACAGCATCAACGATGACGACATCGAAATCTATACCGACGACAGCCGCACCGAAGTCGCGTTCACCTATTACGGATTGCGCCAGCAGGGCGAGAAACCGGTGATCGACGGCGTGGCGCGCCCGAACCAGTGCCTGGCCGACTTCATCGCGCCGAAATCCTCCGGCGTCAAAGACTACATCGGCATGTTCGCAGTCACCGCCGGCATCGGCATCGAGAAATACGAAAAGCGCTTCGAGGATGCGTTTGACGATTATTCGTCGATTCTGCTGAAATCGCTGGCCGACCGCTTGGCCGAAGCCTTCGCCGAGTACCTGCACCAGCGCGTGCGGACCGATTTGTGGGGCTATGCAGCGCAGGAGCAACTGGACAAGAACGCGCTGATCAAGGAAAGCTACAAGGGCATCCGGCCGGCGCCCGGCTATCCGGCCTGCCCCGAACACACGGTCAAGGCCGACATGTTCAAGCTGCTGCAATGCGACGAGATCGGCATGCAGCTGACTGATTCGTTCGCGATGTATCCGGGCGCGGCAGTATCGGGTTTCTATTTTGCGCATCCGCAGTCGAAGTATTTCAGCGTCGGCAAGATCGGCCCCGATCAGATCGACGACATGGTGGCGCGCCGCGGTGCCAGCCGGGACGACGTCGAGCGCTGGCTGGCGCCGAATTTGTAAGTTTTTTGCGGAGATAACCGGCATTATGATGCATCGCACATTTCGGAAATATCCATCGACCACATGATCAGTTTTGACGATATCAAGTTGGCAGTCGGTACCCGCATGCAAATCACGCTCAGGCGCGGCGCGCAGCCGTTGATTTATTACACCACCCTGATCGGTTATGTGAGCGGCGAATACCTGCTGCTGAAAATTCCGTTCGAGCATGGACTCGCGGTTCCGCTGCAAAATGGCGAGGACATCACCGTGCGCGTCTTCTCCGGCATGAGCGTCTTCACGTTTTCTTGCAGCGTGGATTCGATTTTCCTCAGCCCGCGTTTTTACATGCACCTCACTTTCCCCAGCCAAATCCAGGCCACCGCATTGCGCAAAGCGGTCAGGGTCAAGGTGCAATTGCCGGTACACATCAGAGGCACCGAGGAACACGGCACCATTACCGACCTCAGCGTGGTCGGTGCGCAGATCATTGCAGATGTCGCGCTGGGCCAACCTGAAGCGAAGATTCCGCTGTCGTTTTCGTTTCAGATCAAGCCGGGCAATCAAGAGGTGCTGATCGAAACCCGCGCAACCATTCGCAGCCAGCGTATGTTGCCGGCTACCAAAAAGGGTGGGCCGGCGCGTTTTTTATACGGCGTGTTGTTCGATGATCTCGATCCGACCAACCAGGCGATGCTGCAGAATCTGATCTACGAATCCCTGCTGGGATTGCCGGCAATATCGACTTGATGCACGGGTATGCTGAAATACTGGCTATGTAGCACTTTGCTGTTGAATTGCTGTCCAACCTTTGACATTCAATGTTTATGGAGGGCAAAGCCGTGAAAACAGCGAACTTCAAAACGTGGCTGGAGCAACTCAATGCTCTGAACCGGGGACAAAAAGAGCGCCTGCGCAGTGAACTGGACCGGCGGGGGGATGCAGAAGAAGTCATCCGGTTGATCGAGCAAGGTTTGCAGGAAAAGCCGCTCTGTCCGCACTGCGGCAACACGCAACTGCAGCGCTGGGGCACCAGTTGCGGGTTGCAACGCTACCGTTGCCGCCAATGTCGGCACACCTTCAATGCCCTGACGCACACCCCGCTGGCGCGCCTGCGCCACAAAGACCGGTGGCTC
>NZ_AVCC01000092.1 GCF_000622895.1 Herminiimonas sp. CN
GCGGATTCAGTGCCTGACATTTGTCTTCTCCATGTAGTGGTAATTTTGTTGACAACATAGACTTTCACTCTTACTGAAGCCTTACACATACTGAACCATGCACACCATCATTACGCGACAACAAAACACGCGTGCTTGAAAAGCGGTCATTGCAATCTGTAATGCCGTCGAAAAAAATCTGCTTGCTGCTGCCCTTCCCTAGATTCCGGCAGTCTTGTTTCGGAATGAATTTAAGCAAAATCCGCTTTTTTAGTTATGCCAGTTTCACCACTTGCATTGTTGCGCTTTGTCATTGTTGCGGCGATTTTATAACCGAATACTTTAGCGCACCCCCTTGCCCGTTCGATGGCATCCATTACATTAACGGCCCAGGCATGGGCTTTAATCGAGTCTGGCTTGCTGTCAGTCGATTTCCTACCCAGCCAGTGTAAAATCCTGTTTGGCGCGAATATGGCTGCAGGATATGCAAGTTCTTCCAGCCAGCGAAAAACGTCTTGATGGCATAAATTTATGCAGGGGTATGAATGAAAATACTGCGTTTATCGCATTATTTTATGGCGATATGAAAAAATACACGTACCGGTATGCTTTTTTATAAAACTCCGAACAAATACCGGAGCAGCACTCGGCATTAAAGAAATCATCCTCAACCGCATTTTTCCAAATCCGTTTATTGTGATTTTTACCAGCAGACAACACTCAACTCGCATCCCCTCATGCATCAGCTCGATTACTTGTTGATACGGGCAAGCCAGAATTCTATTTGAGCCAACATACACCGATAAAATAATCATCATTATCTAACCAAACGAGAACTCTAATGACCATCATCAAGCAGGACGACCTCATCGAATCCGTTGCCGCGGCGCTGCAATACATCAGTTATTACCATCCGGCCGACTACATCGCCCATCTGGCGCGTGCTTATGAGGCAGAGCAAAGCCCGGCGGCCAAGGATGCGATTGCGCAGATCCTGACTAATTCGCGCATGTGCGCGGAAGGCCATCGCCCGATTTGCCAGGATACCGGCATCGTCAATGTCTTTCTGAAGATCGGCATGGAAGTCCGGCTGGAAGGCTTCAAGGGTTCGATCGCCGATGCCGTCAACGAAGGCGTGCGGCGCGGCTATAACAATCCAGAGAACAAGCTGCGCGCCTCGATCGTGGCCGATCCGCATTTCGAGCGCAAAAATACCAAGGACAACACCCCGGCCGTGATTCACATGGAACTGGTGCCGGGCAATACAATCGACGTGCAGATCGCAGCCAAGGGCGGCGGCTCCGAGAACAAGACCAAGTTCGTGATGCTCAATCCGTCCGACTCGCTGGTGGACTGGGTCATGAAGACCGTGCCGACCATGGGCGCCGGCTGGTGCCCGCCGGGCATGCTGGGGATCGGCATCGGCGGCACCGCCGAAAAAGCCATGCTGATGGCCAAGGAAGTGCTGATGGAAGACATCAACATGTACGACCTGCTGAAACGCGGCCCGCAGAACAAGACCGAGGAACTGCGCATCGAGCTGTTCCAGAAAATCAATGCGCTCGGCATCGGCGCGCAGGGCCTGGGCGGCCTGACCACGGTGCTCGACGTGAAAATCATGATGTATCCGACCCACGCCGCCTCCAAGCCGGTAGCGATGATCCCGAACTGCGCGGCCACCCGTCACGGCCATTTCGTGCTCGACGGTTCCGGCCCGGCCTTCATGGAGCCGCCGTCGCTGTCCGACTGGCCGGAAGTGCACTGGGCGCCTGACACCGAAAAATCCAAGCGAATCGACCTCAACACCCTGACCAAGGCCGAAGTCGCCTCCTGGAGGCCGGGCCAGACCCTGCTGCTGAACGGCAAGATGCTGACCGGCCGCGACGCTGCCCACAAGCGCATCCAGGACATGCTGGCCAAGGGCGAGCCACTGCCGGTCGATTTCACCAACCGCGTGATCTACTACGTCGGCCCGGTCGATCCGGTGCGCGACGAGGCGGTCGGCCCGGCCGGCCCGACCACCGCGACCCGGATGGACAAGTTCACCGACATGATGCTGGAAAAAACCGGCCTGATCTCGATGGTCGGCAAGGCCGAGCGCGGACCGGTTGCGATCGACTCAATCAAGCGGCACCAATCGGCGTACCTGATGGCGGTCGGCGGCGCAGCCTATCTAGTTTCGAAAGCCATCAAGAGCGCAAAAGTGGTCGGCTTTGCCGATCTCGGCATGGAAGCGATCTACGAGTTTGACGTCAAAGACATGCCGGTCACGGTAGCGGTCGACGCCAACGGCACCTCAGTGCACGAAACCGGGCCGAAGGAATGGCAAGCCCGGATCGCCGCGACCTCGGTGGGCGACATCGCAGTCACCACCAAGTAAGCACCGGTCTACCCTCGCCGGGCGAAGTGCTGGTTCTGATTCGATTCATTACCGGCAGCTCGCCCGCCATTCCACCGTCTTATTTTGCCCCATCCATTGACCACCTTTTCCGAACGTGCGAGCACTCCGGTTGCGACTACGGCGCCTATCGGCATTTTTGATTCCGGCATCGGCGGCCTGTCGGTACTGCGCCATATCCAGGCCCGATTGCCGCATGAAAATGTACTGTATTTTGCCGACTCGGGCTTTGCACCCTATGGCGGCAAGCCAGAGCAATTCATCGTCACCCGGTCGCTGGCAATTACAGATTTTCTGCTGCAACACGGCGCCAAAGCCATCGTGGTAGCCTGCAATACCGCCACTGCAGCGGCCATCAAGGCGCTGCGGGCGTGCCACCCACGGTTACCTATAGTCGGCGTTGAGCCAGGACTGAAACCGGCCGCCGCACTAAGCAAAAACAATACGATCGGCGTGCTGGCCACCGAACGCACGCTCGCCAGCAGCAAATTCCGGCAATTGAGCGAACGCATCGCGGCCGATAGCGGAGTGCGGGTGCTGACGCAAGCCTGCACCGGGCTGGCCGACCAGATCGAAAAGGGCGAGCTACAATCGGCTGCCACCGCAGAACTGGTACAGCGTTATGCCGCGCCGCTGATTGCCCAGGGCGCCGACACGCTGGTGCTGGGATGCACCCACTATCCTTTCGTGCTGCCACTGTTCCAGGATGCGATCTGCGACGCTGGCTCCGGCCCGATTACTATTATCGATACCGGCCGGCCGATTGCCCTACATCTGGCAAGTCTCCTCAAAGACCATGATCTGCTTAACGCATCCAGCAGCCCAGGCTTGCTGCTAACGTTCACCACCGGCAGTGAAATTGCACTAAGAGATGCTCTCAAAAAACTGCTGGATCTGCAGCCAAGCACTGCAAAAGTAACGATCAACTGACCCGGATATTGCACAAAAATAGCAAAAATCCCCGGAAGTCATCAAGCAGCGCGCAAGACTTTCCGGATTAGTGGTGAAAACACCGCCCATAAATGAGCTACTTGCCCCCTCTACGGAAACTCTGATGCAGGAAATCAGCAAATCCAGCTCACCTTCCTATGATGAACATCGGGCTCCTGAGTTCATCAAGCAAGGAATGCGCAAAGCCCATCAAAGCACGTTTAGCGAATAGTCAGGCCGCCATCAACACCAAGGATTTGCCCAGTAACATAGCTAGCCCAGTCTGAGGCGAGGAAAATGAAGGCTGGCGCAACTTCACTTGGCTCGGCCCAGCGTCCTAGCGGCAGACGCGCCAGATAGTTGTCCTTGAAGCGATCGTCGGTGCGGATTACCTCGGTCATCGGCGTCGCCGCACCGGGCGCAATCGCGTTAACTGTAATATTGTATTTACCGAGTTCCTTGGCGGCCGACATGGTAATGCCGACGATGCCGGCCTTGGCCGCGCTGTAGTTGATCTGACCGATGGTACCGAGTACGCCGGCGGTAGAGGTGACGTTGATAATACGGCCATAGCCGCGTTCTATCATGCCGTTGACCACTGCCTGCAGGCAATTGAAGCTACCTTTCAAATGGACATTGAGCACTGCATCCCATTGGTCTTCGCTCATTTTGTGCAACATGGCCGGACGGGTAATGCCGGCGTTGTTGACAAGGATGTCGATGCGCTCGAAGCGCTGCGTGATTTCCGCTGTCATCGCAATGACCTGGGCACGATCGGCCACGTTGCAGCCATACCCGTGCGCACTGCCGCCTGCCTGGCAAATTTCAGCGGCAATCTTATTGGCCGCTTCGGCGTTGATATCGGCTACCGCGACCTGCGCGCCTTGCTGGGCAAACGCATGCGCAATCGCTGCGCCCAAGCCTTGACCAGCACCGGTGACAAGTGCCACTTTGTTTTTTAATAGCATGATTACCCTTGACGGAATTGTAAAATGCCGGGAATAAGTTGTGCTTCACTTCGAACCCGTGAAAGCAGGGGGCAGAGTCATTTGCGCCAAATGCCGCAAAAAACTCCGCCCCCTGCTTTTACTGCTGCCACACTTGGTTGGGCCTTTGTTAGTCTTTCGGCTTGCCCAAAACAGCGCTGGCCAGTGCATCATTCATCGGCGCGCCTTCGGCCGTCATCTGACGGTATTTGATGAAGTCAATCACATCCTTACCGGTGATTTTCTTGGTGCTGAAGGCGTTGAAGCCGAGGTAGGCTTCATAATTCATGTTCGCAGCGAGCCAGTGGCGGTTTGGCAATTTCATCTGATCCCAGAAAAATTTCTTCTTGCCGCGGATGCCGTCGATCGATTTCATCAGGCAATGCGGGAACAAGTTGGTGAATTTCCAGACCAGCGCATTGACTTCCTTGTCGAGCAGTTCGAAATCGATGGTCGATGTTGCCATCAAGTCCTTGGCGGCGGCCATGTCGCTTTGTTCGATCGGTTCCCCGTAGACGATTTCACCGTCTTCGACATAGTTGGCGGTTTTCACTTGCGGGTTGCGGATGAACTTGCCGTCTTTCTTCAGCACCGGCACCACCTTGGTGATCATGCCCTTGGCCTTCATCTTGTATGCGCTCCAAGTCTCGCAGGAAACGCAGTTGAACAGCGCATCTTCCATCGACAGGAACCATGGCAGGAAGTCAGTAGCACCGCCATCCGGTGCCGAGCCGTGCTTCGGACCGGCCTGACCATAAATAGCCAGATCGGACGATACCGTGAGGTCACAGGCCAACCCGATTTCCTGGCCGCCGCCGACGCGCATGCCGTTGACACGGCAGATCACTGGCTTCTTGCAGTTCAGAATTGCATCGACCATCGCGTTGAACAGGTCCATGTATTCGCCGTATTCATTCGGCCGTTTGCTGTAGTAGCTCGCGTATTCAACCGTATTGCCGCCGGTGCAGAACGCCTTTTCACCGACTGCAGCAAACACGACGGCCACTACGGTACGGTCGCTCGACGCTTTCTGGAAGCCGGCGATCACACCCTTGACCATTTCAGTCGTATATGAATTGTATTGCGTCGGATTGTTGAGCCAGATCCAGACTGCGGACAGTCCGGCGACCGGCTGGCCTTTAGGATCGAGGACTGGGCGTGTTTCATAGATCACGCCCGGCGCTTCGCCGTTGATCAACTTGTTATCGAACAGTTGATGGTCTTTCAATTCATTTTCTCTGGGTAACCAGCTGAGGGACATATCGGTCATTTTTAATTCTCCTTAATTGAAATCGGGGACCAGAATCACGCGCTTTTTGAGTTCGCCATGATGCGCTGCTTCGAACACTTCTTGAATCTGGCTCATCGGCCGGGTTTCGACAAACGGCTCCAGTTGGATGCGTCCATCTAGGCACATTTCGAGCACTTTTGGGTAGCCTTTCGGCGGACAGCCCCAAGTACCGATGATCTCGGCGTCGAATGCCATCAGCCGCGACAGCATGTACGAGGTTTCCGCAGTGCCGTAACCGACCACCACCAGCGTGCCGACAAACGACAGCAGCGCCAGCGCCAGTTCCTGGCCGGGTTTGACGCCAGTGACTTCGAAAATTTTCCAGCTGTGATTGGCCGGGATATTCTTTTCCTTGCAATACGACTTGATCGCATCTTTGACTTCCTTGATGCTCTTGTCGCGCGAGTTGACTGTGAAGTCGGCGCCGTATTGCTCCATCATCTTCAGCTTGTCGCCGTTGATATCGATCCCGATGACAGTCGAAGCGCCCATGCCCTTGGCAACCTGGGTCATGAAGCTGCCGACGCCGCCGGCTGCACCCACGATGATCACGCGATCGCCAGGGCCGACCCGGCCGCGCACGGCTGCCTGATACGGTGTCGTGACGGCATCGGCGATCACCGACATGTGCTCCAATGGCTGCTCGCCGCGGTTCTCGATCACGCACAAGTCAGCAGCCGGTACCGGGATATGACTGGAAAAACCGCCGTAGATGCCAAGCGAATTGCCTGGCATTTTTTGCGCCAGACAGCGGTTCTGGCGACCCGACTTACAGATATCGCATTCATTACACGGCATCACTGCCGGCACGATCACTTCCTTGCCAACCAGGTGCGATGGGCCAGCGACCACCACGCCGCTGATCTCGTGGCCCAACGACAGTGGCGGCTTGTGCTCGGTCGGCACACCCATGTAAAAATACGAAATGTCAGTATGGCAGACGCCGCAACCCCGAACCTCGACTAGTGCTTCGGTCGGATTCAACGCAGGCATCGGGATCTTGGTGCGGACCAGCTTGCCAGGCTCGGTCATTTGCCAGGTGTCGATATATTCAGGTATCAATTCAATCTCCCTTGGTGATTAATCCAGCGCGATGAAGTCAAGACTCCCTCGCGCCCACGTTCGTTTATTTGTGCTGCCAGACAGCTGGACGCTTTTGCATGAACGAATTGAGCCCTTCGTTGGCGTCTGCGGTCGGCATCAATTCCTTCAGGTAAATCTTTTCGGCAGCAGCCAGCGCTTCGGCAAACGGCTTACCGCTGGCAGCGCGCACCGCTTTCTTGGTATAAACCAGTGCCGGCCGGCTCAATGACAGGAACTTGCTGACATAGGCGATGCTGCCGGCGGCAAATTCTTCCTTCGGGATCACCTGGTTGACCAGCGAGAGACGGTGTGCTTCATTGGCATCGATATTGGCGCCGCCCAGCAGCAGTTCATACGCCTTGCCGCTCGACAGGATACGCGGCAGCAGGATTGCGGCGATCGGCGGAAACACGCCGAGCTGGATTTCAGGCTGTCCAAGCTTGGCATGGCTGGCGGCAATAATCATGTCGCAACCCAGTGCCAGTTCACAACCGCCACCCAGCGCCACGCCGTTTAACGCGGCGATAGTTGGGATCTGCACCGTTTCCAGTCGCCGGAAAATGCCGTGGAAAACATCAATCATCCGATCGACCTTGTCTGGCGTATGGTCAGCGACGTCGACGCCGGCCGAAAATGCCTTTTCGCCGGCGCCGCTGATTAACAGTACGCGGGCGCTGTCGTCTCTCAGTACGCTGTCGAGCGCGCTATTGATCTCGACCATCATATCGATGTCGAGCACGTTGTACGGCGGCTTGTTCAGCGTCAGCGTGATCAGTCCGTGGTCCGATGTATAGGTGATGTGTTTGAATCCGGTCATTGCAATGCCTCGCGGGTGAAGTTAATACGGAATGGACAACTCTCTTCGCAATCGCTGCAACAGATCTGGCCGCCCTGCAAAATAGTCCAGACCTCGGCCCCGCAGCGGGTGCAGCACATTTTCGGATCGGGCGAAGCGGGTGTCTGTGTTTGCACTTCGCGCCGGGTTCGAAAATCGATTATCTGTGCCATGAGTTTTCCTTTCCGCAGTCAGAATAAATCGTCCATTTCATCCGAGCCGCCACCCGGCATCTTGCCGTGCTGTTGCAGGTAGGCCTGCATGAACTGACTCTCGCGCTGGGTGTACATCGGCGCTTCTTCAAAGATGAAATGGCGGGCATCCGGGTTGCGTCCGAGCTGTTCTTCGAGACCCTGCCGCAGATTCTCAACACCCTTGATAGTCAATACATTTTTATCAGCATCAAGCAGTTGGAACACGCCCGCTTCAGTACAGATGCCGGCCACCACGCTGCCGGTGAAATCGAGCCAGGCTTCCGGCGGCAACACCATACTGTCGAGCTTGGCAGCCAGGTTGCACTTCAGGCAGCGCAGCGCTTCGGCCTGCGCCGAAGTGGCGTCGAAGCCAAGTTCGACCTCGTTCCAGTTGTTGCGCTGGTCGTTGGCGATGAAGATCGGATGCAGCCGTTGCTTTTGATTGAAACCATCCTCGCGCCCGATATGCGGGTCGGTGTCCCAGTCGTCCGCCAGCAGTTTTTCTTCGATATTACCGTCACCACCAAGGAATGCATCCATCGCGGCAGCCGCCTTGCGGCCCTGCGCCACCGCCTCGATCAGGCTGGCCGGCCCGAGCACAACGTCGCCGCCAGCAAACACGCCAGGCCGACTGGTCAGCAGCGTATCCTCGCGCACTTGGATCCGCCCGCCCTTACCGGTCTGTACACCGAAGCCGTCGAAGCTTTGCGCATGCTGGCCGATCGCGGCTATCACCAGATCGACTTCTTCTTCAAAGTCGCTGCCGGCAATCTCGACCGGCCGGCGGCGGCCACTGGCATCGGCTTCGCCCAGTTCCATCTTGGCATAGGTCACTTTCAGAAGGCTAGCGCCATCCGGATTCAATGCAATTTTCTTCGGTGCAGTCAAAAAGCGCAGGTTCACGCCTTCATCCAAGCAGCCCTGCACCTCGTCCTCACGCGCCGGCATCTCGTCGCGGGTGCGGCGATAGATCATGCTGACCTGTTCACCACCCAACCGGCGCGAAGAGCGACAGTTGTCGGTAGCGACATTGCCGCCGCCGATTACCGCCACATGTTTTCCGACCATGATGTCTGATTCCAGAGTACCGACCTTGCCCAACGCAGCAGCGCGCAGGAAGGTCGGGCTGTCGACCACATTTGGCAGATCGTCGCCGGGAATCCCGAGTTTGTCACCACCTTGAGTGCCGATGCCGATGAATACGGATTCATATCCCTGGCTTAGCAGCGTGTCTATATTCTCGATACGGGTGTTGAAACGGAATTCGACCCCAAGCTGCTCGACTTCAGCTACTTCGCGGTCGATGACGTCAAGCGGCACCCGGTACGACGGGATGCCGTAGCGCACCATGCCGCCAGCAGCCGGAAGCGCTTCAAATACGGTAACCGCATGGCCCTTCTTCGCCAGGTAATAGGCGGTGGTCAGACCAGCCGGACCGGCACCAATCACGGCAGCCCTGCGTCCTGTGGCCGGCAATTGCCTGGACAGCGCGCGCCATAGGCCAGTGTCATTGTCGGCGGCAAGCCGTTTCAGGCTGCGGATCGACAGCGGCTGGTCCAGATGCTTGCGGCGGCAAGCCGATTCGCACGGACTGAAGCAGGCACGACCGAGAATGCCTGGGAACGGCAACTTTTCGCGCACTACGGCAGTCGCTTCGCTGTACTTGCCAAGGCCAACCAGTTGCACATAGCGCGGCACGTCGATCCCGGCCGGGCAGGTCGCTTTGCACGGCACCTGTGATTCTTCCTTGTGCGAGACATCGAGCGTGCGGTCCATCAGCGCGCCGGTCGGACAAACTTCGACGCAGGCACTACAGAATTTGCAGCCCGACTCGAGCAGCGTCGGCTTTATAGTGCCGACCCATTTGCGGCCATCGGTCTCCTTGACTTCGAGGCAGCCGACGCCGCGCACTTCGTTGCAGGCGATCAGACAGCGGCGGCAGTCGATGCACAGGTTGTAGTCGCGGTCGTAAAACGGTTCGTCCAGCACCACCGGCAAGCGCGCCGGCTTGTAAGGTGGTGTCGTGTTCGGGATGCCAATGTAGTCGGAAACCTTGCGCAGTTCACAGCTATTGAAAATCGAACAGCAGCGCGTCTCGACCGGGTTACCATAGGAGCAGGTGGTACGGCTACAGCCGTCACGCTGCGGGCAAGTCAGGCAGACATGCGGGTGGGTAGCGAGCGTTTTGGCAATCGCGGCTGCACGCATCCGATTGATTTCCGTCGAGGTGGTACTAATCGCCATACCGGCCTCAACCATCATTGAACACGATTTCCGCGGCGCATCCTCACCGGCAACATCGACCATACACAAGCCGCAGCCGCCATCCTTATCGCCGCGCTGGCATGAGGGCGGCAAATCGGGATGCGCGCACAGCGCCGGTATGTAGATGCCGGCCGCGGTGGCCGCTGACAGCACCGAACTGCCGGCAGGGGCGGACACGGTTTTGCCATCAATCGTGATGTCGACCAGCGGACCGAACAAAGCCGCTGCAGCAGATTTGCCGGACTTCCACCAAGTTACCGTTTGAGTTTTCGTATCCATCAATACACCCATCTCTCGAATATCCACTTATCAGTGCGGTCATTTGATACATGTATCATAATACATGTTAATTTTTTCAAATGAATTATTTTGCATGTTTAGATTCTATATTGCGCTTTTAACTCTGTCAACGAAAAATGCAGTGGTCTAATTTGTCCGGACACCTCAACAGGTGGAAAATCCACCGCATGAGGAGCATTACATGGCAAAGCAGCGCAAGAAATTCGACACCAGCCTGAAGCTGGAAGTCGTTCGCATGATCAAAGAACAGAGGGTTGAGCGCCCAAAACGTCAGCGAAAGTATGGACATTAGTCCGACAGCAACCGGTTTTGTGCAAAATTAGCTGAAGTTGCCTCGGTTTCGTGGACACCTATCCTGTAGAGAAGGCGGTATTCGCTATGCAACAACACAGAGATGCTTATCCGCCGGATTTCCGTTGGAAAATGGTTGAATTGGTTCAAGCCCGGCGCACTCCGGAAGAACTGGCCAAGGAATTTGAGCCCACAGTGCAGACGATACGCAAGTGGGTGGAGCAAGCCGAGCGCGATGCGGACAAACGACACGATGGGCTCACCAGCGCCGAGCGCCAGGAATTCACGCGTCTAAAGCGGGAGAACCGGCAATTGAAACTGGAGCGGGAGATCCTCTCAAAAGCCGCGGCCTGGTTTGCTCGGGAAACCGAGACGCTGCCCAAACGGAATACGAATTCGTGAAAACGAATCAAGCCATCTATCCGATGCATACCGTGTGCCGTCTGGAGGGTGTAAGAAATTTTGTGTAAACGGTCATTTGACAGGAAACTGCCGTATTGCAAGGAGCAATGATGACTGTAGAAAAGAAAGCCCTGCCTTCCGACATGATTGATGCCCTATTGGCCGACTACAAAACACCGGAAGATTTGATCGGCCAGGATGGCCTGTTGAAGCAACTCACCAAGGCTCTGGTCGAGCGCGTGCTGCAAGCTGAAATGACGGAGCACCTTGGTCATGGTAAGAATCAACTGGTCGCCAATGCAACCGGCAATACCCGCAATGGCCGCAGCCAGAAGACGCTCAAATGTAGTGATCGCGATCCGATCTGACAGTCACCCGATTTGACGTACGCTGCTGTCAGGTCAAATTCAGTTGTTCAATGTGGTGATTTTATCGTGCCACGCCTCCTTTCCTGCGATTAAAGTTTGCATCGGTGTGCGGCCGCAGCACATCTTGCCTTGATGCGTGCGGTCATTGTTGTAATGGGCCAGCCAATCATCCAGATCGGCCTGCAATTCTTCGATCGAGCGGTAGATCTTGCGCCGGAATGCAACCTGGTAAAACTCCTGCAGGATCGTCTTGTGAAAGCGCTCGCAAATACCGTTGGTTTGCGGATGACAGACCTTGGTCTTGGTATGCTCGATGTCATTCAAGGCCGGGTAGAACTGATAGCCATGGGATTCCGGCCGGCCGCAGTATTCCGTTCCCCGATCGGTCAGTATGCGGATCAGCCCCATGCCTTGCTCCTCTAGGAAGGGCAATACCCGGTCATTCAACAAATCGGCGGCAGTAATCGGCGTCTTTGTGGTGTAGAGCTTGGCTGCGGCCTATTTCGAGTAGGTATCGACGAAGGTCTGCTGGTAAATGCATCCCACGCCCTTGATGGTGCCGACATAGAACGTATCCTGGATGCAT
>NZ_AVCC01000093.1 GCF_000622895.1 Herminiimonas sp. CN
TTTTTAACGCAGCAACAAAAAAACATGCGCTATGTTTGGTATTTATAGACATACCCCATCTTTTTTAAATCCCGGCAGAACTCTGCGCAGCCTGCTGTCTATTGCATCTGGCGGCCTTCCTGCAGGCCGCCGCCCAGCGCCCGGTACAGATCGATCGCATTGGTCAGGCGCAGCAGTTGGGCCTGCACCAGCGTTTGCTCGGCGGCGAACGATTGGCGCTGGGCGTCGAACACGTCGAGCGAGCTGGCGATGCCGTTGCGAAAGCGCGCTTCCGACAGTTTCAGGCGCTCGGCTTCAGCGTCCCGCACTGCGGCCTGGGCGGCAATCTGCTCGTCGAGCAGGCTGCGCGCCACCAGCGCGTCGGAGACTTCGCGAAAGGCGCTCTGGATGGCTTTTTCGTAATTGACAATCGCCATATCCTTGCGCACTTCGGCCAGGTTCAGGTTGCCCTGGTTGCGCCCGCCGTCGAAGATCGGCAGCACCAGTTGCGGCGCGAACGACCAGGCCCCGGAGCCGGCATCGAACAGCCCGGCCAGCGCGCTGCTGGCGGTGCCGGCGCTGGCGGTCAGCGTAATGCGCGGGAAGAAGGCAGCCCGTGCGGCGCCGATATTGGCATTGGCCGCTTTCAGTTGCTGTTCGAACTGGCGGATGTCGGGCCGGTTGGCCAGCAGGTCCGACGGCAGGCCGGCCGGGATCTCGGTCACGATGTTTTGCGCCGCCAGCGGCTGCGCCGGCGGCAAGTCGGCCAGCGGCTTGCCGACCAGCAGCACCAGGGCGTTTTCGGCCTGGGCGCGCTGGCGCGACAGCGTCACCAGCGCAACCCGTGCCGATTGCAGCAGCGATTCGTCCTGGCGGATGTCGAGCGCCGAACTGGCGCCGACCTCGAAGCGCTTCTGCGCCAGCGTGTAGCTGCTGCTGCGGGCATCGAACGATTGCTGCGCCAGCACCTGCTGCTGGGCGAATGCGCGCTCGGCCAGATAGGCTTTGGCGACTTCCGCCACCAGGCTGATCTGGACCGACTGGCGCGCTTCCTCGGTGGCCAGGTATTGCGCCAGCGCGGCGTCGTTCAGGCTGCGCACGCGGCCGAAGAAGTCCAGCTCGAACGCAGCCAGGCTGGCGCCGACATCGTAGCGCCCGCCGGTGTTGTTGCTGCCTTGCGAACGCAGGTCGGCCGGGGTCCGGCTGCGCGCGCCGCTGGCCACGCCGTTCAGGGTCGGCAGCCGGTCGGCCGACTGGATGTTGTACTGGGCCCGGGCTTCCTCGATGCGCAGCGCAGCCGCGCGCAGGTCGCGGTTGTTATCGAGCGCGCTGGCAATCAGCGCCTGCAGCCGCGCATCCCGGAAGAATTCGCGCCAGCCGATCCCGGTTGCCAGCCGGGTTGCATTGGCCGCTGCGGCGCTGCCCGATGGCACGCCGTAGCTGGCTGCCACCGGGGCGTCCGGGCGCACGTACTGCGGCGCCAGCGAACAGCCGGACAGCACGCCTACGGCCAGCAGAAACAACGTCAATTGCCGCATGGATGGCAACATTCTTGATTTAATCATCTTGATTCTCCACGTCGATTTGCTTGTGTGCCGCGTACATCTTGCGCTGCCGTTCGCTGCCCTTGAACAGGGTGCGCATCACCACAAAGAACACCGGCACCAGGAATACTGCCAGCAGAGTGGCGGTAATCATCCCGCTCATGACGCCGGTGCCGATCGCGCGCTGGCTGGCCGAGCCGGCGCCGCTGGCCAGCACCAGCGGCAGCACGCCGAGGATGAAGGCGAACGAAGTCATCAGGATCGGCCTAAAGCGCAGGTGCACCGCTTCCAGCGTGGCTTCGATCAGGCCCATGCCCTGCGCCTGCAGGTCCTTGGCGAACTCGATGATCAGGATCGCATTCTTGGCCGACAGCCCGACCACCGCGATCATCCCGACCTTGAAGTACACGTCGTTGGGCATGCCGCGCAGGGTCACCCCCAGCAGCGCGCCGAGTATCCCGAGCGGCACCACCAGCATCACCGCGACCGGAATCGAAGTGCTTTCATACAGCGCGGCCAGCACCAGGAACACCGCCAGTAGCGATAGCCCGTACAGCATCGGCGCTTGCGAGCCGGATTTTTGCTCTTCCAGCGACTGGCCGGTCCATTCGAAGCCGAAGCCGGGCGGCAGTTTGGCCACCAGCGCTTCCATCTCGGCCATCGCTTCGCCGGTGCTGCGGCCGGGCGCGGCGCCGCCGGAAATCTTCATGGCCGGATAACCGTTGTAGCGGATCAGCTGCACCGGACCGGTGATCCATTGCGAGCTGACGAAAGACGAGAACGGCACCATCTCACCCTTGCCATTGCGCGCATACAGCCTGGCCAGGTCTTCCGGCTGCAGCCGCTGCGGCGCATCGGCCTGCACGATCACGCGCTGCTGGCGGCCCTGGTTCGGGAAGTCGTTGACATAGCTGGAACCGAGCGCAGTCGACAGCACGCTATTGATGTCGGCGAACGACACGCCGAGCGCATTAGCCTTGTCGCGGTCGATATTGAGCTGCAGTTGCGGCGCATCTTCCAGGCCTTCCGGCCGCACCCCGGCCAGCACCTTGCTCTGCGCAGCCATGCCCAGCATCTGATTGCGCGCCGCCACCAGCCCATCGTGGCCGACGCCGCCGCGGTCCTGCAGACGGAAGGTGAAGCCGGTGGCGTTGCCCAGCTCGGGAATCGGCGGCGGATTGATCGGGAACACGATCGCATCCTTGATTTGCATCAGCGCCCCCATCGCGCGGCCGGCGATCGCATCGGCCGAATCCTGCGGGCCGCGCTCGTCCCAGCTTTTCAGCGGCGTGAACGCCAGCCCGGCATTCTGGCCGTTGCCGGAAAAGCTGAAGCCGGCCACCGCGATGATGTGCGCCACGGCGGGCTGCTTCAGGTAGTAATCCTCGACCTTCTTGATCACCTCCAGCGTGCGGCTGGTGGAAGCGCCGGGCGGCAACTGGATGTTGGTTACCAGATAGCCCTGGTCTTCGGTCGGCAGGAACGATGCCGGCAGACGCACGTACAGTAAGCCGACGCACACCAGGATCAGGCCGTATACCATCATGTAGCGCCCGGTCTTGCCCAGCATCTTGCCGATGAAACTCTGGTAGCCGGTGGCGGTGCGGCTAAAGCCGCGATTGAACCAGCCGAAGAAACCGGTTTTTTCGTGATGATGGCCAGCCGTGACCGGTTTCAGCAGTGTTGCGCACAGCGCCGGCGTCAGCGTAAATGCCATCAGCACCGAGAAGAACATCGAAGCCACCATCGACAGCGAGAACTGGCGATAAATCGCGCCGACTGCGCCGCCGAAGAATGCCATCGGGATGAACACCGCGATCAGCACCAGCGTGATGCCGATCAGCGCGCCGGTAATCTGCCCCATCGCCTTGCGGGTGGCGTCGCGCGGCGACAGGCCTTCCTCGCTCATGATGCGCTCGACGTTTTCCACCACCACGATCGCGTCATCGACCAGGATGCCGATCGCCAGCACCATGCCGAACATGGTCAGCACGTTGATCGAAAAGCCGAACAGCAGCAGGGTGGCGAAGGTGCCCAGCAGCGCCACCGGCACCACGATGGTCGGAATCAGCGTGTAGCGGATGTTCTGCAGGAACAAATACATCACCAAAAACACCAGCAGGATCGCTTCCAGCAGGGTCTTGACCACTTCCTCGATCGAAATCTGGACGAACTTGGAAGTGTCGTACGGCACCACGTATTTGACGCCGGGCGGGAAGTATTTCGACAGCTCATCCATCTTGGCGTGAATTGCCTTGGCAGTGCCGAGCGCATTGGCGGTAGGCGACAGTTGCACCCCGATCGCCGAAATCGGCTTGCCGTCGATGCGCGCCGAAGTGGCGTAATTCTGGCCGCCGACTTCGATGCGCGCCACGTCGCGCAGCCGCACCAGCGAACCGTCGGGATTCGCGCGCAGCACGATGGCACCGAACTGCTCGACCGTCGACAACTGCCCGGACACCACGATAGAAGCGGAAATCTGCTGCGAACCGGGGCTCGGCAGATCGCCCAGCGTGCCGGAGGCAACCTGGGCATTCTGGTTCTTGATCGCAGCTGAGACATCGGCCGGGGTCAGCTTGTAGCCGATCAGCCTGGCCGGATCGACCCAGACCCGCATCGCGCGCTCGGTGCCGAACAATATGGCCTGGCCAACGCCCGGCACGCGCTTGATTTCATTGAGAATATTGCGCGACGCATAATCGCCCAGCGCCACCGGATCGAGCTTGCCGTCCTGCGAGGCCAGCGTGATGAACAGCAGGAAGTTGCTGCGCGACTTGGTCACCTGCACGCCTTGCTGGGTGACCGCCTGCGGCAAGCGGGCCTCGACCCGCTTCAGGCGGTTTTGCACATCCACCGCAGCCAGATCGGGATTGGTACCGGTCGAAAACGTTACCGTGATCTGTACCTGGCCGTTGGCCTGGCTCTGCGATTCGATGTATTGCAGGCCGTCGGCGCCGTTCATTTCCTGCTCGATCAGGCTGGTCACGCTGTCGTCCAGGGTCTGGGCGGTGGCGCCCGGATAGGCGGCGGTCACCACGATGGTCGGCGGGGCGATGCTCGGATACTGCGACACCGGCAATTGCGTGATGGCCAGGATCCCGGCCAGCATGATGAAGGTCGCCAGCACCCACGCAAAGACCGGCCGGTCGATGAAGAATTTTCCCATTCCGTACTCCTTATTGCGCTTTTGCGGCGGATGCAGCCGGTGCAACTACAGGAGTATCTTTCTTTTTAGAGCCATTTTGCTGCGGAGAAGGTGGTGCAACCTTGCCAGTATCTGGCGCTTTCGGCTGCCATGGCACGACCTTGACGACGGCGCCCGGCTTGATTTTTTGCAGCCCCTCGACCACCACCCGGTCGCCGGCCTGCAGACCCTCGCTGATCAGCCAGGCAGTGCCCTGTGCGCTGCTGGTTTTCACCGTGCGCGCAGCCACCTTGCCGTCGGCGCCAACCACCATCACCGAAGCGCTGTCGGCGCTGCGCGTGACCGCCTGCTGCGGCACGCTGATCGCTTGCTCCTGGACCGCCTGCTCCAGCCTGGCGCGCACATACATCCCCGGCAGCAGGCTGCGCTGCGGGTTCGGGAATTCGGCCCGCAGGCTGACCGCGCCGGTGCTTTCATCCACGGCGAGGTCGGAAAACAGTAGCTTGCCCGGCAGCGGGTACGGCGTGCCGTCTTCCAGCACCAGCGTGACTGCCGCCTTGCCCTTGCCGACGCCTTGCAGCTGGCCGCTGGCCAGCGCGCGCTGCAGTTGCAGCAGATCGGTGCTGGATTGGGTCAGGTTGACGTAAATCGGATCGAGCTGCTGGATCGTCGCCAACTGGGTCGCCTCGCCTTGGCCGACCAGCGCGCCTTCGGTCACCAGCGCGCGGCCGATACGGCCGGAAATCGGCGCGGTCACGCTGGCATAGCCGAGATTCAGGCTGGCCGTAGTGCGGGCCGCCTTGGCCGACGCGACGTCGGCGGCAGCCTGCTTCTGCGCCGCATTGGCATCGTCGTATTCCTGCTTGCTGACCGCATTGATTTCCACCAGCGGCTGGTAGCGCTGCAGCTTCAGGCTGGCTTGCACCAGGTTGGCCTCGGCCCGGGCCAGCGCCGCTTGTGCGCTCTCCAGACTGGCCTGATAGGTGGCCGGATCGATCCGGAACAGCAGTTCGCCGGCCTTGACATCGCTACCTTCGCGGAATTCGCGCTTCTGCACGATGCCGGCCACGCGCGCGCGCACTTGCGCCACCCGCGTCGCTTCCAGCCGGCCCGGCAATTCATTGCTGATGGTCAGCCGCTGCGGCGCCACCGTCACCACCGCCACTTCGGGCGGCGGCATGCCGGCGCCCGGCCCGGCCTGGTTTTTTTCACCGCAGCCGGCGAAAATCGATAACACGGCGAGTGCGGCACCCAGGCGCGCAAAACGTTGATTTGATGTCATGGAACTCTCATACGGTAATGGTTTGTAAACCATCCGCAGGCCGGAACGGCAGGCGGATGGACAGATGAATGGGGCTAAAAACAGACAGCAGCGGTGCGATGCGCAAAACTTCAGCCTCGCACGCAAATCCCGGCAAATAATTCAAGACATCCCCGGCCATGCGGAATGCGCAGGCAAGCCGGCTTCCCTGCCGCCGGCTCGGCAGATTCTATAGCGATTCTGCCAATACCGCTGCGCCATTGCAGTATCCATCCTGAACTGGAGCCGGCCCCATTATATATACATTCGCGAATGTATGTTAAGTTAATGCATTATTTGATATTTGAAAATACGCAACAAGGATATTTCATCATGGCAAGATGCACCAAGGAAAAAGCGCTGGAAACCCGCGAGCGCATTCTCGATGCGGCCGAAGACGTTTTCCATGCCAAGGGCGTGTCGAATACGTCGCTGGCCGACGTGGCTGATGCAGCCGATGTAACGCGCGGCGCGATCTACTGGCATTTTAAAAACAAGGCCGACCTGTTCGATGCGATGTGCCAGCGCATTCGGCTGCCGATGCAAACGCTGCGCGATGCGATGGTCGATCAAAAGACGAGCGACCCGCTGGGCGAGTTGCGTACCACCTGCCGCTTCCTGTTCCGCGAAACGGTGGATAACCCGCACCAGAACAAGGTGCTGGACATCCTGATACACAAATGCGAATTCGTCGATCCGGCCGATCCGATTTTCATCCGGCAGCAGGAGTGGATGCAGGAATGCTCGGTCAATAACAGACTGTTGCTGTCGAACGCGATCGCGGAAGGGCAATTGCCGGCCACGCTCGATGTGCGGCTGGCCAGCGTTATGCTGCATTCGCTGATCAGCGGCCTGCTGACCACCTGGTTATTCGCGCCGGATAGATTTGACCTGATTCAGGACGGCGGAAAAATCATCGATGCGTATATAGAAACCCTGCTGACTACGCACTCTTTGCAGACTGCGGCACCCTGAACCCGAGCATGAATACCACTCCGACTATTTTGCCGGGCATACCCGGAATGACGCGCCAGCACTTATCACTTACACTGCGCAGATGCCAGACAAACAAGAACCCACCCTCGCCGTTGAGCGCATCGGCCACGACGGCGGCGTGACGCTGCGCGCGTCCGGCGCCTGGCTGGTGCAAAACATCGCGCAAAAGAAAGTCATGCGGGCGTTGCGCGCCAGCATCAAAAGCGTCAACGCGCTGGCGGCTGGCGGCGCTCGCGATGTGCGCTGGGATTTATCGCAAGTCGACCGGCTCGACCTGATCGGCGCCCAGTTTTTCTGGAATCTGTGGGGCAAGGCCCGGCCGCCCGACCTGATACTGCCTTCCGGTCTGGAGCCTTTTTTTGCGCGCCTGGCACAGGCCGGCAACCCCGCATTGCCGCCGCAGCCGGCACACAGGCTGGCGGCACTGGCTATGCTGGGCAACGCGGTGCTGGATTTTTTCGAACACATTTACAGTTTCATCGGCCTGATCGGTCAACTGCTGCTGGACCTCAGCCAGTTCCTGCGCAATCCGGCGCGCGGACCGTGGAAAGAGGTGTCGGCGAATATCTTCCATATCGGCTTTCAGGCGCTCGGCATCACTGCGCTGGTGGGGTTCCTGATCGGCGTGGTGCTGTCGTATCTGTCGGCGCAGCAGTTGCACACCTTCGGCGGCGACATTTATCTGGTCAACATCCTCGGCATGAGCATCATCCGCGAGCTGGGGCCGCTGCTGGCGGCGATCCTGGTGGCCGGGCGTTCCGGCTCGGCGATTACCGCCCAGCTGGGCGTGATGCGGGTCACCGAAGAACTCGACGCGATGCTGGTAATGGGCTTGCCGCACGGCTTCCGGCTGGTGCTGCCGAAAGTCATTGCGCTGGCGCTGGCGATGCCGCTGTTGGTGATCTGGACCGACGCGATGGCGCTGCTCGGCGGCATGGCCACGGCCCAATTTCAGCTGGGCCTGTCGCCCGGCTATTTCCTGCAATCGCTGCCGGGCGCGGTGCCGCTGCCGAACTATTGGATCGGCCTCGGCAAGGGCGTGGTGTTCGGTAGCCTGATCGCGCTGGTGTCGTGCCATTTCGGCCTGCGCATCAAGCCCAATACCGAAAGCCTCGGACACGGCACCACCACTTCGGTGGTCAGCGCGATCACGGTGACGATCCTGGCCGATGCGGTATTTGCAATCGTCTTCAACAAGGTCGGTTACTGATGGCTGCCACCGCCATCATCGAGCTGCAGGATATCTGCATGCGCTTCGGTCCCAACCTGATTCATCAAAACCTGAACCTGCGCGTTGAGCAAGGAGAAATCCTGTCGCTGGTGGGCGGCTCCGGCTCCGGCAAGACCACCGTGCTGCGCCAGATGCTCGGCTTGCAGCGCCCCACCAGCGGCAGCGTGCGCGTGTTCGGTCAGGATATCGCGCGTGCCAGTTCGCAGCAGATGCAGGCGCTGCGCCAGCGCTGGGGCATGCTGTTCCAGCAGGGCGCGCTGTTTTCCTCGCTGTCGGCGTTCGAGAACGTGGCGCTGCCGCTGCGCGAATTGCGCACCCTGCCGCAAGACCTGATCCGCGACACGGTATTGCTCAAGCTGGCCATGGTCGATCTTGGCCCGCAAGATGCGCTCAAAATGCCGGCCGACCTGTCCGGCGGCATGGTCAAGCGGGTCGCGCTGGCGCGCGCGCTGGCGCTGGAGCCGGAGCTGCTGTTCCTGGACGAACCGACCGCCGGCCTCGATCCCGAAATGTCGGACACTTTCGTGCGCCTGATCCGAGCGCTGCATCGGGCACTCAAGCTGACGGTGGTGATGGTCACGCACGACCTCGATACGCTGCTGGCGTTGTCGAGCACCATTGCGGTGCTGGCCGACAAGCGCGTGATCATCAGCGCCGCACCAGCCGAGGTGATCGCCTTCGAGCATCCGTTCATCAAAGAATACTTCCACGGCGCACGCGGGCAGCGGGCGCTGGCAGCGCTGCACACATAGAATGGAAACCGATCATGGAAAATAAGTCGCACGCGCTATTGGCCGGCCTGTTTACCGTTGCGCTGTTGATTGCAGCGGTATTTTTCGCGCTCTGGTTCAACCGCGACCGGGTCAACCGGGTGCCCTATGAAATGGTGACCAGGCTGCCGGTATCGGGCCTGAATCCGCAGGCAACGGTGCGCTATCGCGGGCTGGGCGTCGGCAAGGTGGACAGCATCGGTTTCAATCCGCAGCATGCGGGCGAAATCCTGGTCCGGATCAGCGTCGACCCGCAGACCCCCATCACGCAATCGACTTTCGGCACGCTCGGCTACCAGGGCGTGACCGGAATCGCCTTCGTCCAACTCGACGATGACGGCAGCAAGCCGGCGCTGCTGGCCAGCGATCCGAGCCATCCGGCGCGGATCGAAATCCGGCCCAGCATCCTCGACAATATCCAGACCCGCAGCGCCGCGATCCTGCAGCAGACCGAAGCCCTGACCGCCAATTTCAACGCATTGCTGGCACCGGCCAACCAGCAAAAAATAGTCGGCGCGATCGACCATATCGGCAGCGCCGCCGCCGCGCTGGAAGCGCTGCCGAAGCAGCTGGAACCGACGCTGGAGAAGCTGCCGGCGCTGGCCGACAATGCGCAACAAACGCTGGCCTCGGTCTCGGCGCTATCCAGGGACGCCGGTGCACTGGCAGCCGACTTGACCAAGACCAGCCGCCAGCTGCAAGCGCCCGGCGGCGCGCTGACCAGAATCACCGATACCGCAGACCACTACAGCGCGATTGCAGACAGCATCGAACGCGACGCTCTGCCCAGAATCAATGCGCTGGCCAACGAAGCGCGCAGCTCGATGCAGGCCATCAACCGCAACATCGAGAAACTCGGCGAAAATCCGCAAAGCATCCTGCTGGGCGCACCCGATTTGCCGCCGGGGCCGGGGGAACCGGGCTTTGGCGGCCGGTAACGATGCATCTTAAATATAAAATATGGCAGTATATTGAAAACTCATGCAATTACCGCATATTTTAATTGCCACTTTAAATATACATATAGATGTATATTGCAAATACAGAAACCCGCAACGGACACTATAGTGCCACGCCAAGGACCCGCCATGCTTCCACTCCAGAAAATCCATGCCGGCTGGTGCTTCGCACTGCTATGCGCGCTGCTGGCCGGCTGCGCCACCCATGTCGGGCCGGTCAATCTGTACGACTTCGGCCCATTGCCCGAGGTCAATCCGACCAATGCGCTCGGCTCCGGCACTGTCCCGACTGCGCTTTCGATCGCTGCAATGCAAGCGCCCGCCGCACTAAACAGCCAGCAGATGCTGTATCGGCTGTCTTACGTAAACGACTTGCAAACCCGCGCGTATGCCGGCAGCCGCTGGAGCATGGCGCCGGCGCAACTGCTGGAGCAGCGCCTGAAAGCACGCCTGGCGCAAGCCGGCACCGTGGTGCTGTCGGGCAGCGAAGGCGCCAATACGCTGCCGACGCTGCGCATTGAAGTCGATCAGCTGATCCAGAACTTCAGCAGCCCGCAGCAGAGCGAAGCGCAACTCGCGCTGCGCGCCACGCTGTTCAACGGCCGCATCCCGCTGGCGCAAAAATCCTTCCGCCAGCAGACGGCTGCCGCCAGCGCTGACGCCGCCGGCGGCGCCCGGGCGATGGCCGAGGCCAGCGATGCATTGATCAACGCACTGATCGCGTGGCTGGCCGGCATGCCGCTGCAGAAATGACCGCAGCAGCGCCACAATCCTCGCCGCTGGCACGCATTGCGCTGCTGGCCTACCTGTTCCTGATCGTCTACGCCAGCTTGTTTCCGTTCACCGGCTGGCGCGATGTCGGCCTGGAGCCATGGGATTATTTATCGGCTCCGCTGCCGAAATACTGGACCAAGTTCGACGTCCTGATCAACATCGCCGGCTACATTCCGCTCGGCATGCTGGTCGTTTACGCGCTGCATCCGTGGGCCAGGAAAGCCGCTGCGGTCGCCATCGCCATCCTGGCCGGCGGCCTGGTTTCGGGCACGATGGAGGCGGTGCAACAATATCTGCCAAGCCGGGTCTCATCCGTTCTGGACCTGTACACCAACTTCGGCGGCGTCTGCATCGGCGCGCTGCTGGCGGCGGCGAGCTCGGCCGCCCTGCTGGAACGCGGCCGCCTGCGCCTGCTGCTGCGGCAATGGTTCCAGCATGACGCCAGCGGCGGCATGATCCTGCTGGCGCTGTGGCCGCTGGCGCAAATTTTCCCGCAAGGCTACCTGTTCGGCCACGGCCAGATCGTGCCGATCCTGGCGGACTGGCTATCAGAACTGCTGTCGGACTGGCTGTCGGACTGGCACAGCGACCTGCTCTCGGTGCCGATTCAGCTGGAGACGCTGCTGGGCATCAATCCCGAGCCCAGCCTGGAGC
Organism: Herminiimonas sp. CN; assembly: GCF_000622895.1. Classification (GTDB taxonomy): domain Bacteria; phylum Pseudomonadota; class Gammaproteobacteria; order Burkholderiales; family Burkholderiaceae_D; genus AVCC01. The sequence continues at coordinate 11,353 of NZ_AVCC01000093.1, forward strand.
GCTACTGGCTGCTCGAGACACTGATTACCGCGTCCGGGCTGTGCGGCGCGGTGCTGCTGCTGCACTGCGTGCTGCGCAAGGGCGCACCCAAAATCGCGCTGACGCTGATCCTGGTCGGCGCGGCGCTAGCCACCAAATCGCTCGCCAACGCGCTGCTGTTCGCGCCCGAGAATGCCTTCGCCTGGCTCACCGCCGGCGCCCGCGGCGGCCTGCTGGTGGCGGCGCTGATGCTGTCCGGCCTGATCTATGTGCAACCGGCGGTCCAAAAACGGCTGGCGCTGCTGATGCTGACGATCAGCCTGCTGGCGGTCAACAGCGTGCCGGCCAATCCCTACTTCGTAGCGACCCTGCAAGCGTGGGTGCAGGGGAAATTCCTGAATTTCAACGGCGCCGCGCACTTCCTGTCGCTGCTATGGCCGTTCCTGGCGCTATGGCTTCTGTGGCGGGCACTGCGCTGCGCCAGGCATCAGCACAAACAGCCATTGTAAAAAACATGAATATGCAGGGTATGTTAAAAAAACAATAGCCGAC
>NZ_AVCC01000094.1 GCF_000622895.1 Herminiimonas sp. CN
ACCATGCGCCTGCTTGTCGAACGATGGCCGCACCGAATCGGTGTAGCCGGTAATCACGGTCTGACCGTTGATCTGCAGTTCGCAGGCGTCGCCGGGTTTTATCTGCCACGGCTGCGACTGCCCGGCCCAGCGGTCCATTACGCCCAGCTCGAACGCGCCGGCGCACTGCTCGATGCCGATTTCCGCGCGCAGCGTCTTCCATCCGGAAAACACCAAGCCGCCAACTTTCAGGGAAACAACCGGGCTAGACGACACGGCGCACCTCCAGCGGCAGGCCGCCCGGTACGAACAACGGGTGCAGCACAGTGGCCGCCGCCTGGTTGCGTTCGACCAGCTCGGCCGCATACGCGCCGGAGCCATATAGGCGGTACGACAGTACTTGCGCCGGCACCGACGCCGGCAAGGTCATTTTGGATAGTTGCGCCAGATCCGCGCCGCGCGCGGTAATGTCGCGCACCATCGCGCTGCGCAAGTCGTGCAGCGCTGCATACACCGCATCCGGCGCATCCAGCATCAGCATGTCCAGCGCGTCGTACAGGATGTCGCGCACCGCCACCGATTCATCGGCACTGGCGAACGGCAGGTAAATCGACGAGCGCACCGCTTCCACTACCGCACAGCGAGCCACCAGGGCAAACACCGCCGCCTGGTTGGCGGCCTGCTGCCGGCGCACCGGGGTATTGGTCGGGATGGTCGGCCGTACATACGAGCTGGATATCTGTCCGTTAACCAGCAGCGACAACGCTAAATAAATGGGGTTCGATCCAGCTGCAGGGGCATAGCCATACATCGCCAGCGGCAGCAGGCTGCGCAGTGGATTGGTTGGTTTGCTGGCATTGCCGAAGGAATTGACTGACGAAGTGGCGCCGGACGATGCCCCGGCAACGGACGATGTCCCAGCAAAAGACGAAGAAGACGACAACACGGCGCCGAGTGCGCTCAGGCTGCGCGATGGGCTGACCGACGATCCCTGCGCGCCGGAGAAGTCAAACAGGCCGACCAGCGCCCGGAACTGCACCGACAGCTCGGTAAATAGTGCATTCGGCATCGCCAGCAAGCCCATCACATTGGCTTTCAGCATCGAGCCGGCGCGCACCAGCTGCGACAGCGCGGATAAATCAAAGCGCATCGCCGAACGTACCGAGCTGACCACATCGTTGATATGGCCGATCTCATCCACAATCGACTGCACCGACCAGGCCGGCGCGCCATCGACAGAAAACTCGGAGGCGAAATCCTCTTCCATCGGGCCATAGGCATCGTCGGCCGCATCGTCCACCGCCTGCTGGGTATCGACCTCGGTGGACGGCTGCACTTCCTCGCCCGCTTCGACAAACGCCAGCGAAAACGACACCATGCCGCGCCGCTCGATGAACTGCTCGCGCAGGCGCGCCGGATGCGCAAGCGATACCTGCAGGGTGCCAAGGGAAGGGTGGATCAGCGTGCCGGGGCCGGCTTCGGTCAGCGCCGCGATCAGGCGCTTCATGTTGAACAGGTAATTGTCCCCGATCAGGAAGCCGTCGATCACGAATTCGGACGCCTTGCGTCCCATGTCTTCCGGCAGCGGCAAATCCTTCAGCGGAAATTCATGCAGCACCGTGCGCCGGCCGACCGAGGTATCCGCGCTGGATACCTCAAATCGGACGCCACGGAAAGAGGCAGGCTGCAGTTCGTCTCGGAAGCTCAAGGCAAATCTCGGTCACACGATGAAGTGATGCCGAGTTTGCCGCCTGCGTCAATACAAAAGGAGGGGGGGAGTTGTTAGGTTGCAGGCACTGATATTGATCAGTGGATCATCATTGGACCGGTATCCAGCCGGATGCCTTTGCCGCTGACGCTTTGCTTTGTCACGTAGGGTTTACCCATCTCATTGAATGCAACGTCGATCTTGAGCCTGGCATCGATGGGCAGCGGTTTAAGGCCTTCCGTCAATGCTCTTTGCACTGCTTCGACATTCCCGCCCGGCGTACCCATTTGCCGTTGTATCGCCATGCTCGGAACTGCGTTGACCACTGACGGCAAAGCGATTGGCGGTGTCATCGGGTTAAAGGCCGTTTGCATCTGTTGCCGGGCTTCAGGGGAATTCAATTTGCTTTTTTCGTGCAAGTTATCCAGGTATGTATTGGATGCGGATTTCTTGGCGTCCCCGAACATCGCTTCACCTGCGGCGGTGCCTGCTTTTGTACCGTAATGGTTTCCCACCAGACCGCCGATTGTTAAACCGACTATCCCACCCACCAAAGTGCCAAGGCCGGGAATGACGCTGCCGACAGTCGCACCTAATTGCGCACCAGCCAACGCACCAGCCACTCCGCCTGCTGCACCGGTATAGCCGATTTTCTTATCCTTGCTGCTGAGACTGTCATTGTTGGCGATGTTGTAGGCATCATAGGCACCATACGCTAGTGCCATGGCTATATTGCTTTTCACACCGAAACCACCGGGTAACGGGGTTTTGCCGCCCGAGCCCTTCGGCGCACCGGGGCTTCCTGGCATGCCGGGGACTCCCGGTATCCGACCCAGCGCCAGGGACGCGGCGGTGGCATTTTTGGTCAGTAACATCATCACGCCCGCCGCCACGCCAGCGCCGGCAGACAGTGTAGTGACGGCAACATAGCCGCCGCCGAGCGCCGTGCTCAATACCGGATACTCGCGCCCCACTTTACTGACCCCATCCCAAAATACGTTCAGGCTCGGCACCAGCTTCTGCATGGCCTCGTTCTGCGCATTCAGCAGTTCGTTCTGGGATTGCTGCTGCTTGAATCCGGGCCCGGCTGCGATCACGGAGTAATTGCCGTCGGTGGTGCCGTCCGCCGCCCCATTGGTAGTTGCGCTTACCTGCTTGTCGAACTCGACGCTTTGCTTTTTGAATCCGAGGAACGCGCCCTTGGCTTGCCGATCCTGCAGTACGTTGCCGATGGCAGATCCTTGCACCAGCGCCAGTTGCTGCTCCAGGATATCTTCCTGTTCCTTGCCAGTGGCGCCCTTGCGTTTCGCTTCCAGCGCCACATATCGCTTGTCCTTCAGCATCACCTGGTCAACCAGCTTGGCAAATGCAGTGATTGGGTCCACGCCCTTGCCGATCGCATGTTGCAGGCTGCCTGTCAGATCGATTCCCTGTTTTTTGAAATCCTTTTTGGTGTCATCGCTGTTGATCTTTGCCAGCAGGTTGGCCACGTTGTTGCCTGCCATATCCGTGCTGCCGGCGGTAGTGATCGATGCCTGATTCAGCGCCAGCAGTTGCGCCAGGCCCTTTTCGCCCTTCATGCCGAGGTTGGCCGCTTCCGCCATTTGTTGCGGCAGCCACTTCGCCATGTCCTTTAGCTCGAAGCCGCCCAGGTTGCCGGACTTCATCGCCATATCCATGATCTTCGGCATGTCGGTGGCTTTGAAGCCGAAGTTCTGCATTGCCCGGATACCGATATCGGCAATCTCTTCCGGCCGTGCGCCGGAGGCTGTCGCGCCTTTCATCACCGACGGCAGCATGGTCAGCGCATCCTTGTCGCTAAGCGCCCCGGATCCAGTCATTTTTTGCAGCGCATCGGCTGCATCGTCGCGCGTGCCGCCGCCCTTGCGCGTTGCGTCCAGAATCGCATCGTTCAGCTGCGCCTTGCCGGCAATCCGTTCTGCCGGCGATTTGTCGGCCATCGCCACGTTAGCCAGGTGCGCCAGCTTGGTGTCGTAATCCACCATTTTATCGACGTGCGGAGCAAATACCATCTTGCCGGCCTGCCAGCCGGCCATCGCTGCGCCCGCTGCCTTGCCGCCGGTGACCAGCTTGTCGAGCGTTTTGGAGAGCCGGCTGGCTTCTTCGTTGGTTTCACGCAGGCCGCGCCGCCCTTTCTGTCCGATCTTTTCAAGATTGTCTGCGGCCAGGTTGGCCGCCTTCGCCAAACGCTCCACTACCGGCGGCAGCACGGTCAGATCCTGCTGCAGATCGCGCGGACCGTTCGTCTGGCCCATCTTGCCGATCTGTGCAGTCAGGGCATCCACCGAGGCGCCGATCTGTTGCACGATTTTCGGCAGGCTGGAAAATTCCTTGCCGGCGCTGCCGACGAAGGTCTGCAGGTCTTTCAGCGCCTGCGTATAGTCGGTGAAGATCCGGACGCCGATATCCTCCGTCTTGTTACTCATCGTCGTCGGGTTCCCTGGTCAGCTGGTCAATGTAGAAATCAAAACGATGGGCTGGTAGAGAAAGGATTTCCTGCTCCGACCAGCCCGTTTTTACGCCGAGGAATAGCACAGCCCTTAGCCGGTCGCTTCGCTCGGCGACGATTCTTCCCCCAACTTGGCCACCTCAGCCAGTCCGGTGCGCAGCAGATGAAAATCCGGCGGCGCCAGCTTGCGGATCATGCCGACCGTGAATGGCCCCTCGTAGCTGCCCACCCGCACCAACTGGCGCATGGCCAGCTCGGCATTGAAGTTCATCGGCTTGGCCGACGACACTTCCAATTCTGCATCCAGCATGTCTTCGGTAGTCATCTCGCGCAGCTCGAAATCCATGTGGACATCTTTGCCGACCTTCATGCCCTTTTTAAATTGTCCAATAAAGGTAGCCATGCTTACATTTCCTCCACATCGCCATAGAAAGTAGCGGAAATCTTGCCGCCGCTTGCGATGGAACGCGCCTGTCCGCACTTGGCGTTGCGCATCATGAAGGACAGGCCGTTATTCCCCTCCGCAATGATGGTGCCGTTCTTCATCGCCTGGACCGGGCGCAGCTTGAAGCCTTCGATCGCCAGCAGCGTGCACTTGAACATACCCGGCTGCAGTTTCTCAGCGGTATGGGTATTGCCGGAAGAATCAAGTACCGGTTCATTGTCGGCGCCTCCGATATCGATTTCGGTGGCGCGTTCTTCGGTAGCGTAGGTCTGACCGTCGAAGGTCATTTTTAGTCGTGCAAGTAATGCAGCCATGCTTTTCTCCTGTGCTGTTGCTGGCCGACCATATCGAGCACATCCTCCATATGGTCTGACACATTAATTAATGTACTTAGTTAATAAACTTGACCGCTGCGGCGAACACATCGAACTGGTTCACCAGGTTCGGGCTGGCCACTGCGTTGACCTGGTTCGGGTTGGCGATCGAGCGCAGGATCAGCAAGGTTTTTTTGAACTCGTCCACGTTTTCGATGATGCCGGCGTATTCCAGCGTGCGCGCCAGAGCGATGGTCTCGATCTTCAGCACGCTCGGCGTGACGATCGGCTGCCCTGGGGCGAAGTTGGTGCCGTCGTCGGCCAGCTTGAAATCCGGGTAGCGGGTCGCAATCAGCACTTTCCACGCGTAGCGGAAGTAATCGGCGGTCCATTTGCTCTGCAACTTGAAGTAGGCCCGGGTCGGCACGCCGAAACTGTTGGTTTTATAAGTCGTGGAAACCATCTCGATCATCGCATTGCCGCCGGCGTCGTAACGCAGGGTGGAAATCCCGTTCTTCAGCAGGTTGTTGCGGGTCGGCTGGTCGAAGCGGGCGACTTCAGCCGGTGCCGGGATGCCCGGCAGGACCATGCCGAAATACGGTCGCGCCGGGTCGCCGGAGCCGCGCAGTGCACACAAACCGGCCACCGACGCGGCAATGCGCCACGGCGCAATCATGTTGCCCTCGCGCGGGATGATCGACACATGCGGGCTGTTGCGTCCGGCGCCGTACGTCACCAGCGTGGCGAAGCTACCGGACAGAGCGGCGAAGCAATGCGATTCCTGCTGTTTCATCGGACCGTAGCGGTCGGCGAAGTCGGCCTCGATCTTGACCATGTTGCTGCTGTCGGTCCAGGGGCTGATCAGCACGATGCGGTCGTCGCCCTTGATGGCGGCCAGCAGCGGGCCGATATCGGGGTTGCCGGTGCCGCCCGCCATCGGAGTGACGGTCAGCGCCACGCCGGACGGCAGGTTTTGCCCGAGATAAAATGAGTGGCGCACATCGAGGTCATTGCCTGATTCGCCTTTGTGCCTGGCTACCAGCGCCAGTGTGGCCGTGGTTGGCGCCACCGGTACCGACAACGGCAGATCCGGATTGGCGTTGATCTGGGTCGCAATGTTGGCCGCGATCTGGATTGCGGTATCGCCGCTGGTCACGCCGACCTGCACCAGGGTGCCGTCGATATACAGCGCAATGGTGCCCGATGCCGTCGCAGGGCCAGCCGCGAGGATGGAACCGGTTGCCGCCACACCGGCCACTAGGTCATCGGCGGCGATAATGGTAAATTTGCCGTACGGGTGCGCCTTGAATGCTTCAGCCGCCATCTGCGCCAGCAGGGAGCCGCGCCCGCCCAATTGCGTGACCTGGTCAGGCGTCGCCACCGGCACTTCGGTCGGCATCAGGGTCACCGCAGTACCGGCGTCCAGCTTCTGGCCAATGATGACGATCTTGCGCGGGATCGGCGGCGTGCCGCTGTCGGCGCGCGAGCCGTCGATTTCAATATATTGCCCGGGCACGAGAACGTCGGCCGGGATTTCGCGGAAGCTGACATTGTCGGCCATGGCGGTTCCTCTCTGTTAGGTGGTACGTGAATGGACTTACTTGGGCTTGGTTTTCGGTGCCGCCGGGGTCGACTCTGCCTGTGCGTCGGCAGATGCTGGCACATCCTCGATCGTCACGTCGCCGTCCGTCTGGCGCTGATACCAGTAGCTGTTGAGCGCAACAATCTTGCCCTCGGCAGGCAGATTGCCGTTGCCGTCCGGCAGCGGCACGATCATGCCGGGCTTTGGGGTGATTTTTTTCTGATTTGTCATGGGGTGCTCCTGGGGATATCGACGCGCAGCTGCGCGTCGGGTTGGCTGGTGGTGTAGTCGGGCACGTCTGCGGCCCATTTGCTGTGTTCAGCCGCGCTCTGGTGCGGCTGATTGATGTCGATATCGGCTTGGAAGGTCAGGAAGTCGGTCAGGTGGCCGATGGTCTCGTCCAGGGTCAGCGGCTCGGTGGCGTCGTACGGGCCGCATTCGACCGCCACCGACACCCAGCCGTACGGCGTTTCGAGCTGAGCCGAATGATCGATGCCGGTGATGCGCATCAAGGGGCCGTACAGTTGGCGCTGGATCAGGTTCTTGATCTCGCGCGCCATGATCAGCTCGATCTCCTCGATCTCTTCACCAGTGGCTTTTTCATGCAACTGCACTTGCCCGACCACCATGAACTTCAGCATCTGGTCAAACACATCCGCGCCCGTCTGGCCGACGGTCACGATGGTAAATACGCCGGCCTTCAGCTCGGCTGGCGGGCGATCGGCATAGTCCTTCAGGCTGCGGGTGACGATGCGCAACGGGTATGCGGCCGCCAGTGCGGTCTTGAAGGTGCCCAGGATTTTGGATTCGGGGGTCTGTGGAGTCATGTTTCAAACGCCTGTTGTGCTGCGCTATGGACGCCTTCGCGCAGCAGGGCGATCACACGGTCATCCATCTTGTCGCGGGTGCGCTGTACGAACGGGTTGGCTTTGGTGCCGTGGGCGGCGATGAAGCGCTGCAAGCCCCTAGCGCGGATCCGCAGCTGCCTCGGGTCGGTCACGCGCTTGGTCACGCGCAGCCAGTCCATCAGCGGATTCAGCGGGGCCCAGTGCGGCCGGCCGCCGTTGTTGACGGCGGCCGCGTAGCGCATCTTCGGCCCGACGCTCCAATCGGCGATGCCGTTCTTGCGCGAATTGATACTCCGGCTCAGGTCGCTCAATGCAAACGGCACCTCCATCCTCTCGGCCTTGCCGAATTCATTCGCGCCGCGCTGCACGAAGCGGTCCAGCGTCTTCGGCATCGACACCAGCGCCCGCGCCACCCGCTTCTCCAGCTGCCTGGCATCGACCTCGATATGCAGGATGCTCATACGCCCAGCCTCGCCACTTTGGATTCCCACTCGCGCATCATTTCAACGTGCAGGGCGGCCGGAGTCATGTTGCGCGGGGCCGAATGCAGGCCGTCGCGCATCTGCACCGGTTTTTTGATGTTGCGCATCGACATTTCGCGCATCGCTTCGGCCTGGGCCCGCAGCAGCAGCAGAAAGCGGTCGCCGGCGGGCAGCGTGGTTTCGGCAGTGGTGTCGCCGATCACCTGCTGGCCGAAATAGTAGTAGCGGAACTCGGAACCCAGCGTCATCAGCTGCAGCTGGGTCGGCGCCGGCGTCAGGTGCAGCTCGCGCCCGGATACGCCGTCAGCCACATGGACATCCGGCATCGGCCCCGGCCACTGCCGTTCCCACGGTTTGGCGCGCGCTACCGGCGCAATGCCCCACAGCGACGACTTGAAGAGGTACAGATTGGCCGGCGCCGGGTAATCCATGCGGCCGACCTCGGCGGTCAGGGTGCCCAGCAGCGTGCGCGGCCGATGGCGGCTGAAGTCCAATGCCGCCACGTCCAGCAGCCGCGCCATGTCGCCGGCATCGACGAACGACTCCGCCGCATCGTGCAGCGACGCGGCCAGGTCAGCCGCAAGATCGGCGCGGGACATCGAACCGGCCATGCTGATTACGCCCCGGCCTTATCGGTGGCGCGCCGCAGGTTCTCTGCCGTCATCGCCTCGATCAGGGATTTGCGGTTCTGGCCGGCCTGCTCCAGCAAAACCGCGTGCGCCAACTGGTCGTCGGACATGTGGGGCAACTGTTCCGTAACAAGCTTGACGTTAACTTTTAATAGTTCTGCGACCTGGTCAATCTCTTCCTCTTCGACTGCGACGCCTTCCGGCTGGTAATCCGGCAACAGCGACGGATCGACATCGCGGGTCTCGCCCGGGGGGATGGTGACCCCGCCGACATGCTGGAATCGGGTTGTTTCGTTGGTGTAAGACACTTTGTTCAATGCAATCTCCTTGGGTTCTCGCCACAACCAGCCCACCGTCGCGGTGGGCTGGGGCTACGCTTGGTCAGGGGTTATTCCTTGCTTAGCGGCCTGTGAAGCTGAACGCAATCAGCGAAGTCATGCGGCCAGCGACCGGAGTCGGCACCTTGATGGCGGAATACTCTTCGCCGTACGCTTGCTTTTTGCCGATCGGACGGCCCTGGCTGTCCACCGCCTCGAACGGCTGGCCGGTCACGAACGGCTTGCCGACCACATAACCCAGCATGCCGCGCTGGCCGATGATGATCCGCTCGTCGCCCAGATCGACGCCCGGCGCATTGGTGCCATAGGACGGCAAGCCCTTGACGCGCTCCAGGTCGCCGTCGCCGCTGGTATCGGTACCGTCGCGCTTGCGCGACAGCGCGAACTGCTCGGCGTTGGTGATGGTGTCGTTCAATACCGGCGACATCAGCAGGTAATCGGGCGTGACGAAGCGCTGGCCGGACAGCAGCGCCTTGCGCGCGCCGATGCCCTGCAGCACCTTGTTGAGCTGCTGCTCGTAGGTCAGGCCGGCCGCGATATCCAGATCGACCTTGGCCACGTTGGTGGCGCGGCTGTATGCGATGGTGTTGGTGCCGGTTGCGGCCGGCATCACCGCCACGCCCAGCTGGTTGACGAACTGGAGGTAGCCCAGGTTATAGCTGTTGATGCGGTAATAGGTGCCGGTGGCCTGGGTATTGCTGCCGTCATACGGCAGGCAGGCAGCAGAGCCCAGCACCACCGTGATCGGGTTGACCGCTGCGCCGACCGTATTGCCCTGCAGGTCGCGTTGCTGGAATGCCCGCACAATAGGGAAGGCCGCCGTTTTGACCTGGCTGGTGGCGCCAAGCTGGTCGGTGAAAGATTCGGCCGGTACCGCCACCGCGCCGAAAGCGTCGGAGGCGCGCTGCAGCTCATTGATGATGCGGCGGCAGATCAGCTCGCGCATGATGCGGGCGTTCGACTCGACGTTGCGCGCCATCGCGTCCCAGTTGATCGCAGCCGCCTGGGTAAAGTGGATCGCCTCGTTCGAGATCAGCATCGCCAGCTTCATCGGCAGGATGTACGCGGTATCCATGAACTGCCCGATGCCACCGCGGTGGATCGGCTGGCCCTCATACACGATGCCGTCGTTCATCACTGCCGACATGTCGCGCACTTCATACGGGATCTGGGTAGTCACTGTGGCCGAGAAATCCGTCATCGCCTGCACCAGCTCCAGCACACGCAGGTCGGACAGCGCTTCGCGGATCACCTCGCGCCGGAATCCAACCGGCAGGTTGGTGTCCGAAATATTCACAGTGCCGCCGCCGGACAGCATCTTGACTTCATTCGAGATTTGCCCGGAATGCAGACGGTCGAACTCGGCCAGCACCTTATTGATAAAAACGTTGTCCTTGGGCGACAGGCGCAATTTGCCTTCGGCGAAGTGCGAAGTCAGCTTCAGGTTGTCGTGATAGATGCCGGCCAGCTTCTTCGACTCCTCGAACGGTACCGAAATGCCGGGAATGCCGATGCTGCCCAGCGGCGCATGAAAGCCCAGCGCAGAGAGTTGTCGCGCCACCGCCAGCTGATTGCCCTGCGTGATCTGCACCTGGGCCAGCTTGACCACCTGTTCCGGCGTCATCTCCGGCGTGACCAGCTCCACCACCGCTTCGGCCAGGGCTTTCTTCACGTCCGCGTCAAATGTGGTGACCGCGGCTATGGTGTCCGACAACAGCTTGACATTGCCGGCCTGCTTGTCGGCCAGCGCCTTGACGCCGGCTGCGGCCTTCTGGTTCTCGGCTTGCATCAGAGCGATGACCTGATCAGCCGTCATGCCGGGGGCAATTGCCGGCACATTGACCGACAGGGTAACTTCGCGACCGCCGATTTCTTCGGCCAGCTTGATACCAGTATCTTCGAAGGCTTTCAGCAGGATTGTCGCAGCGGCTTCCTCAAGAACATTTTTAACTGACTCTGCAGCGGCCAGCATCAACGATTCAATAACGCTGGCAGCGAGTTTCTTTTCTTGCAAAGTCTTGCGTAATTTTTCAAGCAATTGTGCGTGTTTCATGTGTAGCTCCTGCAGTAATTTGGTTTGGAGTTCTGGATGGATGATGAGCGGTGTTTCATCACCGGACTCAGATAAGCGCGTCGCATCGACCGGCTGGTTACCCTTGACCGCAGGGCGGACCACCAGTCCAGCGCCCATCATCAACGGGCCGCGATGTTCGCTTGTTTCAGGGTCCACGTAGTCGTCGGTGTATTCGATCGACAGATAGGTAAAGCCCTTGTTCTTCACAGCATCGGTGCCGTATGGAGTCCACTCCATCAAGCCTCTGAGCCGGTTCCCCTCGACGGCCAGCTTCACGATTTTTGCGGCGGCACCGGCATTCGGTGCATGCGCGACATCGAGGAAGATGTCCTGACCGTAAGTGCCCTTGTTGAAGTTATCGACGATCTGCAGCAGCAAGCCGCGTGTGATGTCTACGACGCCGTAGCGCGGGTCGCTGAACTTCACAACACGGGTAATCGTCTCCCATGTAGATTTCTTGTCACCCTCAAGAGACACTTGAGCGCCCACAAGAAACCTTACGGACAGGTGTTGGCTGGCATCCAGACGGATGTGACGCGGTTGTTTTTGCATTGCTCGCCCTGAAAAAAACGCATGGCATCACCCCTGTTTCGAGGGAGACGGCTCGGAGGGGACACCGATGCCATGCAATAAACTTTTGAGTCAGGACACAGTTTCAGGGTTTTGGCAATACAAAAGGAGGGGGGGGAGTTGTTATCTTTTGGGTCGAAAAAAAGACCCACGTAAATAGGGACGATTAAGTAGTCAGCATACACCCCTTTCGTCCGCCTGTCGAGCATCATAAAAAC